>LNDR01000374.1 GCA_001464755.1 Rhizobiales bacterium Ga0077524
TCGACCAGACCTCCATGTAGCCCTTGACGAGATCGCCCTGCGCCTCGAGCGTGCGCGTTGGATCGCCCATCCACTGCTGGGCGACCTCGGTCATGATCCGCGTCGCCTCGGTCATCTCCGAGGCTGTACTGTAGGGGCCGCCTTTGGAATCCGCGCGCTCGAGCAGCCCCGCCATGGCCCGCCCGCCCTCGGCCCAAAGCAGCAGCATGTTGCGCACGAACTCGTCCGGGTTCGAAACAGCATAGACCGGCTGGGCGGCCTCGGACTGTGCATTGGGCTTCTGCATCGTATGAGATCCTCGGCGGGAGGGGAGGCGGCACGCGGCAACGAGCCAACGCAGAGTGCACGCGCAAGCCCGCGGCAGGAGCCGGGTCGAGATCGCCGCGCCTCGATTCGCTCCACGCCACACCCGCTAACGTAGTCGCGCGCTCGTCGTGTGACAACGTGACCATTGCGCGAGGCTGCCCGGCCAGCGTCGCGGCCCCGGGATGCGGCACCTTTGACGCGTGCCCGCAGCGGGCGTAAGACGCTGCACTACGAATCGCGCCCCTTTTTCGACGAGTCGTCCCGTGATCGATCAATTCCACCGCATCAAGCGCCTGCCGCCCTACGTCTTCGCCGAGGTTAATCGCCTCAAGGCCGAGGCCCGAGCGCGTGGCGCCGACATCATCGATCTCGGCATGGGCAATCCGGACCTCCCGGTCCCCAAGCACATTCTGGACAAGCTGACCGAGACCGTCGGCAAGCCTCGGACGGACCGCTATTCGGCCTCGAAAGGCATTCCAGGGCTTCTGCGTGCGCAAGCCGGCTACTACGGCCGCCGCTTCGGCGTGAAGATCAAGCCCGAGACTCAGGTCGTCGCTACGCTCGGCTCGAAGGAAGGCTTCGCCAACATGGCGCAGGCGATCACCGCGCCGGGCGACGTGGTGCTCGTGCCGAACCCGAGCTATCCGATCCATGCCTTCGGATTCCTGATGGCCGGTGGTGTCATTCGATCGGTGCCGTCAGAGCCGACGCCGGAGTTTTTCACCGCCCTCGAGCGCGCGATCATCCACTCGATCCCGAAGCCGATCGCGGTCGTTGTCTGCTACCCCGCCAATCCGACAGCCTACACCGCCTCGCTCGACTTCTATCGAGACCTCGTCCAGTTCGCGAAGAAGCACGACATCATCATTCTGTCCGATCTTGCTTACGCCGAGGTCTATTTCGACGACGCCGACCCGCCTCCTTCCGTGCTGCAGGTGCCGGGCGCCATGGACGTGACCGTGGAGTTCACCTCCATGTCGAAGACATTCTCCATGGCCGGCTGGCGCATGGGTTTCGCCGTCGGCAACGAGCGTCTTCTGGCGGCCCTCGCGCGGGTGAAAAGCTATCTCGATTACGGCGCCTACACGCCGATCCAGGTCGCGGCCGCCGCTGCCCTAAACGGCCCCGAGGAGTGCATCGCCGAGATGCGCGCCACCTACAAGCGACGTCGCGACGTTCTGGTCGAGAGCTTCGGCAATGCCGGCTGGGGCTTCCCGCCGCCGACCGCATCCATGTTCGCCTGGGTGCCAGTGCCGGACCCCTACAAGGAACTCGGCGCACTCGAGTTCTCGAAGCTCCTCATTGAGCGAGCGAGCGTGGCCGTCGCCCCGGGCATCGGCTTCGGTGAGCACGGCGAGGGCTACGTGCGGATTGCGCTCGTCGAAAACGAGCAGCGTATTCGGCAGGCTGCCCGTTCGATCAAGAAATTCCTGTCGCAGGGCCAGGAGACGATGCACAACGTCATTCCGCTGGCCAAGAAGGCCTGAGAGTCCGAGTTCGTGCGGGCTCCGTGGGCGCCTGGGCGCGCCCTGATGGGATCAGGCCTCGCCGCTCTGCTGGTCGCAAACGCCGACGCGAATTCCATCTATGGCGGTGTGGCGGCACGCAAGATCAAGAGTGGCATCACCTGGACGCGTGCCATGGACAGCCCGGTGTGAAGGCGCTGCTCCGCCCGTCGACGAGCTTGGCCGGGGCGGTGTCCAGTGGGCGTGAAGGGGCGTTGCCAGCCAAGGTGCCCCGCTGACCTTGGCGCTTCCCCGGCTTGGGCAGGAGTGTACCCCGGCGGGTCGACGTGGTACCAACATCGCCGGTCGAATCGGCTTCTTTGGATAGATCTCATGCGCGAGCCCCTTAAACTAGGCGTGGCGGGCCTCGGTACCGTGGGCGCTGGCCTCTTGCGGCTGCTCGATGCACACGGCGATCGGTTGGCCTCCGCGCTCGGTCGCCGGATTGTCGTCACAGCCATATCCGCCCGCGATCGCGGCAAGGACCGCGGCGTCAAGCTGGACGCCTACGAGTGGTTCGACAATGCCGAGAAGCTCGCCGTCTCGCCCGGGATCGACGTTCTGGTCGAGTTGATCGGCGGCGACGAGGGCATCGCCCGCCGCGCCGTCGAAGCGGCCCTCGGAGCGGGCAAGCACGTCGTCACGGCCAACAAGGCGCTGCTCGCCAGGCACGGCGTCGCGCTGGCCCGACTTGCCGAGAGCCGCGGCGTCGAGCTGAATTTCGAGGCTGCTGTCGCCGGGGGCATTCCCGCGATCAAGACGCTGCGCGAGTCGCTCGCCGGCAATGGCGTGTCGCGCATCTACGGAATTCTGAATGGCACCTGCAACTATATCCTCACCACCATGCAGGAAGAGGGGCGCCCCTTCGCCGAGGTGCTCAAAGAGGCCCAGGACAAGGGCTACGCCGAGGCCGATCCCACCTTCGACATCGGCGGCTTCGACACCGCCCACAAGCTGACGCTGCTCACCAGCCTCGCCTTCGGCACCGAGGTCGCTTTCGACCAGATCGACATCGAGGGCATCGAGACGATCACCGACGCCGACATCCAGGCCGCCAACGATCTTGGTTACCGCATCAAGCTGCTTGGCGTCGCGATGATGACCGAGAGCGGCATCGAGCAGCGCGTGCATCCCGCTCTGGTGCCCAAGCACTCGGCCATTGCCGAGGTCTCCGGCGTCACCAACTGCGTGGCGATCGACGCCGATTTCGTCGGCACTCTGCTGATGATCGGTCCGGGCGCCGGTGCCAAGGCGACCGCCTCGTCCGTCGCCTCCGATATCATCGACATCGCCATCGGCGGCGTCATGCCACCGTTCCGCATGCCCGCGGCTAAGCTTCAACCTTACCGGCGGGCAAAGCTTGGCCAGCATCAGGGTGCGTATTATGTGCGTCTCCTGGTCGAGGATCGGCCGGGTGTGATGGCCTTTGTCGCGAGGCAGATGGCCGATCGGGGTATCTCGCTCGAAAGCGTGGTGCAGCGCCGGCCGCGCCCGTCTGTCCCCGTCGCAGGCGCGCGACCCGAGGCGGACCAACCCACGCCGGTAGTGATTGTGACCTACGAGACGACGGAGGCGGCCATGCGTGCCGCCCTCGATGCGATTTCTTCTGACGGGCGACTGCGGTCGAAGCCGCAGATGATCCGGATCGAGAAACTTTGAAAGACTGATCCCGTCGCGCAGACTGAGGCGCCTGATCGGGTGAGCTGAGGAGGCGAGAGGGAACATGGCGATCGTCAAGGGCGGCCTGGATAGGGTCCTCGTACTGGAGATAACGCGCGTCACCGAGGCAGCGGCCATCGCTGCCGCGCGGCTCCGCGGGCAGGGCAACAACAAGGGCGCCGACAAGGCCGCCGTCGACGCCATGCGCCGCGAGCTCGGCAAGCTCGCGATCCGCGGCAAGGTCGTCATCGGCGAGGGCGAGATGGACGAGGCGCCGATGCTCTACATCGGCGAGGAGGTCGGCACCGGCGAGGGCCCGCGCGTCGACATCGCGGTCGATCCCCTGGAAGGCACCACCATCTGCGCCAAGGACATGCCGAACGCGCTCGCCGTGATCGCCATCTCCGAGGCGGGCGGCCTGCTCAACGCGCCTGACATGTACATGGACAAGATCGCCATCGGCCCCGGCTACCCCGAAGGCATCATCGATCTCGACCGCCCGGTGCAGGACATCCTGAGCGATCTCGCCAAGGCGAAAGGTTGCCCGGTTCGCGAGATCACCGCCTGCATTCTCGATCGCCCCCGGCACCAGGAGCTGATCGAGGCCGTGCGCAAGGCCGGCGCCGGCATCCGCCTCATTCCGGACGGCGACATCGCCGGCGTCATCTGGACGACCGACCCGACCCAGACCGGCATCGATATCTATCTCGGCTCCGGCGGCGCCCCCGAGGGCGTGCTCGCGGCGGCGGCGTTGCGCTGCATCGGTGGCCAAATGCAGGGCCGTCTTTCGCCCGAGCGCCACGATTCCAAGGAGCGCCCGGAGCTGATCGCCCGCGCCGCCAAGATGGGCATCCCCGACATCCGTCGGAAGTACTCGATGGCCGACATGGCCGCCGACGACGTCATCTTCTCGGCGACCGGCGTCACCTCCGGCTCGCTGCTCGAGGGCGTTCGCTTCCACGGCGATTTTGCCGAGACCGAGACGGTCGTGATGCGCTCCAAGACGGGCACCGTGCGCCGCATCAAGACCACCTTCCGCGACCTCGACATCAAGGGCTGGGGCTGATCCCCAGCTCTTTTCGCGGCTTGTCATGGCGTCCGAGATCGTTCATATAATTCGCACTACGTCGGACGAATTTTGTTAACTCTGGTCACCATGCCGCCAACTTATCCAAGCTTCGACGCTCGCAACCGAGTCGACTATTTCATATCACGAGCCACTCAAGATAAGGAGTGCGCCGATGAAGTAGCGCTTGTGTTAGGTGAAGCGAATTGCACATTTGTCGTGCAGGACCACGACATCTTGCCGGGTGATAATTTCGTGTTGAAGATGGAGCACTGCCTTCAAGCGGCTCGTAATTTTGTTTTAGTTCTGACGGAAAATTACTTGTCGTCGCCCTGGTGTAATGAGGAGTGGTCTGCGTTTTGGAGAAATAGAGTTGGTGGAAACGAGGGTCGGCATCTTGCCGTGCTGCGATTCTCGGAGTGCAAAGTGCCTATGCTTCTTGATACATGCGTTCGAGGCGATTTGTTTGGCATCCTGGACTCTTTTGAAAGAAGAAGAAAAATAATAGATGTGTCTCAGGTTGCGCGGATATCTCGAAGTTCAATGAATTCTCCAGCGCGAGATAACGAGAAAGTGACTGAAATAAGAAAAAAACTGCAATTATTGGATAGATTGCGGGATGAATCGGGACTGGAAGATATAATATTGCAAACGAAAAGAGACTTGATACGGGCGGCCGTGGGGTTGAAATGAAGAATCCCCAAGACTACGCCTATTGTGATTTTTTCATATCCCGCACCGGCGCCGACAAGGACGCCGCGCTCGTCGTCGACAAAATCCTCCGCGGCGCGGGCTACACCACCTTCATCCAGGACCGCGATTTCGGAGCCACCGCCTTCACGGAGCGGATGGACGAAAGTGTCCGCATGGTCGAGGCCGGCGCCCGCATCGTCGCGCTGCTCTCGCACACCTATCAGACCAAGCCGCATTGCGAGATCGAGGCGCGCTATCCGCTGATCGACGATCCATCGAACATACGCCAGCGCCTCGTTGTGCTGCGCATCGAGGACTGCGCGCCAATGGGCTTCCTGAAGCCCATCCCCTACGTCGATCTCGTCCCCGTGCTCCACGATGCCGACGCCTTTCGCCGCGCCATCATCGGCGCCGTCGATCCGGAAAAGCACAAGCCCGAGGCCGCGTTCTCGGCTCTCTACCGTCGCTCCGGCCAGCAGATCATCCACCCCGAGGTGCGCGAGGTGCCGGGCTTCACGGCCCGCGAGGCCGAGCTCGCCGCCATCGAATCGGCGCTCTGGGGCGGCGCCGCGCGTGTCGCCATCACTGGGGCACCACTCTCCGCAGGCGCGCCCCGCAAGAACAACCGCACAAGTGTCGCGCTCTCCGGCCTCGGCGGCGTCGGCAAGTCGGTGCTCGCCCAGCAGTACGCCTGGGTCCAGCGCGAGCGCTACAAGGGTGTGTGGTGGGTCCGCGCCGAGACGCGCGAGACCTTGCTCGACGACCTCGTGGCACTGGGCGCCCGCCTTATGCCGGGCCTCGCCGAGCACCCGGATCGCGGCGCCGCCGCCGCAACGCTCCTCGACCACATCGCGCAATCGCCTGTTGCCGAGAAGCCCTGGCTCCTCGTCTACGACAACGTCGAGACGCCGGAGGCCATCCACGGCCTGACACCGGCCAACGGCGCCCACGTCGTCCTCACCACGCGCTTCCCGGACTGGGATGCCCTCGTCGCGGAGGTGCCGGTCGGCGTCTTCGCCTCCGAGGCGGCCCTCGCCTTCCTGATGGCCCGCGCCCGTACCGCCACCGCGCGCCCCGCCGAGACACGCGCCGAAGCCGCGGCCCTTGCCGAGGATTTGGGCCGCCTGCCCCTCGCGTTGGCCGTAGCGCGAGCCCACGCCTGGAGCATGAGCTGGTCGTTCGCCCAGTATCGCCGGCACGTCGCCGCCGCACTGGAGCTGCAACCGGGCCAGTTGCGCGGCGCCGTGAATTACAAGCGCTCCATCGCCGAGACTTTCCGCCTCGCGCTCGAGAGGGCAATATTTGAAGTGCCAGCCGCAGCGACGCTCGCTGGCGTAGTTAGCTTTCTAGGGCCCGACGCAATACCGGTTTCTATGCTAGTATCGATATTCTCTGATGAACTGGAGGTTGCCGACGCTATTGTCGCTTTGGCAGAGGCCTCATTAGTGCAGCGAGAAGTGATGCCGGATGGGCAAGCAGCAATAAGCGTGCATCGGTTGGTTCAGGTATCGATGCGAAATTATCTTGACGTTAATGAGCAGGAAAAATACTTGAATTCTGCGATTGCTTTGGTGACGGCTGCCATCGAAAAGGTCGAATTTGAGGATCGCGCGAGCAAAGCGGAATTGTTATTTTTATCGCATGGTTTATCCGCGTTTTCGTTCGCGTCAGAAACGGCCGAACAACTCCAAAGTGCGACAAAGTTGGCTTCAAAATTAAGTGCGCGCTTCTTTCAACTCGAAATGTTCGATATTGCCGAGCCGCTGATGCGCCGCTCGCTGGCGATCGACGAGTCGAGCGTTGGGCCGGATCACCCGAACGTGGCGATCCACCTCAACAACCTCGCGTCGCTCCTGCAGGCGACGGGCAGGCTCGACGCGGCCGAGCCGCTGATGCGCCGCTCGCTGGCGATCGACGAGTCGAGCTACGGCCCGGATCACCCGAACGTGGCGATACGCCTCAACAACCTCGCGTTTCTCCTGCAGGCGACGAACCGCCTGCCCGAGGCCGAGCCGCTGATGCGCCGCGCGCTGGCAATCGACGAGGCGAGCCTTGGGCCGGATCACCCGAACGTGGCGATCCGCCTCAACAACCTCGCTCAGCTCCTGCAGGCGACTCACCGTCTCGCGGAGGCCGAGCCGCTGATGCGCCGCGCGCTGGCGATCGACGAGGCGAGCCTTGGGCCGGATCACCCGGACGTGGCTCGTGACCTGAACAACCTCGCGACTCTCCTGCACGCGACGAACCGTCTGCCCGAGGCCGAGCCGCTGATGCGCCGCGTGATTGCAATCTTCGAGACGACCTTCGGCCCTGATCACCCGAACGTGGCCACCAGCCTCAACAACCTCGCTGGGCTCCTGCAGGCGACGAACCGTCTGCCCGAGGCCGAGCCGCTGATGCGCCGCGCACTCTCCATTCTGGAAGTAAGCCTTCCCGACCACCACCCCTGGGTCGTCGGAGCACGCGCCAACCTCGCAGCGCTCCTAACCCAACTCGGGCGATAACCGCCCCTGTCCGTGCCCGCCTCACCCATACCCTGCGTCCCCGGCCGGAGCCCGTCCCCCCGTTCGGGCGCGAGGCGCAGAGCCGGGGCCGCTTGGATCACGGCATGGCGCCGGACCCACCGCGCGCTCTTTCGCGGCTTGCGTGGCCGGGCCTAGGCCCCGCGCGACGGCAGCTCGACCGTGCCCGTGCCGAGAACGGAAAGCTCGCCATCCTGATTGACGGCTGATTGCTCGATGTCGACGAGGTTGCGGCCGTTCTCGACGCGCTTTGCCGTCACCTTGCCGTCGATGAACAGAAGATCGCCCTCCGGGTTGTGCCGGCGGATCTTGCAGGTGGCGCGGCGCAGGAAGCCCGCGTCGCCCATCCAGTTGGTCATGTGGTGGGTGAGCCAGGAGCAGCGCTCGGGGCCGTAGTCGTAGGCGCCGGGCGCGCCGACCATGTGCGCGAACTCGGGCTCCCAATGGACGCGCTCCGGGCAGTCCGGAATGCCGAAGCGGTTCGGAATGCCGAGGCCCTTGTGGCGGTGGATCATCTTCCAGGCGAGCTTGTTGGCGCGGATATAGAGGCCGCCCCAGCCCTGCGCGTAGGCGATGAAGCCGGTCACGGTCATCGGGCCCTTGGCCATGGTCGGCAGCGCCTCGCCGACGCTGACGTCCTCGAAGTAGCGCGGCGTCGCGCCGCGGATCTCCTCGGCGGCGTAGGTGTCCCACACCTTCTGCAGCTCGGCCTCGGTATAGCGGCGCTGGGGCTTCGCCTTCAGCTCCTTGTACTTGGTGCCTTCCTCGCGGGCGTGATCGCGATCCGTGCGGAAACACCAGCTGTCGGCCTCGGCAACGAGTTCGTTCGCCTGGTTGTAGAATTTGACGTGATAGATCTGTTGCACGGCGCGGCCGGCAAAGCGCGTCTGGTGCTCGATCAGATCCTTGAGGTGAGCCTCGGTCCGGATCTCGTCGTTGCGCTTCAGCGGCAGATGCCAGGTCCAATCGGCGCCGGCCCACATGGCATGCACGCCGGGAAGGCCGCCGACATAGCCCGAGATGATGCGGTCGCACGCGAACAGGAACGACGGCGGCGCGACGATCGCGCCAAAGCGCGCCTTGGCGGCATAGGCGGGATCACACCACAGCGGGTTGTCGTCGCCGATGCCGTGGGCGTAGTGGCGGATGTTGTCCCGCGTGGCCTCGTGGCACCAGGGCTCGACCGTGTCGGTGATGGGCACGCCAATGCGCCGGCGGAGGTCGCCCAGCGTTTCGTCGGAGATCTTGGGAAAGAGCCGTTCGCCTGCGGTCATGGTGATGTCCTCATGCCTGTTTTGGGGTGCTCGGCGCCGTCTCGCGCTCGCGCAGGATCTTGCGGTTGACCTTGCCGGCCGGCGTTTTCGGCAGCTCGGCGACGAAAGCGATCTGGCGGGGATACTCGTGGGCGCTGAGGCGGCTGCGCACCTGCTCCTGGATCTCACGGACGAAGGCGTCGTCGCCAGCGCGCGGCGAGACGACGAACGCCTTGACGATCTGGCCTCGTGTGGCGTCCGGCACGCCGATCGCGGCGGCCTCGCGGACGTCTGGATGCTTCAACATGGCGTCCTCGATCTCGACGGCGCTCATGGTCCAGCCGGCCGAGATGATTACGTCGTCGGCGCGGCCGCCGTGGAAGAAATAGCCGTCCTCGTCGGTCCAGCCGAGATCCTTGCTCGGGATCCATTTATCGCGGCGCCAGATCTTGATCTCGCCGACAGCTTTCGGAGGCAGTGGCTTGCCGTCCGGTCCCTGCACTTCGACACGCCCACCCGGTAGCGGCTTGCCGAGGGCGCCGGCGCGGACGGGGAGATCAGCGGCGCCCGGATAGCTGGCGAGAACCACACCGACCTCGGTGGTGCCGTAGAAGCTGGCGGGCAGGCCGCCGAAGGTGCGCTCGGCGAAGGCGGCGGTCTCGCTGTCCATTGGCTCGCCGGTGAAGGTGAGCTTCTTCAGTTGGAACGCGTAGCGCGAGGCCGTGCCGGCGTTGCGCATCATGCGATAGTGCGTGGCGGCGGCCGACAGGTTGGTGACCCGGAAATCCTGCAGCGCGCGCATCAGGCGGCCCGCGTCGAAGCGGCCCGAATAGGCGCCGATGGTGAGGCCGAGCGCCAGCGGGGCGAGCGTCCCGTGCCAGAGGCCATGACCCCACGCCGGCGACGACGGGCAGAAGAATTCCTCGCCCGGCCGGACGCCGGTGCCGTAGAGGGCCGCGATCATGACGACGACGATCGCGCGATGCGTATGCCGGACCGCCTCCGGCAGCTCCCGCGTGGTGCCGGAGGTGTACTGGAAGACGGCGAGGTCATCGGACTTCGAATCCCAAGCGAATTCCGCCGGGAAGCCGTCCAGAGCGGCGAGAAACGCATCGTCGGCGATGACGACGTCAAGGCCGGTCATGCCATCGGCGATGGGGGCCTTCTCGGGATTGGTCAGAAGCAACTTGGGTGTGCAATCGTCGATCCTGAGGCGCAGGCCGTCAGGACCGAACAGCGTGAAGAGCGGCACGGCGATGGCGCCGGCTTTGATGGCCCCGAACAAGCCCGCATAGAAGGCGAGCGACGGCTCCAGCATGATGGCGACGCGGTCCCCCGGGACGACGCCGCGAGACTTGAGGAAATGTGCGACGCGCGACGAAAGCACCTTCAGCCGCTCGAACGTGATGTGCTCGTCGTGGCCGTCGGCGAATGCGATGCGCACGGCGACGCGGTCCGGCGAGGTGGCGTGGCGATCGATGCACTCGTGGGCGAGGTTCAGGCTCTCACGCGTGCCGTCGAAAAGCTCCCAGAGCTTCGCGGTCGAGAAATGACGCTGGGCGTCCGCGTAGGTCGAATACTCGGTCAGCTTCACCGGGCCGGTCCCTGATTGCACGTCTCGGCCCAGCGATCCGACATCGGCAGGCGTATTGTACAGGTACAATAAATATTGTACCCATGCAACATGGCGAAGCGAGCAGCAGTTCTTCTGCGCGATCTTGGTGAGAGCGGTCTGGCCGGAGCCGACGCCACCGCGCGTGCCGTGCCGGCGGTGACGCGCAGCATCGCGATCCTGAGGTTGCTGGCCCGCAGCCGGCAGCCGCTGGGCGTCAACGCGATCGCTCGCGCACTCGACATCGTGCCGAGTACATGCCTGCACATCCTGCGCGCGCTGGTCGCCGAGGAGATGGTGGCTGTCGATTCCGCAACGAAGCGATACGTGCTGGACGCGGGCGTGCTGACGCTGGCTCGCAGCGCGTTGCGCCAGGACAGTTTCGCCCGGGTTGCGCAGCCGGAACTCGATAGCTTGTCCGCGTCTCTCGGTGCGACGGCGATCGGAGTCCGGGTCATTGGGCTCCAGCACATGATCGTCGTCGCGATCTCGCGCTCGGAGGTCGCGTTCCGATTGCACGTTGATGTCGGCAGCCGGTTCCCGGCCCTGATCAGCGCGACGGGGCGGTGTCTGGCGGCCTTCGGCAATCATTCGACGCATGACCTCGAGCAGGCCTTCCGGGCGCTGCGCTGGGATGCGGCGCCGCGCTACGAGGCGTGGCAGGCCGAGGTGGCCTCGACCCGGCGCGCGGGGTTCGGGGTGGACAAGGGAAATTACATCCGCGGCGTGACGATCGTGGCCGCGCCGGTCGTCGGCATCGAGGGGTGGATGACGCATGCGCTGGTGGCGGTTGGCCTCAGCGATCAGATGCGACAGGCCGGACCGGGCGAGGTCGGTAGCGCGTTGCGTGCGGCGGCGGCGAGAGTTTCCGCGCAACTCGGCGGCTTCGATGGGCTCACCGGCTCCGATGTTGCGCCGGCCGGTCCGAATAGCAACAATGAGCGCAGGTAGCATCGACAATGGGAGCAGCCGCATGCCGGGAGCACTCGAGGGGCTCGTCGTTCTGGATCTGACAAGCCTTTTGTCCGGGCCTTATGCGGCGATGATGCTCGCCGATCATGGCGCCGACGTCATCAAGGTCGAGCGCAAGGGCAAAGGTGACGACGCGCGCCGGATGCCGCCGTTCGTCGAAGGCGAGAGCGCGCCGTTCATGATCTGGAACCGCAACAAGCGCTCCGTGGAATTGGACCTCAAGGACGAGGGCGATCGCGCGCGACTGCTCGACATGGCGGACGGCGCCGACGTTCTGATCGAAAACTTCCGGCCCGGCACACTCGATCGACTGGGGCTCGGCTATGAGGTTCTGAAGGCGCGCAACCCGCGGCTGATCTATGCGGCGATCTCGGGCTTCGGCCAGACCGGCCCTTATGCGAGCCGCGGCGGCTTCGATCTGATGACGCAGGGCATGTCGGGCTTGATGAGCACCTGCGGACCGGCCGATGGGCCACCGCACCGATTGCCGATCGCGATCTCCGATGTAGCGGCGGGCATGTTCCTCGCCTTCGGCATCCTGGCCGCGGTCGAGGCGCGCCATCGCACAGGCCGCGGGCAAATCGTGGAGACCTCGCTGCTGGAAGCGGCAACCTCGTTCGGCGTCTACGAGGCGGCGCACTATTCAGCTCTCGGCACACGGCCGGAGCGGATCGGTCAGGCCCATCGCGGCAGCGCGCCCTATCAATGCATCGCGGCCTCTGACGGCTACATGACGATCGGCGCGGCGCAGCAGAATTTCTGGGAGCGCTTCGCCGACATCATCGGACGGCCGGAGCTGAAGGACGATCCGCGATTTCGCACCAATGCCGACCGCGTCGCCAACAACACGGTGCTGATCGGGATGATCGAGGCGGTGATGCGCACGAAGCCCAAGGCGCATTGGCTAGCGGCGATGGAGAAGGCGGGCATCCCGTGCGGACCCGTGCTCAACTACGACGAGGTCTTCACCGATCCGCACATTCTCGCGCGTGACATGTACGTGCCGACCGAGCATGCCCGAGCGGGCACGTTCAACACGCTTGGCGTCACGGTGAAGCTGTCCGAGACGCCGGGCGCCGTGCGCACGGCCGCGCCGACGCTCGGCCAGCACAACGACGAGATCCTGAACAGCCGCCCGGCGGCGGCCCGCAAATCCTGACGGGCGCTTCCCGTCCGAGATGCCATCCAGACCAACCGACGGAGCAACGAAATGTCTGCAACCTATGCCGTGGTGTGGCCGCGCAGCGCGCGGTCGGTCGAGGTCAAAACGCTCGCGCCGCGGCTCGCCTCGCTCGAGGGCAAGACGGTGGCGTTCCTCTGGGACTACCTGTTCCGCGGCGACGAGATCTGGCCGACGCTCTCCGAGGAACTCGGCCGGCGCTATCCGGGCATGCGGTTCATCGGGTGGGAGGAGTTCGGCTCGACGCACGGCGACGAGGAGCACAAGGTGCTCGCGGAATTGCCGGCCAAGCTCAAGTCGCTGAAGGTGGACGCCGTCGTCTCCGGCATGGGCTGTTGAGGCTCATGCACACCCGCCGTGTTGCGGGTCAGCGCCATTGCCGAAGCTGCCGGTGTTCCCACGTCGTCGCTATGCTGCGAGGGGTTCCTCGGACAAGCCAAGACGACCTCGGTCGGGCTCGGGTATCCGAACCTACCCCTCGCCACCGTTCCGGGCCACGTCGACGTGCAGACCGAGGCTGATCTCAGGAAAAAAATCCCACGGGGGCGGTGGCCGCGGTTTCGATTGCGCGCGATCCCGATCCGAAGGAGATCGTGCTCGAGGGTTCGTTCGAGGAGGTCAATCGCCTGTTCCTCGAGAACGGCTGGTCTGACGGTCTCCCGATCGTGCCGCCAACCAAGGCGAATATCGCGGAGTTCCTGGCCTTCACGGATCGCGGTTCCGACGAGGTGATCGGGACATTGCTGCCGGATAATCGCAAGGCGACCGTGTGGAATGTGGCGGTCAACGGCGTGATGGCCGGATGCCGGCCCGAGTACATGCCGGTCCTGATTGCGGCTGTCGAGGCGATGGCCGATCCGGCTTATGGCGTCGAGCATTCGGGCAATACGCCGGGGGCGGACACGCTGCTTATTCTCAACGGTCCGCTGATCAAGCAGCTCGGCTTCAACTACGAGCAGGGCGCGCTGCGCGACGGCTTCCAGCCCAATACATCCATCGGGCGCTTCTGGCGGCTCTATCAGCGCAACGTCGCCGGCTTCATGCTGCACCAGAACGACAAGGGCACGTTCGGCAATACGTGGCGCGTGGTGCTGGCGGAGAACGAGGACAGCCTCGCCAGGATGGGTTGGCCGAGCATTGCCGCCGACATGGGGCAGGCGGGCGCCAAGGACGGGGCCGTCACCATCTCGCGCTTCACCGGGAGCAACGTGGTCGTCTCGGTGTTCGGCGATTCCGCCGAGAAGCTGGTGCCGTACCTGGGCCAAGCCATCGTCACGCACACGACGTGGGAGGTGATTTTCACGGTGGGTCTTGCGACGGGGACCTACCGGCCCCTGCTCATCCTGTCGCCGCTGATCGCCGAGGCGATCGCGCGGTCAGGGCTCAGCAAGGCGGATCTCCAGAAGGCGTTGTTCGAGCAGGCGCGCATGCCCGCGCATCAGTTCGAGAAGTATCTCTGGGGCTGGACCAATCTCGTTCCCGGCAAGAGGACGCTCAACGACTGGGTGCGGCTCGGCAAGGCGCCGAAGGGGTTCGCCGGCAAGGATCCCGACCGTCTGGTGCCGGTGGTTACGGAGCCCGAGCACATCATGATCGCGGTGGCAGGCGATCCCTTGCGCTCGAACTGCCATCTGCTGGTTCACAACGGCATGCTTGGCTTCCCCACGACGAAGGCGATCTCGTTGCCGGAGGGCTGGCGGCAGAAGCTCAGGCAGGCGCAGGCTTAGGCGGCATGGCGGGCGGCAGCGACAGCCTCTGGCTCGTGATCCCGGCTGGCGAGACGGCGGCCGGCGGGTGGATCGACGATACGCTTCGGGAGCGTGCGGTTGAGAGTGGCCTTCTGGCACGGACGCCGCTCGCCGGCCAGTTCCCGCGCCAACGGGTGGAGAGGGTGGCGGGCCCCGACGCTGCGGAGCGAGTTCAACGCCTTTATCACGCGCGCGGGTGGACGGATGGACTGCCGATCGTGCCCCCGACCACGGCGCGCGTGAGAGACATGCTCGCCTTTACGGATCGCAAGCCAACCGACCTGCTCGGCGAGGTCGAGCCGCTGAAGGGGCTCGCGACCATCGAGAAGATCGCGGCCAATGCGGTGATGGCTGGCTGCCGGGCGGATTATTTCCCCGTGGTGCTGGCGGCGGTGGAGGCGGCGCTCGATCCCGCGTTCAATCTGCGGGGGCTGCAGACGACCGACGAGAACGCGGCGCCTTTGATCGTCGTCAATGGCCCACTGATACAGGCGCTTGGTATCAACGGCTCGTTCGGCGCCCTCGGGCCCGGTTGGCGTGCGAACGCCGCGATCGGCCGCGCACTTCGTTTGGTGCTCAACAATCTCGGTGGCGGCTGGCCCGGCTCGGTGTCATTCGCGGGGCTCGGGCATGCCGGGCGTTACACCATGTGCATCGCCGAGAACGAGGCACAGAGTCCGTGGGAGCCGCTGCACGTGCAGCAGGGCTTGGTGAAAGAGACGAGCGCTGTAACGCTGTTTCGTGCCGAGACGGCGATCAACGTGACGGGCGGTCTCGCGGAGATCGCGAGCGTGATTGGCTCGGCGGCGTCGGCCTTTCAGATCCTCTGGAACGGCATCGCGACGGTGCTGCTGTCACCGGCAACGGCCAGTGCCCTCGCGCGGAATGACATGTCCAAGGCCGACGTTGCCGCCTGGCTCTGGCAACATGGGCGTTGGCCCGCCGAGCAGTGGCGAGGGTCGTGGCTGTACCGCACGGTGGAGTCGCCCGAGCGCTGGGCGCCGTGGGTGCACAGCTCGGCTGCGGAAGGCGCGGTGGCCCCGGCGGCGCGACCCGAAGACATCACCATCGTCGTGGTTGGCGGCGACATTCCGATCGCCCAGCACGTCTATTGTCCGTCATGGGGTTTCCCGCCAGCGCGCATCACCCGCCCCATTGTGCTGCCGCGAGACTGGGAGCGCCTCCATGCAGAGGCGCGCGAGGGAGAAATGGCGTCATGAACGGCAAGGTCGACGTGGCGGTAGTCGGCGGTGGGATTACCGGGCTTACGGCTGCGCATCATGCAGCGCTCGAGGGCGCCTCGGTTGTGCATTTCGTCGGAGCGGGCATACCGGGTGGCCTCGTCGCCAATGTGGGGGAACTCGAGGGCTTCCCAGCGACCGGGACGGTAGCTGCTCTCGACGTGGCGCTTCGACTGGCGGAAGAGAACGAGCGGCTCGGCGTCGAGGTCGTGCCCGAGGATGTGTCGCATCTCGAGGCGGCAGGGGCCGAATGGCGGCTGTCGACGGAGGCGGGCGGACGCGTGGTACGCAGTGTCGTTGCAGCGACCGGCGCGCGGCTCCGGATGCTCGATGTGCCGGGGGCGGCACGGCTCATCGACAAGGGCCTGTCGCAATGCGCGTGGTGCAACGGTAGCCTCTATCGCGGCGCCGAGGTGCTGGTGATCGGCGGCGGGGACAGCGCGCTGCAGGAGGCGCTGCACCTCGCCAAGTATGCCTCTCTGGTCACCATCGTGACACGGGGCGAGGCATTGAAGGCTCGGCGCTCGCTCGTCGACCGTGCCGCCGACAACGAGCGGATCGCATTTCGATGGGAGACGGACGTTGTCGAGGTCTTGGGCGGCGATCGTGTGACGGGGGTCAGGGTTCGCGATCGTGGGACCGGCGAGGCGGAGGACCTCGGATGCGCGGGCGTCTTCGTCTACGTCGGCCTTGCGCCGAACTCCGAATGGCTCGCGGGAGGCATCGATCGTGACGGTGACGGCCACGTGTTGACGGATGCATCGCTCGCGGCCTCGGCACGCGGTGTTTTCGCGGCCGGTGCTCTGCGCAAAGGCTACGGCGGTCGCTTGACACACGCCGTCGGCGAGGCGACGGCCGCCGCCCTTGCCGCGGCTCGTCACGCGGCAGCGTGATGCTGGCTGCCTCTTTGTGAATGACCGTGGTCGGTGATTTACGGAAACTCAACCAATCTCGTTCAGCCTTGAAGGTCGCGGAAGGACTGCCCGGGGCCGATTGCCCCGCTACAGCCCAATTCGCGTCGCAATCCGGCCTTCGCCCACCCGTATCGACAGAAGTCGGGAGCGACCGGATACGATCGGACCGGGGTAATGCGTGTCATGCGGCACAAGACGATGATCGGAGCGCTGCTTGTTGTAGGCTCAGGTGTCCACGGGGCATCTGCGGCACAACTCGGCGATGAGGAACTCAAGGCTGCCGTCGGCGGCAGGACCGTCACGATCGAAACCCCACTCGGGCTACCCATCACGGTCAACTACGGCGCCAGCGGCACGATGACCGGTACGACCGGCACGGCTCTCGCCGTCTATCTCGGGGCCGCCAAAGACCGGGGGCGCTGGCAGGTAAAGGGCGGCAAGCTTTGTCAGAAATGGTTTAAGTGGCTCTCGGGCGAGACGACCTGCCTGACGTTGCGCCAGGACGGGTCGAAGATCGTTTGGCGCAGCGATGAGGGGCAGACCGGGACGGCGATGATCGAGCAGGGACCGCCTGCTTTCGATGGTGTTACGGCTTCAGGCCTCGGGCTCCCGCCACCAGCGGCACCGGTTAAACAGGTCGCTCCAGGGGCTGTCGAGGAGCCTGGCCCGAAACCTGCGGTGCCGGCTTTCCGTACGGTGACGGCTGCGGCGAAGCCAGCCGTTCCGAGCCGGGAATATGGCGTGAGAGCCGACCAGCCGGCTGCTATGCTGGCGCTGGTCGAGCTCCCCCGTGAGGTTTCGCGTCCGATCCGTGCCGTCGCCGATGGCTCGCGTCCGCAGTTTGCGCTCGCCAGTTTGTCGCCGGTCGGGCAAATCCCGCCGAGAAGGCCTCTTCCAGAAGAGCCAGCCGCATCCGAGCCTGTCCCGTCCGGTGACACGCTCTCGGCCGATCAGCAGTCCATGCGCCAAGCGGGAGATATGGCGGCAATCGCGTCGATGGAGCATCGCTGGTGCCTGTCGAACGCCTTCGCTAAAGGCCCGGCGCTACCAACGTATCAGGAGATCGCTGCACCGGAATTGGTAAGTGCGCCGAGCCTCTTGGCGGTCGCCCAGGAGCAAATCTACGAGGGCGAGTTGCCATTGCACGAGGCTTCCTGCCTCACGCAAGAGCCGGCTATCGGGCTCGTTGCCAAGCTCATGCGGGCCTCCCCATAAGGCACCGCCCCGACGGCGCCGTTACAGGGGCAGGAGACCTACTGCCGCAGCGCATGGCGTTCGCCGCTCTTCGTCGCTAGCATCCCTTGCATATTGCCGACGCAGAGCGGCAAAGTGGGCGGCAGGAGAAGCACATGGATCGCGCGCTGGGCGTCCCGGTCATCCGCAGGATATTGGGCTACATCGACAGCGGCAGCACGGCCATGGCAGAGCGGCCGTGGAAGAACGACGTTTCCGTCTACCATTCACCGGATCATCTGACAGCCGAGACTGATCTCCTTTTTCGGCGCCATCCGCTGCTGATGGGACTGTCGGGAGACTGGCCGAAGCCCGGCGATTGGCGGACTGATGATTTGACCGGGGTGCCGATTCTGATCGCGCGCGGCAATGACGGCATCTTGCGAGCGTTTCTCAACGTCTGCCGTCATCGCGGCGCCAAGGTCGCGCAGGGGTGCGGCCACGCCAGTGTCTTCTCGTGTCCCTATCATGCGTGGACATATGGCTTGGACGGCCGCCTGCGGGGTATCCCCGACGAGCGCGCTTTCGAGGGCGTCAGAGCAGAGCGACCCGGATTGACCGCGCTTCCGCTCGTGGAGTGGAACGGTCTTGTCTGGGTGATGCCGACGCCGGCCGCTGACGGCGCAACCCGGCTCGACATCGAACCCTGGCTCGGCGGTCTCGGACCCGAACTCGCCTCATACGGGGCGCAGGAGTACCACCTCTACGAGAAGCGTCTCGTGCCCGAGACGATGAACTGGAAGCTGCTCGTTGATACGTTCCTCGAGAGCTACCATATCGGGTTTCTGCACAAGGACAGCTTGACGTCGATCCTGTTCGGCAATGTCGCGGACTTCGAGGCTTTTGGTCCCAACGGTCGCATCGTGTTCCCGCGCCGCAAGATCGAGCGCCTGCGTGGACAGCCGGAGAGCGAGTGGGATTTGATGTGGAACTCGGCCACGGTCTATTGTCTGTTCCCGAATACACTGTTCGTGACCCAGGGTGATCATCTTGAGATTCACCGCGTTTTTCCGGCTGAGGGGCGGCCGGACCGGGCCGTGATGGAGACCTCGTTCTATATTCCGAAGCCTATCGCCAATCCCGAAGAGGAGCGGCACTGGAAGGCAAACCTCGATCTCTTGATGCAAGTTGTGCTCGGCGAGGATTTTCCTGCAGGGCGCACAATGCAGATCGGGTTCACGTCGGGCGCGCAGGATCACACGGTCCTTGGCCGCAACGAGCCTGCCATGATCCACTATCATCAGTCGCTGCGTCGTGCGCTCGGGCTGCACGTTTGATCGAGCCCGTCGGCGCCTTGACAAGAAACGTCGGCCACTGCGAAACTACGCCCTTAGTTGTTCTATTCCGTCGGCCGGTCGGTTGTGCGCTTGAAGGCACATCCGGGTGCTGACGTCGGGGGGACGTGATCGCGGACGCGACCGGGGAGGTCGCAGCGGTTCGTCTGCCTGATGGGGCAACGACAATAACGATGAATGCCGGGTCAACCGGTTCGTATCGGGAGGAAGGCACCTTGCGGCTCGTAAAACGCGTGCGCGTGCATTCGCGCGCGTCGACTTCTTCACGTCGCTTTGCTTCTGGAATGCGCTGGCCCAACGGCTCGGCGGTTGGTGCTTGCGCATGAGCGAAGCCAACGCGGGAGCCATTGCATCCTCCGACATCGACCTCGCGGTTGACGGCGTCGCTAAACGCTTCGGCGGTGTGGTCGCCTCGGCCGGCGTATCGATGAACGTGCCGAGGGGAAAAATTGTCTCGGTCATCGGTCCCAACGGCGCCGGCAAGACGTCGCTGATCAACATGATTTCAGGTTTCTATAAGCCGGATACGGGCCGCGTCGTTTTTCAAGGACGCGATATCACGGCGCTGAAACCTTATGAAATTGCCGCGCTCGGAGTAGCGCGTACATTCCAGAACATCGCGCTCTTCTCTGGCCTGACCGTCCTCGATAATCTCATGCTCGGGCGGCACGTGCGCATGCACTCGAGCGTGCTGTCGAGCTTGATCTATTGGGGGCCGGCGCAGCGCGAGGAAATCGCCAACCGCAAGGTCTGCGAGGAGTTGATCGAGTTCCTGAAGCTCGAGGATCTGCGCAAGCAGCAGACCGCCGCGCTGGCCTATGGCCTGAGAAAGCGAGTCGAGCTCGGCAGGGCCCTGGCGCTGGAGCCGAAGCTCCTGTTGCTGGACGAGCCGATGGGCGGCATGAACCAGGAAGAGAAAGAGGAGATGGCCCGCTACATCCTCGATGTGAACGGGGAGCGTGGCGTGACGGTCGTCCTGATCGAGCACGACATGGGCGTGGTAATGGACATCTCGGACCATGTCGTTGTGCTTGATCGAGGCCGCAAGATCGCGGAGGGCACGCCAGCCGAGGTGCAGCGCGACCCGGCCGTGATCGCGGCCTATCTAGGCACCAAGCGGGAGAGCGAATAATGAGCCTCCTGGACACGGCCGAGACGTCGACGCTGCCCAAGCTCGTCGTCCGCAACGCCCGCCAGTTCGGGTCCGAGCCCGCGATGCGCGAGAAGAACCGTGGCATCTGGAAAACGCTGTCGTGGATCGACGCGGCCGCCTTTCTCAAGGATCTGTCGCTTGGACTCGGCACGCTGGGGTTTGGGCGGGGCGACAAGCTTTCGGTGGTCGGCGACAACAGGCCGGCGCTGTATTTGGCGCAGCTGGCGGCGCAGGCCTCGGGCGGCGTAGCGATCCCCGTCTACCAGGATGCGATCGCAACGGAGCTCGTCTACGTTCTGAACCATGCTGAGGTCTCCGTAATCGTCGCCGAGGACCAGGAGCAAGTCGACAAGATCCTGTCTCTGCGGGGCCAGCTGCCGAACCTGAAATGGATCATCTACGAAGACCCCCGCGGCCTTGCCGGCTCGGAAGAGCCGCTCTTGAAGTCGCTCGAGGAGGTGCTCGCGGCTGGCAGGCAGGTGGACGGCGGGGCATCGATTTTCGAGCGCGAGTTGGCGCTCGGCGGCGCCGACGACGTCGCAATGATCGCCTATACGTCTGGCACCACTGGACGCCCGAAGGGCGCCCTTCTGACGCACCGCAACATGATCGGCACGGCCGAGAACTACGTCAAGGGTGAGCGGGTCGAGCGGGGCGACAACTGGCTGGCCTTCCTGCCGATGGCATGGGTTGGCGACGCGATGTACTCGCTGGCCGTCGCACTGGTGACGGGCGCCGTGGTGAATTGCCCGGAAAGCCCGGAGACGGTGCAACGGGATCTGCGCGAACTCGGGCCGACGATCGTGCTGGCGCCGCCGCGGATCTGGGAGACGCTGCTGACGCAAGTCCAGGTACGGGCAGCGGACTCCTCCCCCTTGAAGCGGCGCATCTTTGGGCATTTCATGGGGTTGGCCGAGAAGCGCGAGCTCTTGCTTCAGGACGGCAAGCCGGTGCCTTTCGGGACGCGTCTCGGTTATGCACTCGGGGAGTGGATGGTCTATGGCCCTATTCGGGATCTGCTCGGGTTTCGACTGACACGATGGGCGGTGACGGGTGGGGCGCCGCTCGGACCGGATACATTTCGCTTCTTCCGCTCGATCGGGATCAATCTGAAGCAAGTTTATGGGCAAACCGAAGCGTCCGCGCTGGTCGCCTTCCAGCGGGACGGCAACGTCGACCCGAATACGGTCGGCGAGCCGGTTCCGGGCCTGGAGTTTCGGATCGCGGAGAATGGCGAGCTGCAGGTGAGGGGGCCCGGCGTCTTCATCGGCTACTACAAGCAGGACGACGCTACGGCCGAGACCAAGACTGAAGACGGCTGGCTTCGGACCGGCGACGCAGCGGTGATCTCCCCGCAAGGCCAGCTCGCGATCATCGATCGTGCCAAGGACGTGGGTCGGCTTGCCGACGGGACGCCATTTGCGCCGCAGTTCATCGAGAACAAGCTCAAGTTCTCGCCCTTCATCCGTGAGGCGGTGGCGTTCGGCGATGGCATGGGCTTCGTCGCCGCAATGATCGCCATCGACATGCAGACGGTGGGCAACTGGGCAGAGCGCAAAGGGCTCGCCTACACGAGCTTCATGGATCTGGCCCGAAAGCCCGAGGTGGCTCGCCTCGTCGTGGAGGAGGCGGCCAAGATCAACGCGACGTTGCCGGAGGCGACGCGCGTGCGGCGTGTGCTGCTGCTCAACAAGGAGCTGGATGCCGACGACAACGAGGTGACACGAACGCGAAAGGTGCGGCGCGGCTACGTCGCCGAAAAGTACAAGCCGGTGATCGACGCCTTCTATGAGGGCAAGGATAGTGCCGCTGTGTCGATGGAGATCACCTTCGAGGACGGCCGCAAATCCACGCTCGACGCAACGATCGCCATTCACGACGTGCCATCCGCCGGTCCGGCGCAGAAGGCGGCTTGAGGAGACAGGAATGAAGGAAGAGTTCGAGTTTCTCTTCTCCCTGGTCGTAAGCGGCCTTTCGATCGGCATGATGTACTCGCTGATCGCGCTTGGTTTTGTGCTCGTCTACAAGGCGACGGACGCAATCAATTTCGCCCAGGGCGAGTTTGTGATGCTGGCCGGGTTCATTTGTGCCGGCATGCTGGCGGCGAGCGTGCCGCTATGGATGGCCATTCCCATCGCCATCATTGCCATGGTCGTGTTCAGCTTTGCCTTGGAGCGCGTCGTCTTGCGACCGTTGCTCGGCCGCCCGGTGGTCGCGGTCATCATGGCGACGATCGGTCTAGCAGCAATTTTGCGGGGACTGCCGCCGATCACGATCGGGTCTCAGACGCTGACCATTCCGCTTCCGATCGGCGATGAGCCAGTAAAGTTCCTCGGCACCTCCCTCGCGCAGATCCAGGTGCTCGGCCTGGTGGTGTCGGCTGCGTGCCTTGGCGGCTTTACGTGGTTCTTCATGAAAAGCCGCATGGGTGTCGCGATGCGGGCGGTCGCCGACAACCAGCAGGTGGCCATGGCGATGGGCATCAATGTGGAGCGCTATTTCGCGATCGCCTGGGCCATGGCCGGTATCGTCGCGGCGCTCGGCGGCATCATCTGGGGCTCGATGCTCGGAGTCGACACGCAGCTGGCGCTGGTCGGTCTCAAGGTATTCCCGGTGGTGATCCTGGGTGGTCTTGATTCCATCATTGGCGCCGTCGTCGGTGGATTGATCATCGGCGTCGTCGAAAGTGTGGCGGCCGGATACCTCGACCCCATCGTCGGTGGCGGCACCAAGGACTTCGCACCTTACGTCGTGATGATAATCGCGCTGATGTTCAGGCCCTACGGGCTGTTCGGAAAGCACAAGATCGAGCGCATCTGAGGCGCCATACCTTTTGGAAGGGATGTGCCAACGTGTTCTACCGCGAAGCCGGAACGTTCAAGACGACCTACGCCGAGGATATGGCGCTGTTTCCGCTGCCGATCACCCGGTGGAGCATACGGGTGCTCCTCGTGCTGGTCATTGCGGTGGTGCCGCTGGTGCTGCACGAGTATTACCTCTCGATTTTCAATCTTATTTTTATCGCGATCGTCGGCGCGCTCGGCCTCAATATCCTCGTTGGATATACGGGACAGATCTCGATCGGACATGCTGCGTTCATGTCGGTCGGAGCCTATACGGCAGCCAATCTGGCGGTGAAGCTCGGGTTGCCGTTCTGGATCACACTGCCGGCAGGCGGTCTGATGGCGGCATTCATCGGCGTTATCGTCGGTATGCCGTCGCTTCGCATCAAAGGCACCTATCTCGCGATCGCGACACTGGCGAGCCAACTCATCATCGAGTGGATCATCAATCATACGCCGGCCATTTCGGGCGGGGCGGCGGCCGCCATCGAAGTGGCGCGACCGACCATCGCCGGCTACGAGCTGAAATCCCAGCGCGACCTCTATTTCTTCACGCTGTTTTTTGCGCTCGTCGCCATCGTGGCTACGATGAATCTTGTGCGCAGCCGCATTGGCAGGGCTTTCATCGCGATCCGCGATCAGGATATCGCGGCGGAAATCATCGGCATCAATATCTATCGCTACAAGCTGATCGCCTTCGCGATTTCGTCATTCTATGCTGGCGTGTGCGGCGTGCTTTATACCTACTACTTCGGCATTGCCACCTATGAGGCATTCCAGATCGTGGTTTCGATCGACTATCTTGCGATGGTGATCATCGGTGGCCTCGGGTCGGTCCTTGGCTCGGTCCTCGGCGCGATCTTCGTAACCGCGCTGCCCGTTGTCATTCGCATCATGGTCGAGACGTTCGGCGGATACATCTGGGACCCGGCAGCGCTTTCGGCCGTCGCCGCCAGCATGCGACTCATTATTTTCGGCAGCCTCATCATCTTTTTTCTCGTCGTCGAGCCGGAAGGCCTTGCACGGCTTTGGCGAAATACAAGAAACTACTTCAGGGCCTGGCCATTTTCGTATTGACCACGTGTGAACCAGAAAAAAAGCAAAAGGGAACTCTACGGAGGAACGACATGACAAAACAAACAACGGCTTGGTTGCGCGCTGGTGCGTTGGCGGGGTCGATCCTCGCGTCCGGTCCGGCGCTTGCGCAGGACAAGGAAATCGTCATCGGCGCTCAATGCGATCGCACGGGGCCGACCCAGATCGTGGGCAACGTCCTGTGCCCCGCCTATCACCACTACATGGCGCTGGTGAACAAGCGCGGTGGCGTCGAAGGCTACAAGATCAAAGTTCTCGAGATCGACCACGAGTACAAAGTGCCGCCGGCGATCGAGTCGCACGAGCGGTTCAAGAAGGAGGGCGCGATCATGACGAGCGCCTTCGGTACTCCGCAGCTGCTCGCACTTTTGAAGAAGTTCGAGGAAGACAAGATGCCGGTGACGTCGCCGGGCATCGGCTCTTCTGCGGCGGCGGACGGCAAGAAATATCCATACGTGTTCCCGATTGCCGCCACCTACTGGTCGCAGACGGGCGGGGCGGTGGAGTTCGCGAAGAGGCAGTTGGGCGGGTCGCTGAAAGACAAGAAAATCGCCTACATGTTCTTCGACAATCCGGCGGGTCGCGAGCCGTTGCCGTTGCTCGAGGAACTCGCCAAGTCCGAAGGTTTCCAGATGCGGACGTTCGGCGTGCCGTCGCCCGGTATCGAGATGGGCGCGCAGGTGCTCGATGTGACGGGTCGGTTCAAGCCGGACTTCGTGATCGCTCACCTGTTCGGCCGCGCACCCTCAGTGATGATCAAGGAGCTGAAAGGCAAAGGCTTCCCGTTGTCCAAGGTCGTCGGACTGGTTTGGGCTGGCGCCGAGGCTGACATCATCGCGGCGGGTGGGTACGGCATTGCCGAGGGATACCACACCATCCAATACGCTGGCGTCGGTGCGGAATTCAAGGTCATCACTGAAATCAAGGAGATGCTCAAGGCCGAAGGCAAGACTCTCGGCAAGGAGTTCGAGAGCACGGTGACGTTCAACCGGGGCGTTTATCAAGGCGCGGTGCACGTCGCGGCTATTGCCAATGCGATCAAGGCCAAGAATGGCGGTAAGCCGAATGGCGAGGATCTGCGTAAGGGCTTCGAGCAGGTGAAGGGGCTCGATCCGTCGCTCGATGGATTGGCGCCGCCGTTGGCGCTGACCGCGGAGGATCACGAAGGCGGCGGCTGGGTGCAGATCTGGTCGATCAAGGGCGGGAAATTCGTAAAAACGCAGGACTGGTTCCAGGGCTACCGCAAGGAAGTGCTGAAGCACGTCGAAGAAGAAAACAAGAAGTAAGGCACCTGTTCGTGGCGGGACCTTTCGGGCTCCCGCCACGCTTGCCGGACGTTCGCAGTCCAAACGACAGTAAAAGCTGGATGCCCAGATGCAAGATGCACCCGCGCACGATGTCGTAGCACCCTCGACGGTCACGATGCTGGCGGTGAACAATATCGAAGTCGTGTACGACAACGTCGTGCTGGTGCTTAAAGGCGTTTCGCTCGACGTCAAGGCTGGCCAGATCACGACGCTGCTCGGCGCCAACGGCGCAGGAAAATCGACCACGCTCAAGGCCATCTCCGGAATTCTGTTCACCGAGCGGGGCAGCATCACGAAGGGCTCCATCTCGCTCGAGGGAATGCCGATCCATGGCCGCCGTCCATTCGAGGTGACCAAGCTCGGCATCGCCCAGGTGTTCGAGGGGCGACGCGTTTTCGAGAGCCTGAGCTGCGAGGAAAACCTGATCGCTGGCGCGCATATCGAGCGCGACATGGGCAAAATCCGAGACGGCATCGAGCGCGTCTTCACCTACTTTCCGCGGATCAAGGAACGTCGCAACCAGCTCGCGGGCTACCTGTCGGGCGGCGAGCAGCAGATGCTGGTGATTGGCCGTGCGTTGATGTCGAGTCCGAAGGTCGTGCTTCTCGACGAACCGTCGCTCGGCCTTGCGCCGATGCTGGTCGAGGAGATCTTCGGTATCGTAAAGCGTCTCGTCTCCGAGCAAAGCCTCTCAGTGCTGCTGGTCGAGCAAAACGCCAACATGGCGCTGACCGTCGCCGATCATGGCTACGTGATGGAGAACGGTCGGATCGTCCTTGAGGGATCGGCAGAACAAATGCGCTCGAACTCGGACATCCGCGAGTTCTACCTTGGTATCAACGAGGGTGGTTCAAAGAAGTCCTACCGCGACGTCAAGCACTACAAGCGGCGGAAGCGCTGGCTGAGCTGATCGCTTTGTCTTGGTTGCCTCGCGGAGCTTCCTTCGGGACGCGCGCCGACCGGCGTGGGCGGGAGTTTATGGCTCGCTCTTGAATTGGGCTATTCGGCCAGCTTCAACTCCACTCGACGGTCAGCTTGATAGATCTGATCTAGCGCTGCTGCTTTACGATCGATGGCGACATACGGCTCGGACTTTCCTTTCGCGAGCATGGAGAATCGACCGGCGTAGTCGTGCTTGCGCAGGAAGGTTTCGATGGCGGCGAGGCGCTGGCGGGATAGCTCGAGGTTATACTCGTCGCCGCCGCGCTCGTCGGCATGGCCGGACAACGTGATTGAGCCGGGACGCATGATTCGCACGTACTCGACAAGCAGGCCTGCCGCCCGAGTGCCCTCTGGGGTCATCTCGGCCGAGCCAGTGACGAACGTAATCGGTAGCGGAAGCGCAGGTCCTTCGCGACCGGTGCCACCGTCACTCCGTCCGCCGCTGGCGCGCGCACGCTCGACGACTGCCGCAAACTCGTTGACTGCGCGACTATCGCCCGAGGGCGTGCGCGGTGGCAGGATGGGGCGTGAGCTCGGGCTAGCGGCTGCCAATTCGACGCGGCCGGTGCCTTTCGGAACGTCGAGCGTTACGGCTGGGCTCTGGATGCCGGCAACGCGTGGGGAGTCCGACGTGATGGTGAGGCCGAGTGGGCCGGCGGCAAATGCACGGGTGACGATCGCCGACCACTGGCCGTCGTCGGATGCCGTCACAACAGTGACCACCTCGCCATTGGCGATAACCGAGACCCGGCTACCGGCGGGCGCGCGCCCACCGAAGACCGATGCACCCTCGGCATCGACGCGTGCGAACTCGATGCGCAAAACATCACCGGCATCGGTGGCGGGCACAAGGGACCCGGCGGCCGTACCAACGTTGGTGGAGGGACTGCCCTGGACGACAGACGGTGGCAGCGCATTCGTTACGGGTGCCGTTGGCTGAAGATTCGACTGAGAGTCCCTTTTCGCTGCCGGCACCTCTGGCGCCGATGACGGTGTGAGACTCGCAAGATCGAGTTGGGGTAGCTTCCACGTGCCCTGAAAGGCGAGAGCGACGAGGCCGAAGAACGAGAGCAAGGCGACGGGGATGATGGCGCGCATGGCTCGGCGCATGGTTAGCACCTCGCTAACAGGTGGACCCTACTTGTAGGCTTTTCCCTCTGTAGACCTGTTGAGACGGCTCCGCAAGTCGGCTCATATCGTTGATGCGTTAAGCAATTTCGTTATGAACAATGTTCGTTGCAGGGCAAGGGTGGGCGCACGTCGTTAACGTGGCATCGGCATACTGGCGGTCTCGGCGATGCGATAGATCTGATGCGAGCAAAAGGTAGTACGGGTTTGCGGCCTCGGCAGGATTGGTTCGATCTGATCTCGACGTCCACGCTTCTGCTCGTCGTGCTGGCGGCTTTGCTCGTCCATGACGTGACATTCGCTCGTGCCGATGCTCTTGCCGATTGCAATGAGGCAGTCGACGCAGCGGCGCGAATCGCAGGTTGCGATATCATCATTATGACCAATCCGGCGCCGGACGTTCTCGCTGTCGCTCTCATGAACAGAGGCATCGGGCATGCGCAGAGGGGTGAGCTGGAGATGGCGCTCGAGGACCTCGACGCAGCTCTCGCGGCCTCACCGGCGCTGCTGGCCGCTCGCTACAATCGAGGCAATGTCCATCTCGATCTCGGTCGAGCGGAGCCAGCCATTTCCGATTTCGCAGCGGTCATCGAGAGTGAGCCAGGGTTCGCCCTTGCTTGGCTCAATCGCGGCTTGGCCAGAGAGCGAAGTGGGGCGAGCGCGGCGGCAGGCGGCGACTTTAGACGCGCATTGGAACTTGATCCGAAATTGGATGCGGCACGTCGGGGGCTTGCAAGGCTGAAGCGTTCACGCTGACCGCGTAGCCGGTAAAAACCAACGGGTCAGCATGCCTGGCTCCGTGATACCCTGGCTCAACCACCCCGGCGGGTACGATCCGGCTTGACGTAGCCGGCATTTTTCAAGGCCTGCTGGCAATGGGAGGAGAGCGACATCCCTTTCGCCTCCATGCAGCGGCGTAGCTCGTCAGACCCCAACGCGTAGGGCGAACAGTACCGGAAATAGTCGTCCTTGCACTGGTTCTCCACCTCAGGTGGATAGGTCGACGACTGGGCCGCAGCAGGTTGAGCAGCAACCATAGTGCTGACCAACAGTCCCAAGGTGAGCGCAACTGAATGCTTCGTCGGAGCCGAACGACCATCCCAATTCATTTCCACGCCCCCTCGAGGAAAATTCGACTTGCAGGGCGGTTCGACCTTCACAGTGTGATTGTGCGTGTCATGCCGAATCTCACCCACGCAGAGACGATACGTGACGTGAGCGGGCAGAGGCCAGTGGAACAGGGGAGTTCAACGGCTGCGGGCTTCCCCCTGTTGTGCTCGAGACACGCTTTTCGTGTCTGCTAGTCCTTGGCGTAGGGATTGGACCCCTTGCGCAGGCCAAAGCGGATCGGCGTGCCAGGGAGGTCGAAGGCGTCTCTGAGGCTGTTGACGAGATATCGGATATAGGACGGCGGAAGATCGCCGGGCTTGGAGCAGAAAGCGACGAACGTCGGCGGGCGGCTCGAAGGCTGCGTCACGTAGCGGATACGGATGCGCCGACCACTCGACGCGGGCGGAGTGTGCCTGTCGAGCGCTTCTTGCAGCCAACGGTTGAGGGCGGCGGTGGAGACGCGCTTATTCCAGACGTCATAGGCGGCGAGGACGGCGTCCATCACCTTGTCGACGCCGCGTCCCGACAGTGCAGATACGGGCACCACTGCGACGCCAGATGCACCGGCGAATTTCTCCTCTACCGTCTCGCGAAGATCTTTCAGTGCTTTCTGTTTGTCCTCGACAGCGTCCCACTTGTTGACCGCGATGACCAGCGCGCGGCCTTCCTCGACGACGCGGTTGCCGATGACGAGGTCCTGTTGCTCGAAGGGATGGCCGGCATCGATCAGCAGTACCACGACCTCGGCAAAGCGGATGGCGCGGATGGCATCGGAGGCAGAGAGCTTCTCGGCATGCTCGGAGATCCGTGCCTTGCGGCGCAAGCCTGCGGTATCGAACAGTCGGACGCGTCGGCTCTTCCAGACGAGGTCGGTTGCGATCGAATCGCGGGTCAGCCCAGGCTCGGGTCCCGTGATCATACGCTCCTCGCCGAGGATCGTGTTGACGAGGGTCGACTTGCCGGCATTTGGCCGGCCGACTACGGCAATGCGGATCGGCCTGGTCGGGTCGTCGGCCGCGGCTGCATCGGCATCCGCTTCAGCGGCCTCGCCCGTCTCGCCATCGTCACCGGCCGTCGGATCGGATTCGGTCTCGGCCGGCATGTCATCCTCGGCGCGGCCTCGGCGGCGCCGCCGCCTGCTGACCAGCTTCGGCTTGAGCCCGAGCCCTTGAAGCATCTCGGTTTCGAGATCGGATAACCCTTCGCCATGCTCGGCGGAGATGGCGACGGGTTCGCCGAGGCCGAGTTCGAAGGCCTCGTAGAACCCGCCAGAGCCGGCCTTACCTTCGCACTTGTTGGCGACGAGGATGACCTTGGCGGCGGCTCGGCGTGCGACGGCGGCGAAGGCCTTGTCGGCGGGCGTGATCCCACTTCGCGCGTCGATGACGAACAGCACGAGGTCGGCGGCGGCGATGGCCTGCTCGCTCTGGGCGCGCATGCGCGCGGGGATGCTATCCGGCGCCGCTTCCTCGAGGCCGGCGGTGTCCACTAGGCGAACCGCATTGCCGGCGACGTCAGCCTCGCCTTCGCGACGGTCGCGGGTCAGGCCCGGCAGGTCGGAGACGAGGGCAGTGCGCTTGCCGGTCAAACGATTGAACAACGTTGATTTTCCGACGTTCGGTCGTCCGACGATGGCGACGGTCGGGGGCATCTGATCGGGGTCTCCGGCGGTGAGGGGGCTCGAGCGCAAGCCTCTCCTAGCAGAGTTGGCGCAATCTGGCAGCCAAAGGGAGTGAAGCCATCTGTCTCATAATCGTGGGATCGCTAACGAAATGGCAACCAAGCAAAGCGAAGCATAGCGATAACAGCGCGTTGACATAGGCTTAGAAGTTTTCTGTGATAATTTATGCGTACGCGAATATTTAAGTTCTGGGGGACGTCGTGCGAGCTAAGTTCTGGCGAAAAAAGAATCCACGCCTGGTCGCGCGCGTAAATTCGGTCATCGAGACGTCGGAGCGTGTGCGCAAGTCGATGCCTCCGACTCCCTCGCGCGTCATGATTGATACGTCCTATGTGGGGGCGGCCGACGAGCCCGCGTTTGATGGCGCCAACGACGACGGCTATAGCTTGGGCCAGCCCGACCATGACTATCGGGACCACGTTGCCCAATCCGGTGTAGAGCGGCCTGAGGAGACAACTTTCCACGACGCGGACAGTGCCAACATCGGGATAGACGACGCCCGGAGGGCGGATGCGCGACACGTTGCCGAGACGTTGCGAGACAAGTCAGCTCGCAGGGCCGCCGAGGCCGAGCGTGAGCTGCAAGCGGTGCGTGAGGCCGCGATGGCCCGCGAGCATGAGGCACGAGCCCGCGAGGAAGCAGCGCGGCAAGCAGCCGAGGCCGAGCGTGCGGAACTGGCACGGAAAGCTGCCGAAGCCGAGCGTCAGCTGACGGAGATGCGCGCCGCCGCTGAGGAGCGTGAGCGGATCGCGCGCGAGGAAGCCGAGGCACGAGCCCGCGAGGAAGCAGCGCGGCAAGC
>LNDR01000375.1 GCA_001464755.1 Rhizobiales bacterium Ga0077524
TGGCGGAGATGCGCGCCGCCGCTGAGGAGCGTGAGCGGATCGCGCGCGAGGAAGCCGAGGCACGAGCCCGCGAGGAAGCAGCGCGGCAAGCGGCCGAGACCGAGCGTGCGGAACTGGCACGGAAAGCCGAGGAGGCCGAGCGTCAACTGGCGGAGATGCGCGCCGCCGCCGAAGAGCGGGAGCGCATCGCGCGCGAGGAAGCCGAGGCACGAGCCCGCGAGGAGGCAGCGCGGCAAGCGGCCGAGGCCGAGCGAGCGGAGCTGGCACGGAAAGCCGAGGAGGCCGAGCGTCAACTGGCGGAGATGCGCGCCGCCGCTGAGGAGCGTGAGCGGATCGCGCGCGAGGAAGCCGAGGCACGAGCCCGCGAGGAAGCAGCGCGGCAAGCGGCCGAG
>LNDR01000376.1 GCA_001464755.1 Rhizobiales bacterium Ga0077524
CAATCCCCGTTGCGCTCACGCGCCTTAGTCGACACGTCGGGGCGGGTCACCTCATCGGTCCCCCTATCCCCAGCTCTCAGCGGACATGATGGTCTAGGTGCTGTCTTACTCGCTATATTCTAGCAGCTCGTACACCACGACGCGCTCAAGGGCAACCTGTGCTCGAAGAGTTCTACTACAAAAAAGCACACTCCTCCTGCCCCCCAGCCTTGAGCAGTTGGCCGGATTTGCTGAACATCCGCATGTTGGAGCCGCCACGGTGCCATCGCGACGCAGTTGTATCGTCGTTCGCTTGCAACACTCGAGAAGCTGGGCGGCGGCCCGCAACTTTGACCCCGCCCGTGTTGCGATTACGATCAGCTCCAGTGCGTGCGTCAGCCCGGAACGGAGGATAATTTCCGATGCAATAGCGTCTATCGCTAAACCAGCCTGCGGACCTGCAACTCGTTCATCAACTGGCCGGCGAGATCCTCCGCACTCACAACACGTCCGTCGAGGCGGACCTCGGCATGTTCTGGCGCCTCGTACGCGGAGTCGATGCCGGTGAAATTCGCGAGCTGCCCCGCGCGCGCCTTGCGATAAAGCCCCTTAGGGTCGCGGGCCTCGCACACGTCCAGCGGTGTGTCCACGAAGACCTCGATGAACTCACCGTCCTCGAAGAGCTCGCGCGCCATGCGCCGCTCGGCCCGAAACGGCGAGATGAAGGACACCAACACAACGAGGCCGGCATCGACCATTAGGCGCGCAACCTCCGCCACGCGACGGATGTTTTCGACGCGGTCCTCGTCCGTGAAGCCCAGATCGCGATTGAGGCCGTGACGGACATTGTCGCCGTCCAGCAGATAGGTGTGATGACCAAGCGACATCAAACGCTTGTCGATCAAGTTGGCGATCGTCGATTTGCCGGACCCGGAGAGGCCAGTAAACCAAAGACAGCAAGGCTTCTGGGATTTCGCCGAGGCCCGCGCCGCCTTGCTCACCTCGAGCGATTGCCAGTGAATGTTGTTTGCGCGGCGTAGCTCGAAGTCGACAAGCCCTGCACCAACAGTGGCGAAGGTCATCTTGTCGATCAGAATGAACGAGCCGAGGGTCTGGCAGTCGGCGAAGGGCTCGAATACGATCGGTCGGGACAACGAGAGATTGCACGAGGCAATGTCGTTCGTCTCGAGACGGCGCGCTGCCACATCCTCCGCACTATCGATCCCGACTTTGTGTTTTATCGAGCTGATTGTCGCACCGACGGTCTGAGTGCCGCACTTGACGAGATATGGCCGCCCCGGCAGCAGAGGCTGCTCCGACATCCAAACGATGTGCGCGGCGAGTTGGTCCGCGACGCGCAAGGCAGTGTCCGGTGCTGCAATCACGTCACCGCGACTGATATCCAACTCGTCGGCGAGCAGCACTGTGATCGCTTCTCCCGCGACTGCCCGCTCGACATCTCGATCTCCCACCAGGACGCGTTTTACCGTCGACGTGCGTCCAGACGGGAGCACGCGTACTCCATCGCCACGGCCGATGGACCCGCCTGCAATAGTCCCGCAGTAGCCGCGAAACTCGCGGTTGGGTCGGCTGACCCACTGCACTGGTAGACGCATCGAGCTTGCTGCGCTCGAGCTTATCTCGACCGCCTCGAGGTGGTCGAGAAGCGTTGGCCCCTCGTACCAAGGCATTCGGCTACTTTTCCCCACCAGGTTGTCGCCGTCGCGGGCCACTACGGGCACAGCGGTCAAGTTCTCGATGCCGTGGCGTTTGGCAGTCTCGCGGAAGTCGGCCGATATCTCGTGGAAACGGGCCTCGCTGAATTCCGCCAGATCCATCTTGTTGACGGCCAGCACAACGTGACCAACCCCCATCAGGCCGATAATCGCAACGTGACGGCGAGTCTGTGTCAGGATGCCCTTGCCAGCGTCGACCAGCACGACGGCGAGATCGGAAACGCTCGCTCCCGTCGCCATGTTGCGCGTGTATTGCTCGTGCCCAGGCGTGTCAGCGACGATGAACTTGCGCTTCGGCGTGCTGAAGTAGCGATAGGCGACATCGATGGTGATGCCTTGCTCGCGCTCGGCCTGCAACCCGTCGACCAGAAGTGCGAAATCGAGTGAGTCCCCGGTCGTGCCATGCTTGCGGCTGTCGGCGGCAAGGGCGGCAAGATGGTCGTCGAGAACCAGTCCACCATCGTAGAGCATGCGACCGATCAGCGTGCTCTTTCCGTCGTCGACGCTCCCGCACGTTAGAAAGCGAAGAAGGGATTTCTCGACCGACATCAGAAATAACCTTCCTGCTTCTTTTTCTCCATCGAGCCGGCGCTATCGTGATCGATAGCTCGCCCTTGCCGCTCCGAAGCGCGCGCCGCAGCGATCTCGGCAATGATCTCCTCGATAGTGCCAGCATCGGATTCAACGGCGCCTGTCAAGGGATAGCAACCCAGCGTTCGGAAGCGCACGCGACGTTGCTTCAAAAGCTCGTGATCGCGCAGCAGCAACCGGTCGTCGTCGCGCATGAGCAGCATGCCATCACGCTCGACGATTGGCCGAACGGCCGAAAAATAGAGGGGCACAACGGGAATTTTCTCGGTCGCGATGTATTCCCAGACGTCGAGCTCTGTCCAATTCGATAGCGGGAAAACCCGCATGCTTTCGCCGGGCCCATGCCGTCCATTGTAGAGGTGCCACAATTCCGGGCGCTGCGCTTTCGGGTCCCAACGGTGACCCGCGGCCCTGTGCGAGAACACGCGCTCCTTGGCACGCGAGCGCTCCTCGTCGCGGCGGGCGCCGCCGATGGCGCAATCGAACTTGTGTGCGTCGAGAGCTTGCCTCAGCCCTTGTGTCTTCATGACGTCGGTGTGGACGCCGCTCCCATGCGTCAACGGCGAAATGCCCTGCTTTATGCCATCCCTGTTCACGTGCACGATCAGCTCCAGGCCGAGATCTCGCACCGTGGCATCACGGAAGGATATCATCTCCTTGAACTTCCACGTCGTGTCGATGTGCAGTAATGGAAATGGTAGCTTGCCGGGATAGAAAGCCTTCATGGCAAGGTGCAAGAGCACCGAGCTGTCCTTACCGATCGAATAGAGCAGCACCGGCTTCTCGCAGTCCGCCATCAACTCACGGAAGATGCCGATAGATTCCGCTTCGAGCTGGCGAAGATGGCTGGGGAGTGTCAAGCGAAGCTCCTGCTGCGCGAAACAATGGTTCTGCCGCGCCGCGTCCATTCGCTTCCGGAGCAAACGACGTTGCGAGAACAGCAGCAATCGACCGGTTGGCGGCTGATTGGACAGGTCGCCACTCATATGCTCGCGTCGATCTGACAGATGACGTCCACTCACATTGAGTCCGCGTCATCTTTGGCTCCCCATAGGTCGGGAAGGTTTTAACACCAACCGTGTTTGGCGTCGGCCGTCGGCTTTTCCACATATTTGAGCTGCTGCGGCCATCGGTGATCCAGCGCCCCTTCACCAAGCCGCTCGTCCGCCGGGTGCAGAGAGAACGGCGCAGTTAGTTACCGCGCGCCGCTTCTATCATTGCAGAGACCTGCTGTGCAAACGGCGCCAAGTCGATCAACTCAGCAAAATGGGCGCCCAGCAGGCCGGCGGCAACGATGACGAGACCCCAGAAAATCACGGCGAAGGCCGATATACCGGAGCGGGGCTTCGCTGCCGAATAGGCAGCGCTCTGATGAGCCGGCGCCGATGGTTGCTGGCGGGATGCAGCAGCCGTCATCGTTGGGTGTACCGGTGCCGAAGTGCGGGCTGTCGCTGCTGTCGCCGCACCGGCTGGAACGCTGGTTGTGGTCGGCACATACTTCGGCGCAGAGGACTGAACCTCGGGCGCGCGTGGTGCCGGGGCAGGTGGTGCGGATGACGCAGAAGGCACAGAAGGCGCGGGTTGAGGCCGCGTTGCTTGAGCTGCCGGTGCCGGGACCGTCGGTATCGATCCGAGAGCTGCGCTCCTGGGCGTGGACTGAGGTGATGCAATCGCCGACTGCGCGTGGGGCGGCGATGGCGCGGGAGGGGTGGCTGGTCGGGCAACCGCTGAGGCCGGAACCGATTGAGCGGTAGGTTTCTGGGCCTCCTTAGCTGACTCGGCGGGCGCTGCCATCGTCGCAGTGCGAGCTGCCGGCACGGTTGCCGGTGCGTGGCCAGCTACAGCCGCCGTTGCGACAGCCGACTTCTCTGGCGCCGGCGCTGCCGGCTGTGCTGCGCCGGCTGTCGTGGCTGATGACTGAGCCGGCGCCGCTTTTCCAGTAGCTAGCCCTTCCCGTGCACGCTGCAGATGTGTCTTGAGTGTCGCGTTGCCTTCGACGATCGTCTCCTTACCCGCGAGCAACGATATTACGTCGGCAAACTTGCTGCTGCGATTGAGTGCAATCGCGCGACGCACAAGCAGTTGAACGTTATTGGGATTCTGCGCTAGGCCCTTCAGCTCGATCGCGTCGGCTTCGGAGTCACGCTTCAGGCTCCGCAGCGCAATCGAGGCCACAGCCACCAGATCCGGCTCGATTCGCCCCGCAGCCAAGTGTGGGCCAACGATTTCGGCCGCCTTTGCATACTCTTTGTCGGCCGACGCGAAAAGATTGCCAACGTGGGCTGCAACGCGAGGATTGTCGGGGAAGAGTTCGAGCGCGCGCTGCTCCACCTCTCGCGCCGCCTTGTCATCCTTCATGCCTCGTAACGCGCGCGACATCTGCAAGTAGGCGTTCGGCTGCTTGTCGCCCTTCTCTACGAGTGGTGCAACCAGCGCCAGAGCTTCCTGAAACTTGCCTTCCCTATTGAGCTTAATCGCTGCTTGTGCAGGCCTGCTCTGCATTCGACCCACTCATCGCATATCCCCCAGACCAACAATCGCAGCGACGAACTCGACCGCCGTTGCTCTACCTAGTCGCATCTCCCGGACGATCCAACCCCCGGAACTTCCCCTCATAGGCTACAGGGCCAACCGCTGTGCACCCTTCGACTGGGCGGCATTTGGCAGCAGAAAGCATCAATCTCGAAAGGCTCCGGCTCAGCCCATCTCCACTCCCACAAGTTGAGCACGGGACGTTCCAGAAGCTTAACTTCCTCTTATGTCGACAATGTGCAACTTCCGCACGTGCCTATTTGCGGGTGCGTCAGCCCGCCGCTGTGCTGGGCGCATGCGCTTTATGTGGGTGCGTCGATATGGTCACCTCTAATCCCAAACGTCGATGAAGCGATCGAACTTGGGCAGGGCTTGGCAGGTGACCACGAAGCCCCTCTCAACCTCCCAGGACTCCGGACAGCAGTTGACGCGCCTCGAGACGCGTCAGCAACGACGCGTGCATGACATACCGCCTCATCCTGCACCGGGTCCACGGTCGCTTTCCGACAATTTTAGGATGTCGTCGACCCTATTGGGTCGGCAATCGTCAGGTACTATGCCCCTGCAGAATGGAAGTTCTTACAGTAGCTCCTGTACCGTGCAGGCCTCCGCTCCGATGGCAACACACAAGATGGCTCGCGCCTCTCCTGGCCACCGGCGTCGGCTCGCCCGTGCAGACAGGCATCGCCAGATCGCATCGCGGTGCAAAGCTGCAGCCGCGCGGCTGGGTCGCGAGGACCGGTGGCGCACCCCGAATGGCCGCAAGCCGTTCGCCGGGCTCGACGCCCTTCAAAGTCGAGTTGAGTAGTCCTTTCGTGTAGGGATGCGTGGCCCGACGCACGACCTCCGTGGTCGTCCCCGTCTCGACGAAGCGCCCGGCATACATGACGGCGAGACGGTCGGACACTTCCAGCGCGACGCCGATGTCATGCGTAACGAAGACGACAGCCATGCCTAGCTCCCGCTGCAACTCGCGCAGCAACAGCAGGATTTGCATCTGCACCGTGACGTCGAGCGCCGTCGTCGGCTCGTCTGCCAGAAGAAGCGACGGCTTGCACGACAGCGCGAGCGCAATCATGGCCCGCTGTCGCATGCCGCCGGACATCTCGTGCGGATAGTTGCCGAGACGCTGCCGGGCCGACGGAATTTGCACACGTTCGAGCAGTTCGAGTGCACCTTTCTCCGCGTCCCGCCACGAGCAGCCTTCGTGGCGCACGATCGTCTCCGCGATCTGCTCGCCGATCGTGAAGACCGGATCGAACGCGGTCATCGGCTCCTGAAAGATCATGGAGATCTTTCGGCCACGAAGCTCCTCCATTTTGCTTTCCGGAACCGCTAACAGATCGGCCCCACCGACGCACACCTTGCCCGAGACGATCGCCGTTGGCGGCAGCAGTCGCATCATGGCTTTCAGCGTGACGCTCTTCCCCGATCCCGACTCTCCGAGAACACCGAGCACCTCGCCCTGCCGTAGCGCGAACGAGATGCCGTTGACGGCGAACAACGTTCTCTCCCGAGTGACGAAACGGATGCTGAGGTCCTCGACCTCGACCGCAATGCCGCTTTCTGCGCTCATGATGCCGCCATCTCCGTGCTGCCGCGGCGGCTATGGCCCGACGTCTCATCCACCATGTGGCACGCTGCGTTGTGGCCTGCTGACACGTCGACGACGCTCATCCGTGGCACGGCCCGCTTGCAAACCTCCTCAGCGAAGGCGCATCGCGTATGGAAGCGGCAGCCGCTCGGCGGATTGATCGGATTCGGCGGATCGCCAACCAGCGGCGCCACTTCGGTGCGACGTTCCGGGTCCATCGTCGGCACGGCCGACAGCAGCGCCCGCGTATAGGGATGCCGCGGCGCGGCGTAGATGGCCTTGGTCGCGCCGCTCTCCACGATCTGCCCCAGGTACATCACCAGCACCCTGTCGCTGATGTAGCGGACGACGTTGAGGTCGTGGCTGATGAAGATGTAGCTGAGCGAAAGTTGCTGTTTGAGATCGGCAAGCAGGTTCAACACCTGCGCTTCCACGGACTTGTCGAGTGCCGATACAGCCTCGTCGAGAAGGACCAGGCGTGGGCCGAGGGCGAGCGCCCGGGCGATATTGACGCGTTGACGCTGGCCACCTGAAAGTTCGTGCGGATAGCGCCGCGCAAATTGTCCTGCACGAAGCCCGACCTGATCGAGCAGCTCCTCCGCCCGCTCCCGTGCGCGTGCCGCAGGAAGCCCATGGATACGCGCCGGAAATGCGATGATGTCCAACACCTGTGCTCGTGGATTGAGCGAGGCATAGCTGTCCTGGAACACCATCTGCATTTGCCGCCGCATCTCCCGCAGCGACAGCCCGCGCACGGTGTTCACGGGATCGCCGTCGAATACGATCGTGCCGGCATCAGGTGCGATCAGGTGCATCAGCAGTCGTGCCGTCGTCGACTTGCCGCAGCCGGATTCGCCGACGATGCCAAGGGTATCGCCCTTGCGCAGCTCGAACGAAATGTCGTCCACCGCGCGCACCACCTTCTGCTCGCGATCGAGGAGCGATCGTTTGAGACGGAAATGCTTGCGCAGCCCCTCCACTGCAATGAGCGGTTGCTGCGGGCCACCGCGGTCGAACGGCGAGGATTGAGCCTCACGCAGAGCAGACTTGACGGTGGCGCTCATGCCTTGAGCCTCGTGTCCATTGCGGATCTCAGCCCATCGCTCAGAAGGTTGAAGCACATCGACGTAATCAGGATCGCAGCACCAGGCACGGCGGCGATGATCGGATCGACCCAAAGCGCCTGCCGCATGGCATTGAGCATCAGCCCCCATTCCGCCGCCGGTGGCACGACCCCGAGACCGAGGAAACTGAGGCCCGACGAGAGAATGATCGAGATCGAGACCAGGCTGGTCGCGTAGACGAACACCGGCCCCAGAATGTTGGCGATGATCTGAAACTTGATCACCTCGATATGCGAGGCTCCTGCCGCCCGCGCCGCCTCGACGAAGTCGAGATTGCGCACCTGAGTGGTCAGGCTCTCCGTGATGCGCACGACGGGCGGAATGAAGACGATCGTGAGCGACAGGATGGTATTTACGACGCCTGCCCCCAGCACACCGCAAATGGCCACGGCAAGAAGCACAGACGGAAAGGCATAGAGGACGTCCATTAATCGCATCAGGATCGTGTTGATGATGCCTCCCGCCGTACCGGCGAGGAGTCCGATGAAGCCGCCGATCAGCGTCGCGAAGACGACCGGGGTTAACCCGCAGAGCAGCGACAGCCTGCCCCCGTAGATGATCCGCGAGAGCATGTCGCGGCCGGTCTCGTCGGTTCCGAGGAGATGCCCCGGCGTTCCGATCGGCTTCAGTCTATTGCCGACCGATCCCTCATAGGGATCATGCGGAGCGAGCCACGGTGCAAGCAGCGTCACGACGACGATCAGGAGCAGGATCACGCCGACCGTCATCGTCAGGCGATCGCGCATGACGCGATCCCGTACATTCTGCCAGTACGTCTTGACGAGCGGCGCTGCCGGCTCGTCCTGCGCCGCGGTGACGCCGGTTTCGACCATAGCCATTTCGGGTTTCATCTCCGCATTCTCGGATCGATCACCGCCTGCAGCACGTCCACGGCGAGATTGATCATGACGAACAGGAACGACAGCACCAGAACCGTCGCCTGCAGAACCGGAATATCGCGGCGAAAGATGGCGAGGTTCATGAGCTGTCCAGCCCCCGGCCAGTTGTAGACCGTCTCGACCAGAATGGAGCCGCCGAGCAGGTAGCCGAACTGCAGCCCCATCAGGGCCAGCGCAGGCGGCGCCGCATTCTTGACGATATGTGAAATGATTCTCCTCCGCCGCAGCCCTTTCGCCTTCAAGGCTCCGGTGAACTCCTGTCCCACCACCTCGAGCACCGTCGAGCGCACGAGCCGGCTGATGATCCCGATCGGTATGAGGCTGAGGCTGATGACGGGAAGCACGAGATGGCTCGCATCCTCGAAGCTCCTCGAGCCAGCCCAGCCCCACCGAGAACAGTGCGACAAGAACGATCGCAAGCCAGAAGTGAGGCACGCTCACGCCGAATACCGAGAAGACCGAGAGAAGACGGTCGATCCAGCTTCCGTGATGGAGCCCCGTGATCACACCGAGGACGCCGCCGAGCGAGAAACCCAGAGCAGCCGCCGGCAGCGCAATGGCGAGCGTATTGTTCAAGGCTCCGAGCAATTCGCCTGCCACCTTCTGCCCGGTAAACACAGAGGTGCCGAGGTCCCCCGTCAGTATCCGTCCGACCCAGCTCAGATATTGAATATAGAGAGGCTTGTCGAAGCCGTACTCGGCTTTCAATCGGTCGATCACTTCCTTTGGCGCATCGGCCGGCAACAGGATGTCGAGCGGATTTCCCGGAACCATGTGCACCAGCGCGAAAACAAGCAGCGATACGCCGATGAGGATCGGCACCGTATGGATGAGGCGCATCGCGATGAATTTGAGCATGCGGCATCCGTTTTTCGAAGAAGCTCCACGCTCACGCAGGCCCGATGGGTAGCCACCACGAA
>LNDR01000377.1 GCA_001464755.1 Rhizobiales bacterium Ga0077524
ACAGCCCCTTGGGTTCGTGAGCACCAGACAATGAAAATAAAACTTCTTGCAACCGTCGCCTGCACTGCAGCGATGGCCTTGATCGGCACGTCGAGTGCTCAGGCGCAGAAAACCCTGCGCATCGCCATGACGGCAGCCGACATTCCAACCACGACCGGCATGCCCAACAACGGCTTCGAGGGGATGCGTTTCGTAGGCTATACCGCTTTCGACGCGCTGGTGCTGTGGGATCTGACCCAGACCGAGAGCCTTCCCGATATCCGGCCCGGGCTCGCCACCGCCTGGAAAGTCGATGAGGCCGACAAGACGAAATGGGTTTTCACGCTTCGCCAGGGCGTGAAGTTCCACGACGGCGCACCGTTCAATGCCGACGCGGTCGCCTGGAACCTTTCCCGCTTCTACGACGACAAGTCTCCGCAGTTCGAGCCCAACGGCTCAGCCATTACGCGCGCACGCGTGCCGCTGATCTCCAAGTGGGAGAAGGTCGACGACTACACGATCGCCATCTATACGAAGGTGCCTCTCTCCTATTTTCCCTTCATGACGGCGCAGATATTGATCGCCAGCCCTGAGGCGTGGGAAAAAGCCGGCAAGAACTGGGCGGACGTCGCAAAGGCCCCAGCCGGCACAGGCCCGTTCAAGATCACCAAAGTCAATCCGCGCCAGTCGATCCAGATGGAGAAGAACGCCGACTATTGGGATAAAACCCGAATCCCCAAGGTCGACCGGTTGATGCTCGTACCGATGCCCGAGGCGACGACGCGGCTATCGGCGTTGCGTTCCAACCAGGTCGATTGGATCGAGGTGCCCCCGCCTGACGCCATCCCGTCTCTGAAGTCGGCCGGCTACGTCGTCTCGACCTCGCGTTACCCGCACATCTGGCCGTGGGTGCTCAAGATCACGCCCGACTCGCCGTTCGCCGACAAGCGCGTCCGCCAGGCGGCCAACTTCGCCGTCGATCGCGACGCGCTGGTTACGCTGCTCAACGGCACGGCCGAGCCCGCAACCGGTTTCTGGCCGAAGGATACGGCGTTCGCAGGTGCCCCGCCGCTCAAGTACAGCTATGATCCCGCCAAGGCCAAAGCGCTGCTGGCCGAGGCAGGCTATGGGCCCGATAAGCCCGTGAAGGTCCGCATCCAGATCTCGACGTCGGGATCAGGGCAGATGCTGCCGATTCCCATGAACGAGGTGATCCAGCGCAGCATGAAGGCGGCGGGCTTCGAGGTCGAGTTCGACGTGGTCGAATGGGGGCAGATGCTGGTTACGTTCCGCCAGGGTCCGGACAACGCCACCGTCCAGAAGTTGCACGGCTCAAACATCAGCCTCGTAACTTGGGATCATTCCATGGCATTCCGCTGGTTCCATAGCCGCAACGTGGCGCCGATCTCCTCGAACTGGGGGCAATTCAAGAGTCCGACTGTCGACGCGCTGCTCGACGAGATCGAGGTCGACTTCACCGGAAAGAACCTCGCTCCGAAACTCGCCAAGCTCAACGAGATGCTGGTCGACGAGGCCCCGTGGCTGTTCATCGTTCACGACCTTAACCCGCGCGCCTTCTCGAAAAAGGTCGAGGGCTACACTCCCGCGCAGAGCTGGTTCACCGACCTAACGCGCGTGACGCTGAAATAGCCTCACCTACCTGAGCCTCGTCGTCGTCGAGCAGGAGACGCACATGATCACCGAGGAACGCCTACACCGGATCGCGCTTCCGGACTATGTGGCGGAGCGTGTGCGGTCTCGCCGGGGCGGAGAACCCGCGTTTGCAACCATCGCACCTGCGCGTACCGCCCTTGTCGTGGTCGACTTGCAGAACGGCTTCATGGCTCCGGGCCAGCCGGCCGAGATGCCGACGGCCAGGGCCATCGTCCCGAACGTAAACCGCCTGGCGACGGCAACGCGTGACGCCGGCGGCACCGTCGTGTGGATCAAGAACACCTTCGATGCCGAAGCGGCGATGACGTGGTCCGTATGGCGTAGGCACTTCGCGACGGGCGACTGGGGGCAACGCATGGAGCAGGCCTTCACTCCGGGCGATCCGGGCTACGAGATCTACGGCGAGCTCGATGTGAAGCCTGACGACCTCGTCGTTCCGAAGCGCCGATTCAGCGCGTTGGTCCAGGGCTCTTCCGCCCTGGACACTGTGCTTCGCCAGAGAGGCATCGACACATTGCTCATCGTCGGCACCGCCACCAACGTCTGTTGCGAGAGCACCATCCGTGACGGCATGATGATGAACTACAAGTGCATCATGGTCTCCGACGCCAACGCCTGCCGCACCGACGAGGAGCACAATGCCACGCTCGCGACAGTGGCAATTCTCTTTGGTGACGTGCGATCGACGGACGAGGTGATCACGATGCTGTCCACGGGGAGCAACGCCGGATGAGTCCCGCACGACCGATGACCCTGCAGGAGCTGACTGCGCAGGCCCAGGCCTCTGGGCTGGATTTGACGCCGGTGCAGCTCGCGGAGATCCATACCGGCTACCTTCACGTCGCCGCCATGGCCGCTCGCGTGCGCGGCGCTGGCGACCGGCCGCGAGAGGCCGAGCCGGCCCTCATCTTCCGCCCCGGCTTCGAGGATTGAGAACCATGCAACTCCCGTCGATCGCCGAGGCATCGCGTGCCATTGCCGAGCGTCGCCTTTCACCAGTGGCACTGGCCGAAGCCTGCCTCGCACGCATCGCCGCCGCAGAGCCAAAGCTCAACGCCTTTATCAAGCTGACGCCGGATGCGGCGATGTCCGCCGCCCGCGAGGCTGAGGCCGATATCAACGCCGGGCGCTACAAGGGCCCTCTGCACGGCATCCCGTTTGCGCACAAGGACATCTACGCCACGGCCGGCGTCGCCACGACGGCACACTCGCGCCTACTCGAAAACAATGTCCCGAAGGAAAGCGCCTTCACAGTCGAGAAACTGGCTGCAGCAGGCGTTCTTCCGTTCGGCAAGCTCGCGACGCACGAATTCGCCTGGGGCGGACCGAGCTTCGACCTTCCCTGGCCACCCGCCCGCAATCCCTGGAATCCGGAGCACTTTCCCGGCGGCTCCTCCAGCGGCACCGGCGCCGCTGTCGCGGCTGGATTCGTGCTAGGCGGCACCGGCTCCGATACCGGCGGCTCCATCCGGCTCCCGGCGGCATACTGCGGTCTCGCCGGCATCAAACCCACCTACGGTCTTTTGAGCCGCTACGGCATTCAGCCGCTCGCTTTCACACTCGACCATGCCGGCCCCCTCGCATGGACTGTCGAGGATTGCGCGATCCTTTTAGAAGCGATGGCCGGTCACGATCCGCGCGATCCCGCGAGCGTCAACACCCCCTCACCTGAACTCCGCAAGCGCCTTGACACAGGCATCGCCGGCCTTCGCGTCGGGGTCGTCCGCCATTTCTTCGAGCACGATACGCCGATCGCCCCCGAGGTCGGCGCCGCCATGTCGCAAAGCATCCGCGTGCTTGAAACGCTCGGCGCCAAGGTTGCCGACGCGACGCTGCCACCACTGCAGGATTGGGCATCCGCCGGCATGCTGATCATGATTGCCGAGGCGTATGCTGTGCACGAGCCCTGGGTCAAGACACGCTACAACGACTACGGCGAACTCTTCCGTGACCGCGTCGTCATGGGCGCTTTCATCTCCTCGGGCGACTATCTTGCTGCCGTTCGCATGCGGCGCGAGCTTCGCACCGCACTCGCGGCCGAGATGCAGAAATACGATGTCCTGATCCTGCCGACGGTTCCTACTCCGGCACCGCGCATGGAGGCCGTGACCAAGTATGGCGGCTTCGAGGTGCCCAACTTCACGATGCCATTCAATGTGGCGGGCACGCCCGCCCTATCGATCTGCAACGGGTACAGTGCAGGGGGCCTGCCACTCGCGCTCCAGATCGTCGGTCGCCCGTTCGAGGACGCGACCGTGCTTGCGGTCGGCCACACCTACGAGCGCGCTACCGACTGGAGAAGCCGACGTCCTCGCCTCTGATCTGGTCGCCGCAAACCAGCGGGACCGCGACTAAGCCCCGGCGATACGCGAATTGCGAAGCGCTTCAAGCGCTCGCCACACGCTGCGAAAAAACTGCTGGGAACTAGCGCGTGATTCGTGGCGCTGGCCTGCGGCTTCACCATGATCAGATCCGTCCACACCGCCTAGGGCGTGCGCCGAAGTGGAACCACGCCCCGACGATGCTCATCTCTTTGACACGCGCCGCGCAGAGAGGCCAGGATGCGGCACCGTCCCCGGGTCCAAGGAACGTGTGTTCGATGACCAACATCAATCTCCGCTATGGAATCTTTCTCGGCCCTCATCACCCTGTTGATGAGGATCCTACGTATCTCATCCATCGCGATTTCGAGTTGATGGAGTTGATCGACAAGCTCGGCTTCGCGGAGGCTTGGATTGGCGAGCACCATTCGGGCGGGTTCGAGCTGATCTCGTCGCCCGAGCTGTTCATTGCGGCAGCAGCGGAGCGCACCAAGCATCTGAAATTCGGCCTTGGCGTCGTATCGCTGCCTTATCACAACCCATTGATGGTCGCGAACAGGGTCATTCAGCTCGACCATCAAACGCGTGGACGGGTCATGTTCGGCGCGGGTCCCGGCCTGATCGAGGGCGACAGCGCGATGATGGGCATCGATTCGCTGAAGAAGCGTGCACGCATGGCCGAGGGACTGGATCTCATCCTGCGGCTCATGTCTGGGGAGTGGGTCACTGAGAAGACGGAATGGTATGACTTCACCGAAGCACACGTCCAACTCCTGCCCTATACGAAGCCCTATCCCGAAGTTGCCGTCGCGAGCGTCGTCACGCCCTCTGGCGGACGGCTTGCGGGCAAGCACGACCTGTCGATGCTGTGCATGGCCGCTCTGGGTCTCGGTTTCGATGCGCTCGACACGAACTGGAAAGTCGCGCAGGAAATCGCCGCCGAGCACGGCCGCACGATGGACCCCAACAATCTCCGCCTCGTGGTGCCTTGGTATATCGCCGAGACACGGCAGAAGGCGCGTGAGGACGTGCAATTCGCCTTTACCCGCTGGCTCGATTATCAGCGCGCCCAGGATGCAACGCGATACAACGTGCCCGTCGGCGAAGACCCGATCGACTGGTACGTCGGTAAGAATTTGGGCGTCATCGGTACACCAGATGACGTCATCGCGGTGATCGAGCGGCTGCAGGCAAAGCAAGGCCCCTTTGGCTGTTTTTGCCAGTACGCCGCCGACTGGGCGGATTGGGAAGGAACGAAGAAATCCTACGAGCTCTTCGCCCGCTATGTGAAACCCCACTTCAACAGGTCGAACGTCAATCGCCAGGCGTCACTCGAATGGCTGCGCCAGAACAACGAGACCAACGCGGCCAGACAGCGAGCAGCTGCCGACGCCATGTTCGTACAGCACAACGCCGAGCGTAGCGGCAGGCGCGACAACCGCGGCCCGACCGAAATCTGATCCATCTCGCGCAATTCCGACAGCAAACTCTCGCGCGCTCCACGAGACTGGACGCTACGCGAGTCGATCAGGATGTCGTCAGCGAAGCACGCTCGTCCGAATCAACCTCGGACCGGCGACGAGTTTCGGTGCCTCGCTGAGTGCGACTGCCTCCACCCGGTACCGCTGCTTCTCCTTTGCACGCGCCACCTCGAACTCGGCGGCGGCAAAGCAGCGGTCGATGTTAGCGCAGCGGCTACGGCCAGATGGGTGTGTGTCGGTATCGGCCTCGTTGCCGAAGGATCGGCAGACCTGAGTCAAACCGTTGCGGTCCAGCCAGCCGGCCCGTACGCCCTCGCCTACTGCCCAGCAATCGGCATTCAACTCACTGGCACCGACACGATGGTGGCCACACTCGTGATGAAAGACGAACAGCTGGACGACCTTACTGTAACGTCCGAGCAATCTGGGATTAAGGATGGTCAACCGCTCGTCGGGAGCCGCGGCGCCAAGGTTGGGGAGGCTTCCGTCGAAGCGCGTCCTGACGTTGGCGCAACTCACTTCGCGCCCCGCCACCTCGACGATCTCGCCGCGGACGTCGCGCGTCGTCCGGGCGGCGGCCGCGGACATCGTCGCCACGATGGCGATGATCGCCAGCGCTGCGGTTGAAAGTTTTGCACGCATGATACGTCGCCTACCGCGTCTCAAGGCTCGTGTGCTCCTCCCCAATCCGACCTTGTATTCGGCCGGAATTATGGCAGTGGCACCGGGCGCCCCGAAGCGCTGAGCAAAGAATTGAGGATGGCGGAAGGTCGGAGAAAATGCTTATTTTATGGAAGTTTCGGCCTTCATTTTAAAGGATTCGGGTGACGAGCGTGCCGGGTGACCACCTGCGGTACGGCTGAAGGTTCATTTTGTCGTTGAACCGAGCCGGTGAGAAGGCGTTGGCAGGCATGAGCAAGCCGATCCCGCGACCCACCTCTTGCCTCACACTTGCGGCCCCACTAAACCCTAGACGGACGTCACAAAGCCTTCACGCTTCCATCTGCCCGCGCGGCCTGCTTACCGTTGGCAGCATCGCGCCACCTCAGGAAACGCTGCCATGTCCGGACCGCTCACGCATATTCGAGTTCTCGATCTGACCCGCGTGCTCGCGGGGCCGTGGTGCGCTCAAAATCTTGCCGATCTCGGCGCCGATGTGATCAAGGTGGAACGGCCCAAGAAGGGCGACGATAGCCGCGCGTTCGGCCCGCCCTGGGCGAAAGACGAGAACGGCAAGGACACGACGGAGGCGGGGTACTTCCTCTGTGCCAACCGCGGCAAGAAGTCGATCACCATCGACATCGCCAGCCAAGCGGGTGGCGCCCTGATCAAGGAACTGGCTCAAACCGCCGACGTGCTCCTCGAGAATTTCAAGTCCGGTGATCTCGCCTCCAAGGGCCTCGGCTACGAGGACATCAAGAAGATCAACCCCAAGATTATCTATTGCTCGATCACGGGTTTCGGTCAGACCGGTCCCTACGCCGCTAAGCCCGGTTATGACTTCATGATCCAAGGGATGGGCGGCTTTATGAGCGTGACCGGCGAGCGCGATAGCAAGCCGGGTGGCGGGGCACAGCGTGCGGGCGTTCCGGTGGTCGACATTATGACCGGCATGTACTCGACAATTGCCGTCTGCGCAGCGATCGCCAACCGTGAGCGGACTGGCATCGGCCAGCACATCGACATGGCGCTGTTGGACACGCAGGTAGGCTTCCTCGCCAACCAAGGGGCCAATTTCCTGGTCACGGGCGAGTCCCCGGTTCGGCTCGGCAACACACATCCGAACATCGTGCCCTACCAGTCGGTGCCGACGAAGGACGGCGCCATCATCCTCGCCTGCGGCAACGACAACCTCTTCAACAAGCTGTGCGATCTGCTGGGACAGCCGGCACTCAAGACAGACCCGCGGTTCAACACGAACGCGGCGCGAGTCGAGAACCGCGATGCTCTCGACCCCATTCTTGACGAGTTGATGAGGAAGCGGACAACGGCCGAGTGGGTTCCGGCGCTCGACGCAGCTGGCGTACCGTGCGGGCCGATAAACACCTTGAAAGAGGTCTTTGAGAACGAGCAGGTCGTCGCGCGCGGCCTCAAGGTCGAGATCCCACACCCGACCGCAGGCAAGGTTGCCCTGATCAAGAGCCCGATGCGCTTCTCGGAGACGCCCGTGGAGTACAACACGCCACCGCCATTGCTCGGCCAGCACACCGACGAAGTTCTACGGACCGTTCTCGGCAAGTCGGCGGACGAGATTGCCGCCTTGAAAAAGGCGGGCACAGTCTAGGCTCCTTGCACCTGAGCGGCCGCGGCATAATATCCGTCGCCGGGCCGCAGTTGGCATTCACGAGTACTGGCTTGCCGGCATGTTGAGGCCGTAATGGTCACGTAGCGTTGTGCCGGCATAGACGCGCCGAAACAGGCCGCGGCGCTGAAGGATCGGCAGCACTCCATCGATAAAGGCGTCGAGCATCCAGGGCAGCACCGGCGGCATCAGATTGAAGCCGTCGGCCGCGCCATCGCGATGCCAATCCTCGATCAAGTCGGCGACCTGCTCCGGCGTGCCGGCAAAGACGAAGTGTCCGCGCGCACCGGCAAGATAGGACAGAAGCTGGCGCAGCGTCGGGCGATCTCGGCGGACGAGACCGACGATGGCCTCGGTGCGGCTGCGCGCGGCTTCGACCGATCCAGGATCTGGAAAATCATTGATTGACAAAGGCTTGTCGAGTGGCAGATGCGAGAAATCGTGACCGCCGAAGCGACCCGATAGCCGCCTTCGGCCAACCTCCGGGTCTGTAAGGTCATCGATCTCGCGCTGCAGGCGCTTGGCCTCGGCCTCAGTGCCAGCAATCATTGGGCTCAGGCCTGGCAGAATCAGGACCTGATCGGCCCTTCGCCCCGCCGCCGCGACGCGCGACTTGATGTCGGCATAGAACTCCTGCGCCGTCCGCTTCTCCATGTGGGCCGTAAAGATTGCCTCGGCGTGGTGCGCCGCGAAGCCTCTACCGGTGTCGGATGAGCCCGCCTGGACAAGCACGGGACGGCCCTGGGGCGTGCGTGGCATATTCATCGGTCCAGCCACGGCATAGAACTCGCCCTTGTGGTCGATGGAGCGGATGCGATCGGCTCGTGCGTAGATGCCGTTGTCGCGGTCATCGCGGACGGCGTCGGCCGCCCAACTGTCCCAAAGCCCCTTGACGACCGTCACATACTCCTCGGCGCGCTCGTAGCGCTGCGCGTGGGTGAGTTGCGGCTCCGTACTGTAGTTGCGGGCTGCCCCGACCGCCCAGGTCGTCACGATGTTCCAAGCGACGCGGCCACGCGAAATATGGTCGAGAGAGGCAAACTGGCGGGCCAGATTGAAGGGCTCGGTATAGGTCGTTGATGCAGTGGCGATGAGACCGATCCGGCTCGTCGAGACGGCCAGCGCACCAAGCACCGTGACCGGCTCGAGCCAAGTGCGGGCAGCCTGGGCGACGTCGTCGGGCAAGTTGAGTTGGTCGGCTAGGAAGATCGAGTCGAGGTGGGCCTTCTCCGCGCGCTGCGCCAGATCGCGATAGTAGTCGATGTCCGTCAGAGGCAACGGAGACGAACGTGGATGGCGCCAGGATGCCTCATGATGGCCGCGGCTCTGAATGAACAGATTGAGGTGAAGCTGGCGTTGCATCATCGGGCCTATGGCTGTTCGAGCGGACTCAGCCGCCAAGGCTAACCCTGTCTAACGGATGCCGCCAATGGGTCCGCTCAGCTTTCTGACTTCTGCGCGGCTTTCGCGTCCTTGGCCTTGGCGCCCGACTTCGCTGGCACGGCAGCCGGACTTGCGCTGGACGCCTCATGCATGCGGGTCATGGCCTCCGCGATGCGGACGCTGTCGAGGTCGTCCTTGTGGATGACATCAATGGCACCTGCCTTGATGAGTACACCGCGTCGCTGACGGTCCACCTCGCCACTGACGACCACGATCGGTCCCGCGAAGCCGCAACGTCTGAGGAACGGGATGGTGTGGGTCGCGTTGTCGTTCGGCTTCAAATAGTCGTCGAGGAAGATCACCTCGGGATGCCGCTCGATGACGGCGTCGAGCGCGCTACCAAGTGTCTTTGCTCGCCGAACCTCGATCTCGTAGCCGAACATGATGTGCAGAGTTGCGCGGAGCCGATCGGCATCGAAGTTCTCATCCTCGACGATCAGAATGTCACTCAAGGCAGGAAGCCCCATCCGGGTCTTGGTTACGTCGGCCTTCTTGGCCAGAAAGTTGCCGCCGGTAGATTTAGCCATGCTGGACGTCTTTCCTATGGATTCATCGTTTGCACCGACACTCGTCAGGCAGGGAGCGTCAGCGGCCAGACGACACGAAACCTCGCGCCGCGGCGGACCGACGGATCGGACAGAACCTCGATCACGCCCCCAAAGCGCTCGACTGTCTTTTTGACCATCGCCAAACCGATCCCAGCACCGTCTGCCTCGTCGGCATCCGCCACCTGCCTGAACGGCAGGAAGATCGCCTCGTGCCATTCGGGGGCAATTCCCGGGCCATCGTCGACGACCGAGATGATCAGATGATCTGCCACCGACTCGGCACGCACGATGATTTGCCCGACGTCGCGATCATGGTGCTTGGCGGCGTTGTCGATCAAATTGCGGAGCACGATATCGAGTGGCTCGGCGAGCGTCACAATCGTCGGCCATACACCTTCGACAATGATCTCGTGAGCGCAACCCGCCTTGATCGAATCGACGATCGCCGCGGCGAGCGCGCCGGTATCGACGCTCTCCGCAGCGTCGGCCTTGCGACCGGCGCGGGCATAGTCGAGAAGCCCCGTCAGCATCGCGCTCATGCGGCGCGCCTGGGCGAGAGTCTGCTCGATGTGCACGAGCGTGACGGCCGAATTCCCCGCGGCGAGAGCAGTCCTGGCATCGCTCGCAGCGTAGCGGACGCCGCGCAACGGAGCGCGCAGATCGTGCGAGATGACCGAGGCAAACTCCTGTAAGTCACGATTGGCAGCGGCAAGCTCCTGATTGACACGACTGACAACGCGGGCTTGAGCAGCGACCTCGGCCTCGGCGATGGCGCGTGCGCGCACCTCGGCTGCCAGCCGGTATTCGATGTCGGCGAATGACGAAGCCCGCGTGATCAACAACAGATACTGCGTTTGCCTGGGCATCCAATAAAGAGTGAACGTGACGCGCTCCTCACGGGATCGAGCCCTCGCCGCGAGCACGTTAGGGATCGTCAGTGATCGTCCGGGCACCGTCTTGAGGACGAGGATGTCCTCGTCGAGCCCCGACAGCGCATCGACCGCGTTGGTGACACGATCGCCGGAACGCAGATCCTCTGCCATGGTCCCGTAGCTCTCACACACACGCAGATCGGCATCGAGCCATGCCATGCCGCAAGCGCCCGCCTCGGCGAGGAAGCGAACCGCATCGACGATGCGCCCGGCTGATGCCATCGAGCTCTCAACCTTCACGGCGGGCGATGGCATCGGCGACCTGTTTGAAAGCAGAATGAACGTTTTGGGCCTTCAAGGCGCTGGTCCAGATGAGGGGATGGCGCGCATTTCTCAACCGATCCGGCAGCAGACTTCCATCGGGCTCGCCGACCAGATCGACCTTGTTGACTACGAAAGAGAATTGCCGGCTCGGCATCGCCTCGGTGAAACCATCGGCCAAGCGCACCATATGCTCGAGAGTGGAGTGGCGCATGATGTCGCCGACGATGAGCGCGCCAGAGGCCCCCTTGCTGTAGACGTGGCGAAAAATGCTCAAACCGTAATTACCGTCGAGATCCCAAACGACGAGCTCCAGCGTCCGCCCTCCCCCCTCGCCGACGCCCGCCATCTCATAGCGATAAAGGTCGACACCCATCGTCGCGCGATAGTCGGTGGGTAACTCGTCGTGAACCATTCGTCGAACGAGCGACGTCTTGCCAACCCCGATCTCGCCGAGCAGAAGGAGCTTTTTGGCGGTCATGGCCGGCGCCCCCTCTCGCCTTTGAAGCCGAGCTCGAACTCGACCCGTCGATTGGGGCTGTCGGGACCGCTTCCCGGTGCAAGTGCGGCCGCGCTCGGTCGACCGACCGCGGTAAAACGATCGGCGGGGGCGCCTCTCGCCAGCAGATCGGCCACAACCCGGTCAGCACGTGCCTGCGCCAACGGTGCATTGCGGCCCGCCCCCCCCGCCTCATCTGTATAGCCGACGACACGAACGACGGCGTCTGCCTCACGGACCAGCGAGGCCATCTCGTCGAGGACGCGAGCCGTCTCAGGCCCGTCGCGGTATTCGGATTCATTGGAAAAGAAGACCACATTCGATCGAATGAAGACCTCGAGCCGCTGACGCGCGGTCGGTGGCGGTGGTGCCAGTTCACGCAGCCGGTTCTCGAGCTCGAGCAGACGATCGCGATAGCGGCGATCGAGCGCGGCCACGCGTTCTTCGGCCAATCGATCAACCTCAGCCGTGCGTGCCGCAACAATCCCGTCGACCGCATCGATGCGCTTGGCGATCGGCGCCACGGCGCGCCGTTGTTCGATCGCTGCAACCAGAACGCTGATGCGGTCGGAAACGAGTGCGATGGTCTCGGCACCTGACGTCGCATCCTGGATTGCGGGCGAACGGGGGGTAATCTCTGCGCCGGACAGGCGCGCGAGCCTCTCCATCGCGACCTCCAAGCCATCGAGGACATTGTCGATGGCAGGGTCCGACCGCTCACCTTCGATATCCTGCCGGGGCCTTTGCAGCTCGAGCAGCGCAGCCCTCGAGGCCCGCTCGACCTCGGCCAACGTCTCGCTTTCGGGCGATCCAGCTACGCGCTCCCGCACCGCGACGAGGTCCGCGATCGAGGAAGACAGCTTGCGTTGCGCGCGCTCGATGGACCGCCGGAAACCTTCGGCGTCGAGCCTTGCCTTGACATCCGACTTCGGGAGGACGCCGATCGCTTCCGAGAGCTCGACCGCAGGCGAAATCTCCTTGAGGCGACCGAGCACCAGGCGCCGAGTCGCCTCGTCGGGAGCGAGCCCCGCGACCCAGATTCGTTGCCCGCCCCGCTCCACATGAGCGCGGACCGGGTAGCCCTTGAGTTCGGGAATAGCGGCGACTGCCTCATCGGCCCGCACCTGGAGCGATTTGGTGACGAAACTCACATAGAGGTACCACGCGGCGAGACTGGCGATAGGCAGACCAACGACCCAAAGCAGAACTTTGAGGGTACGCCCGCCATGCACACGCGACGCTTCTTGGGTTCGCTCGCGGGCGGCCTCCTCGATGTTCGAGGAGAAGGCACCGAGCAGTGTCTCTCGGCGATCCGCCGACCTTTTTTCAGCTGTAGGATCTCCAGACGCTACCGCATCGCGCTCTATGACCATTTGCTCGGCGAGCACGCGCAGCAATTCGGCGTCCAGGTTGCGATCAATGCCGGCGGGCGCACTTCCCGCACATTTGGCGGCGAGAAGATAGTCGGGTGAGCCGCGCAGATAGATACGATGATCGTCGAGATCGAGTGTCCGGAGGCTTTCCTTGTCAGCCTCGAAAGCCTCCTCGGCGAGCGCCGTAATAGCTGCGAGAAATCCGCTGACGAGCGTGTCACGATTGGCGCCATCTGGCGCCTCGGCACCGCCGGGGCGACGCCAATGATGGACCAAGGCACCCGAGCCGCGTCGTACCAGATAGATTTCCTCGACCTCGAGGCGCTGCGTTTCGGCCAGCGCCAACTCGGCCATGCTGCGTCCGGAAGAGATGCTGCGCATCCACAGAAAGAACCGGTTGTGACTGAGCCCGGATTCGAGGCGGCGATTGATGTCCTGCATCATGTCGCGGATTGCGCTCGACACGTACCGCGCGACCATCTCGCCCATTCGCGGGTACATGACGCCCGCAATCTGGTCCTGCATGTCTGGAGAGCGCATCTCGGCACGCAAAGTGCGCAGCACCATCGGCGCCATGGCCTCCGACAGCTCCTTGTGCCGCGTCGCCTCGGCATCCCGAAGAGCAGAATCCAGCACTTTGGCCACCGCTCGCTGGAACTGCGCGTCGCTGCCGGCACGCTCCTGCATGTCGGCGAGGCGACTATTGAGCGTGTCGAGTTCACGCGACTCGCGCTCGAAGAGGAGCTCCTTGAGGCGCGAGACAGTCTCCTGGGAATGGATTTGGGACATGGCTCGCCATTTTGGTGATGTCTCGCCCGGACCATCGCCGCGGACCGCCCCCGGCAAGGGCCGGGCATCGTGACTGGGCAGCGGCGGCTACTCGGCGCCGATCCGCCGAACTTTCTCACCGAGCTCAGCTATGCTTTGAGCCAGTTGATCGAGCGAGCGCTTGCGGTCTGTCGTGACGCTGCCGGAGAGGGCGTCCAGGCTCGCTTGGATGGCGTCGAGCTTGCGATGCATGCCCTGCTCGAGTTCGCGCACGCGCGCCTCGATCAATGCGAGCCGTGCATCACTGTCACGCTTGAACTCTCCGAAAAGAAGCTCACGGATCTGCTGCATCTTGTCGTCGAACGGCTCAGCCGTCCCCAAACCATTGCGATAGTCGCCAAACGGTGACGTAGTCATAGGCAGAGTCCCAATACTCAAATTTGTGGCAGCAGCTCACCTGGCGACCGACAAGTCGCATAGCTCTTATGCAGCATACAGCACAGGGACAGGAAAGAGAATTTCCACTCCCTGCTCATTTTTTTCAACAAACAGGAATAAGTGTTTCCTATTTTCGACGTATTCGGCCTTCGAATTGACCGCTCAAATCGAATGACGGAACTTTCCCGCTTCAGCAACAGATTCCCATTGGTGCTCGCCCCCCAGCTCAGCCCGCACCGTCGGTCGGTCAACGCCGCCGAATACATCCAGCGCTTGGACGGTTGCAAGGCATACAAGGCATTGCCAAGCGCTCGGGCGGCTTCTAGCCTCTGCTGATAGTCCAGCAGAAAAGTCAGAGGAAGCCCCATGTTCATCAGGACCGTCGAGCACGACACGTCGCTCGACAAGTTCCGCGCCGAGGTACGCGATTTCTGCGAGCGCGAGCTTCCTCCGGTGATCCGCGAGAAGCAGAAGCGCGGCCAACATTTGGAGAAACATGAGTACATTTCTTGGCTGCAGCGGCTCGGCTCACGCGGCTGGAACACGGGCAAATGGCCCAAGGAGAAGGGTGGCCTAGGCTGGGAGCCGGCACAGTTTCTGGCTTTCCAGGAGGAACTCGGCCGCGCCGGCGCGCCCCCGCTGATGTCGTTCGGCCCGACGATGGCCGGACCCGTCATTTATACGTTCGGCAACGAGGACCAGAAGCGGCAGCATCTGCCAGGCATCATCAAGGGCGATCTGTGGTGGTGCCAAGGCTACTCCGAGCCGGGCGCTGGATCGGATCTCGCCGCGCTCAAGACCAGGGCCGACCGTGACGGCGACGACTATATCGTCAACGGCCAGAAAATCTGGACGTCGACGGCGCACTGGGCAGACTGGATGTTCGCGCTGGTCCGAACAGACCAGAAGGCCAAGAAGCAGGAAGGCATCTCGTTCATCCTGCTCGACATGAAGACGCCCGGCATCACGGTGCGGCCGATTATCGGCATCACTCTCGGGCATCATCTGAACGAGGTGTTCTTCGACAACGTTCGCGTGCCCATCGCCAACCGCATCGGCGAGGAGAACAAAGGCTGGACATACGCAAAGTTCCTGCTCGCCAACGAGCGGGTCGGCAACGTCGACGTCGCCAAGGTCGAGGGGAATATCGAGCAGATCCGACAGCTGATGGCCGAAACACGCGAGGCCGGCAAGCCCCTCTCGGACGACCCGACCTTCAATCGCCGGTTGGCCGAGCTGGAAGTCGGCTTGGCCACGGTCAAGGCCCTGATGGCGGACCAGCTTGCCGCAGCACGACTGAGCGGGGCGCCCTCTCTGATGGGGGCGGCGGCTCTGAAATTGCGCGGCACGGAGTTGCAGCAAGGCATTCTGCAGACGGGCCTCGACGTGCTTGGCCGACACGGGATGGTGTACCAGAGCGACGCCCTGAATGCCGGCTGGAACGGCGAGATGATCGGGCCGGAGTCATCAGCCGACGTCATCTACGAGCACCTTTACCGGCGCGCCGCCACAATCTATGGCGGCTCGAGCGAGGTGCAGAAGAATATCATCGCCAAGGGCGCCCTGGGGCTCTGAGCACCGCCGTTGCGGGGCGCTCGGCCATCCGGCATCCAGCGCCCCTTCGGCCTCACGCTTGGCATCAATCCAACTCGCGAGACATCGATATGCCTTCCCTTTCCTCTGAAGAGCGCCAGCAGCTCCACGACAGCCTGCTCGAATTGCTCGGCGACAAATACGCTTTCGAGCACTGGAAGAAGATTGCGCGAGCGCCTGGCGGCGAGGGGTTCGGGCGGGCCGAGTGGCAAGAGTTTGCCGATATGGGCTGGCTCGGCATCGCGCTTCCGGAAGAGGCCGGCGGCTCTGCCGGCGGCATGACCGAACTCGGCATCGTCATGGCAGCGGTCGGCCGCTTCATACTTCTCGAGCCGTTCCTCGGCACCGTGGTTCTCTGCGCGGCCGCCATTGAAAAGGCCGGCACGGAGCGACAACGCCGGATGCTTTCGGATATCGCCGCAGGCAAGCTGTTATTGGCTTTCTGCCATGCCGAGCCGGGCGGCGGCTATGCCCGCGAGTGGGTGAAAACCGTCGCCACGCGCGACGGCGCGGGCTACTCGCTGACTGGCGAGAAAGGCTTTGCCATTGGCGCACACGCCGCTGATCAGCTGATTGTCTCAGCACGTATCGGCTCGGAAGCCGGCCCGGTCGGCCTTTTCGTCGTGCCGCGCGCAGCCGCGGGTGTCTCTCTCATCCAGGCCCCGGCTCTGGACGGACGTCCCGGCGCGGCGATGACGCTTGCCGGCGTCAAGGTCGGCGCCGATGCCAAACTTGGCGGCAGCGACATGGACATGCTCGCCGTGATCGACGAGATCATCGATCGCGGGGTCGTCATGGCATGCTGCGAGGCCGTAGGTGCCATGGCGACCGTCACCGATCAAACTGTCGAGTATCTCAAGACGCGCCAACAGTTCGGTCAGCCCCTGTCCAAGTTCCAGGTTCTGCAGCACCGTCTCGTCGACATGAGCGTATCGACGGAGGAGGCGCGCGCTATCGTGCATGCAGCCCTGCAGGCGCTGGATGACAAGGCTAAGGACGCGCAGCGTCTCGTTTGGATGGCCAAGGTCAAGACCGCGCAATGTGCCCGATTCGTTGGCGGCCAAGGGATCCAGCTGCACGGCGGCATGGGCATGACCGACGAGCTATCGATCGGTCATTACTACAAGCGCCTAACCATGTGCGAGACACTGTTTGGCGACGCTGAGTGGTATCTGCGTCAACTCGCCCAGCGTCGCGAGGCGGCCTGACCTCGGCTCGGTAACCAGGGCCGAGGCCCCCTCAGGGGGAGTTTCCCCCATCCCGCGACCACTCGGCGACGACCATCCGCTTAGTCGATGGTCGTCATCCGGGCGTCGATCGCATCGCCGACCGGGACGATACGCAAACCCTTTAGGCGCCTGGAGATTCCAACTTGCCGTTTTCCGGCAGCGACGAAGAGGGCAGCTTGGTCCTCCGCCAGAATGGCGGCGGCCTTCTCGAAAGTCTGGCGACGCGCCCGCGCATCTGTCAGCCCGCGGGCCTCCTTGAGCAGGCGATCGGCATCACGATTGCAGTACCAGCTTGCGTTACCCGCTCCCATGAGATCGCAATCGAACATCTCGCCAAGCCAATTGTTGGCATCGAGATATCGGGCACCCCGCCAAAGAAATAGAACATCGTACATTTGTTTTTCGTCGCGCATCCGACCGGCCACGACTGGCCATGGCTCGACTACGACACGCGCGGTCAACCCGAGCTTCAAGAGACCGTCGAGCAGAATGGTCGCGGCACGCTCGGAATGCGGATCGCCAGCGATGGCGCCGATCGTCAAGTCGCGTGGCGCGACCTTCAGCTTGCTCAACGCATCGGCTGCCCCGGCAAAATCGAATGTCGGCGAAACGAGACCCGGAGGCGGCGTTCCCAGAGCCGGCGGCAGGGGAATTGCGATGGGTGTAGCTCCCTTGCCAATCGTGCTTTCAATGAAGTGATCGGCGTCGAAGATGCGAGCCACTACTTTTCGGAAGGCGGCTGCCTTCATCGGCTCACGGCCGGAGTGCAGGAGCCCCAGGAAGATCCGTGGAGCCTCGCTTTCGAGCACGGCCACATCCTTGAGCTCGCGAAGCTTCTTGAGTTGATGCGGAAGATACTCGCCCTCGACGATATGCAGGTCACCAGCGACGAGGCCTGCAACGCGCGCCTCCGGATCGACGACAGTTCGCCATTCGATCTCCTCGATAGGCTTCGCTGGCCACTCGGGGCTCCAATGACCGGCAAACCGCGCCACAACGACGCCACCCGAAGTGCTGCGCATCTTGAAAGTGTAGCTGCCCGAGCCGGCGTCGTTGCTCTGCAGCCAGCCGCGGCCCCAATCGTTGTTGAGCTCGTTGGCCTTCAGCAACTCGGCGTTGACGATGGCAATTTCTGGGATCAGCGTCAGGAAAAGCGGCGAAGCGCGATTGAGACTGAACTCAACGGTATGGCTGTCGATGACCTTGGTCGCCCCCGGAGCCACAAGACTGGCCAGGAGCGGTGCCAAGCCGCGCTTGAGCGCAAGGATGCGCTCGACCGAGTACACCACATCGCTGGCGCGAACCTCGCGCCCATCATGAAATCGGGCGTCCTTGCGCAGTGCGAAACGCAAGGTCCGGCCATCCTCTGATATCGTGTAGGATTGCGCTAGCCACGGCGAGACGCGCAGAGGCGAATCCTGCCAACGGAACAGTCCTTCGTAAAGTTGAAATCGAAGGTCGGAGCGCCGTGTATCGAAAGCTACGTGCGGGTCCAAAGTATCGAATGGGGTAGGTGTGGCGATTACGAGGCGCGGGATCTCTGCGCTCGCATTCGAGAGAGGCGGCGTCGCCAGCGACGCAAGGCACACACACAGGATCAGGAGCAGCGATCTCAGGGTTTTACGGCGCTGCGCCACCATTTCAGCTCTCTTCCTCCGCCAGGACCGAACTCACCGCGTGTATCCGGCAACCTGCCAAGCACGAGTTGGACAAATGCAGGTGTCCACAAGCTCACATGCTTTGAGAGCCTGTTCGACAACTCGCCCGCTCCGCTTGCTCACACGCCCAATTGGCGAAGTAATGGCAAGATCGGCGGGCATGGTCAACGCGCAGGCGGGTGGAAAGCGCGGTTTCGATAAGATTTGACCTATAGTCCCACGTCAGAAGCCATCGAACAGAGGAGTGCTCCATGCCGGAATGGCTCAGCGGGGGAAATTCAGCGGGCGAAACCCAGGGGCAGAAGCTTCGAAGGATGCTCGCGAGCGGTCGCATCGTCCGTGCTCCCGGCGCACACAACGCGCTCGCCGGACTGATCGCGCGTGAGGCCGGCTTCGATGCCCTTTACGTGTCGGGCGGCGCAGTGACCGCAAGTCTTGGTCTGCCCGATCTGGGCATGATGACACAGGAGGAGTTGCTGTTGGTCGTGCGGTCGCTGGCACGCGCCACCGGCCTCCCCCTCATCGTCGACGGCGATACGGGGTACGGCGAGGCGCTGAATGCGATGCGACTGGTCGCAGAACTCGAGATGGCTGGAGCGGCAGCGGTCCATATCGAGGACCAGGTCCTGCCGAAGAAATGCGGTCACTTGAACGACAAGACGATCATCCCGGCAGATCAAATGGCAGCCAAGATCGCGGCTGCGAAAAGGGCTGCGCGCCATCTGCTCGTGATCGCCCGGACCGACGCCGCCGCTTCGGAGGGGCTTCAGGGTGCGATTGCCCGTGGCCGGATTTACGCTGAGGCTGGCGCCGACGTGATTTTTCCGGATGCGCTGACGAGCCTCGAGCAGTTTCGCGCCTTTGCTGCGGCCATGCCGCGGCCCGTCATGGCCAACATGACCGAGTTCGGCCGAACCCCCCTCGAAAGCGCGACAGCCCTGGAGGAGGCTGGCATTCGAATTGTGATCTGGCCCGTTTCGTCCCTCAGAATTGCGGCAAAAGCCATGGAAGGGTTTTATGGAGAGCTTGCGCGCGACGATACGACGGCGCCGCAGGTCGACAGAATGCTAACTCGTAAGCGACTCTACGAGCTGATCGGCTACCATGATTTCGAAGCGCTGGACCGATCGATCATCGCCAGTGTGGCGCCTGAGCGGCCCGACGCATAAAACGCACCGCTGGTGCTGGCATATGCCTCGATCAATCTGCACGAACCGGCGCAACGACCTTGAGTTCGCGCTTGGGCTGAGGCATCAAGCTAATGGCTGGCGCGTCCCACGTGCCGCGGAGAAGCAGGATATCCTTGGCGGTCATGGGCGCCTCGCCGGTGGTTCCGGACGGACTGGTCGCGATGCTCAAATCCATCAGTCGTGCCGGAATGTCCAGTCTTCCGGAGGCGACTAGGACCGAGTTGCCAGAACGAGCCTGGACAGCCTCGATCGTGAGCGCGCCATTCAGAACGCGAAAGCGACCTGTGAGGGCTTCCACCGAGGTTGCACCTTTTCCAGCGGCGGCCCACCCGACAATGCTCATGTCGCGAGCGGCATGCACCAAAGCCAGCACATCGATCCCGAGCCGGCCTGGCTCCGCGAGTTCGAACTGACCTCGGCCCGCTACGGAAGACAGAGCCTCTCCCAGGGAACTACCGCCGACGGTGCCCTCAAAAGTCACGTTCGAACGGCCGAGCAATGGGTTGCGCCGCAACGGTGCAGCCAGAACACGCCCGGCATCAACACCCTTCACCTTCACCTTGATCAACGCTTCCGGCGTGAGCTGATTGAGGTCGAGCGAAAGTTGACCACCGGCAATGCCACCTTCGATCTCAAGCTCAGCCATATCGGCCTGCAGGCGCCCCTGGCTCAGGGCTATCGAGATCGCAGCCCGTCCCATCTCGAAGGCCGGAGCGTAGACTTTGCCGGCGGAAAGGCGCAAGTCGGCATCAAGCACTGTCAGGACATGCGGTTGGCCGTCTGCAGAGACGCGAGCCGGCAAACGCGGCCAACTGCGGCCGAGATCGAGTTCCTGAAATCCGAGCGTGCCGTCGAGCAAGAGGCGTCCGTTCGTGTGCTTGATCGTAAGAGCGCCGGTCGCCTGATTGCCGCTGACGGACACGGTGGCCTTCGCGAACGCCAGCTGTCCTGGCGTCCATTCGAGGGGGCCGGCGACAGAGAAAGATGTCAATTGCTCCCCAACACCGCGACCCAGACCGACCCACTTCACGAAGCGCCGGATGCTTGGCGCCTGGAACTCCGCCTGCCCCGCGAATTCCGGCACGGGACCCGCCTTGAATTGTCCATCGAGTGTTAGCGCCAGGACGGGGCTGCGCACGATCACTTTAAGGGGTATGCGCGGCGCTCCTTCGCGCACGGCGGCCTCGGACCAGCTTGCATCAATAGCGACTGCCGTGCCGTTCAGTTGTCCCGATCCAACGAGCTTGTAACTGCCCTTGCGCGTCGCCGTCACCGTTGCATTGACCTCATCGAGCACAGAGCGCGTACCGTTGGGACCGAGCAAGGAAATCTCGGCATCCGTCATGCGCAACGTATCGGTCGCGAAGCCTGCGATACTAGGGCTCGCCGCCGGCTTGGTATCCAGATCGACTCGGCCGGCCAAATCGGGGTCGACCGCGCCGGAAAGGTCGAGCTTCATCGTCGCTCGCTCAATCACGAGCCCGCTCGCATTGCGACTGTCAGCCGGCGGGCCGACGATCACTCCGCCATAGATCGTGAGCGGAAATCGGCCACTTAGACGCAGCGGAGATGTAATTTGGACGCCGTCCTCAGGGCGACTGACAAATGCGCCACCGGCGAGCCGGTGAGACGAGGTTGCCAGTTCCACCGCCAACGGCAGACCACCAACCAATGCGACGATTCCAGCCGCCGCAGTCCACTTCGAGACCGATGACCATCCTGCTTGAGCGCTCGTCATCGCGCAGCAATCCTCGCCTGCCGGAGCCCAGGCAGTCCAAACAATGCAGCACCGTCGGCAATCTCCACGTGGCGCTCTCCCCAGGCTTCCACGACGCAGCCCCGTAACACCACCCGGACATTCTCTTAGCCCACCTCCGGGATGCTCGGCAACATGGTGAGAAAATATGGCAGACCAGCGACGAGAGCGAGGCGGAACAACCTGGCTTAGAGAGGATTTGGTCGGCAGCTCGCCGGAAATGCAGCCATCGTTGGCTCGGCCGATGGCCAGGCGCCTGACATCGCTAACGACCAAGAAATGCCGGCACTTGCTGTTGCTATGAGGTGGTGCTTAATGGGCTCAACGGCTTGCCCGAGCCGCGCCGTCGTTTGCCGACACTGGGAGAGGTGTGGTGAACAAGGTCTTTGGCAGTGCATCTGAGGCACTCGCCGGTATCATGAAGGACGGCCACACAATCGCTGTGGGTGGCTTCGGTCTGTGTGGCATTCCCGAGGCATTGATTGCGGCAGTTCGGGACACAGGGGTTCGGAACCTCACCGCCATCTCGAACAACGCCGGCATCGACGATTTCGGACTAGGCATCCTGCTCAAGACACGCCAGATCAAGAAAATGATCTCGTCTTATGTGGGCGAGAACAAGGAGTTCGAGCGCCAGTTCCTGGCGGGTGAGCTTGAGCTCGATTTCACGCCGCAAGGCACGCTCGCCGAGAAGCTGCGCGCCGGCGGGTCTGGCATTCCGGCCT
>LNDR01000378.1 GCA_001464755.1 Rhizobiales bacterium Ga0077524
TGGGCGAACCCTCAGGCGGCGGCAGGCAATGGCGTCGGTTTCCGCGTCGCGCGCGACCTCGACGCCGATGAGCCTGCGGCCCAGCCATTCGAGATCGTCGTACCGAAGCCCGCCGCCCTCCCCCCGGAGACGAGGCAGCGCGAGGTCACTCGGCGCTGAAGATTGACCGCAATTGTCGGCAACACTCGCAAATCCGACTCGGCCCTTGCCATGCGGCGCCTTGAATGGAGAATGTGGCTCGACAATGCCACGCTCGAGGAAAGCACCGCCCATGCAAGTCGGTATTCTGTACACTTCGCACCCTGATCCCAAGACCGAGCCCTACCCTCACCAGAAGGTGCACGAGCGCGTTACGCGCGAGGTTCTCGAGATCGAGCAGCTCGGCTTCGACAGCATCTGGATCGCCGAGCACCACTTCTCCAATCGCTACGGCATCATGCCCGACCCTTTCAGCTATCTGGCCTATCTCGCCGCCAAGACCAGCGTGATCAAGCTCTGTGCGGGCGTGATGGTCGTGCCGCTGCACCATCCGCTGCGTATCGTCGAGAACGCCGCATTCGTCGATATTCTCTCCAACGGGCGCTTCCAGCTCGGTCTGGGCTCCGGCTATCGCCCCTACGAGTTCGACGGTCTCGGCGTCTCCTACGAGGAGCGCCGCCAGATCCAGGCCGAGGCGATCCCACTCATCCTCGACGGCTTCCACAAAAAGCGCGTGTCGGCCAAGGGCAAGTACTTTAATTTCGACGTTTCCGACGAATGGGAGATCTTCCCGCAGCCGCTTCAGAAGCCGCACCCGCCCATGTACATGGGGGCCGGAACCAACGAATCCATCGCGACCGCCGCTCGTTTCGGATTCGGCCTCATGCAGTCGACGCTGCCGAGCGTCGGCGTCATCGGCGAGCATATCCGGCACTACCGCCGTCACATGAAGGATGCTCCGGCGCTGCTGCAGAAGAACCCGGCCTTCGGCGATGTCGACGTGGCCCGCATGACTTTCGTTGCCCCGACCGATGCCAAGGCGAAGGAGTTGAGTGAGGGGGGCATCACGCACCACATGAAGAGTTTCATGGCGGGCGGATCGAAAACCGGGGGCTATCTGGGCGATGTCTCAGACAAGAGCGGCACCGATCAGTTCGCCTACGACAACCTCATGAACGGCACGATCCTGCATGGATCGCCGGACACAGTGTTGCGCAAGATCGAGGCCTTCAAAGCCGTGGGTACGACGTCGCTGATGCTGCACTATCCGCCCTACTACGGGCAGGAGCGAACGTTGGAGATGGTGCGTCTGTTCGCCAAGGAGGTGCTGCCGCATGTCCAGAGCATGGCGGCTCCCCGTTTGACGGCGGCGGAATAGACAACTGTCCAATCACGCAACGGCACCTTCAGCCTCGCCCGGGCGTGTCGCTCTGAGCTTCAATGGGAGCGACCGCCGCAATCGTGCGGTGCAGCGTCCTGTCGCTGCACCGTCACGTCAACTTGCGAAACACCCTTAGGCTCTCGAAAGATCCAGCCGGCTCTAACACGCCTTCTGCAATGAGCGACCCGGAAACGCGCTCTGCCACGTCGTAGGCGTAGGAACCAGAATAGAGCAGCATCAGCCCGCCGGCGCGCAGCTTGGAGACGACCAGCCGCACCATCTGGTCGTCGGTCAGGGCGCCATAAGAGTCGTTCTTCTCGGTGCGGAACTCCCCGATGTGGAAGAGCGAGGCGATGTCGAGATCGGGCATCAGCCGCGTGTCGAGCTGGTAGATGTCCCCGAACAGCACCTTGTAGGTCCGGCCCACCTCGGGCCGTTCGATGACCAACTGCTCGTAGAAGTCGTGCTCGCGCGGTGACGCGGTGATCCCGAGCACGGCATTCCCGGCGCCCGCGTCATGGCAAGCGATCCCGACATGGTGGTGCTCGCCCGTGCCGAAATGGAAGATCGACTTGCCGCGGAGGCCTTCGCTCGCGAGGTACCTGACGAAGTGTACGTCGCAGGGGCATTGCGCCTCGTCGAGAAACCAGCCGATCTCGTAGTAGTTGAGTTTCGCCATCGTCGCCTCGCGTTTGAGGGTAAAACAACCGGCCGCAAGCCGAAGGTCAGATCGGCAGAGGGTTCAGGGCGGAGACGATGGACGCGTCCCCTTGCTTGTTGAGTTCGTAACGGGCAAGGCCGGCTCGCGAGGTCCGCGGCCTCTGGCTGAGACTGATCATGGTGGCACTACCCAGGCGATCCAGCAATCGCGCCTCGATGGCCCCTTGCGCCGCCTCGTCGAGGGCAGCCAGCGCATCGTCCAGAATGATCACGTCCGGCTGATGAATCAGCACGCGGGCGACGCAGAGCCGTTGCCGTTCACCGTTTCCGAGCACCTGATCCCAGCGCTCTGTCTGCTCGAGCCGCGGCACGAGGTGCGAGAGCCCGACGTCGGCGAGGGCCTGCACGATCTCAGCCTCGCCAGCCGTCGTGTCGGCATCGGGATAGACGAGCGCATTTCGGAGTGTGCCCATCGGCAGATAGGGCTTCTGCGGTATCACCATCACGCGGGCGCCCGCGGGCAACTCAATTCGTCCTCGGCCCCATGGCCACAGCCCCGTGATGGCCCGCACCAGCGACGACTTGCCGGCGCTGGTGCTGCCGTAGATATGCGCGTGCTCGCCCGGCCCGAAGTTGAGGCTGCCAGTCCCGATCAAAGACCGCCCCTGCGCGTCCGTCACCACCAGGTCCTCGATCCGCAGGCTTGCATCGCGCGACGTTGCCATCGTGATACGCCCACCGCCGAGCGTGTCGATGCGGCTGTCGAGCCCGTCGCAGGCATCGACGACATCCATCACGCGCCGGGCCGAGGCAAACCACTCGGACAGCCGAGAGTAGTTGTCGACGATCCACGAGATCGCGAGCTGGACTTGGACGAACGCGGCGCCAAGCTGCACCACCTCCCCTAGCGTCAGCTCGCCTGTGAAGTATTTGGGCGCCGCGAACAGAAGCGGCACGATCGGGATCATCGGTCCCGACGCATTCGTCACCCACGTGATGCGCCCGTGCTGCCGCACGATGTCGATCCACCGCACCACCACGTTGCCGTAAAGCCCCTTGAGCGCCCGCTCCTCGGCCGGGCCGCCACCCGCCAGCGCCACGCTTTCGGCGTTCTCCCTGACCCGCATCAGCGCGAACCGGAACTCGCCCTCCGATGCATTCTTCCGTGCCACTGCGCCGACCAGAGCCCGCCCGATCCACAGCATCAGCCCCGACGCGCAAACGCCGTAAACCAGCGCCAGCACCACCATGTAGGCCGGGATCGTCACGGCTGTGCCGCCGAGCTGCAGAGTATAGCTGCCCCCCACCGACCAGAGGATCGCGATAAAGGCCGTCGCCCCGATGATCGCCGAGAAGGCGCCGATCACGATGTCGACTAGCGGCTCCGTCGCCCACCGCGAGTCGTCCGAGATCCGGTATTCGGGATTGTCGGGTTCGGTGTGAGTTGCCGCCAGCTGGTAGAACCGGTGCTGTCCGACCCACAGGCCCACCAGCCGCTCAACCAGCCATGCCCGCCAGCGGACCTGCAGGGCCTCGCGCGTCAGCACGATGCCAACGCCGATCGCGGCCATTGCCGCGATGATGCCGAGGAACACGAGCACGGCCCAGGCCGCGGTCTCGGCGTCCTTGCGCTCCAGCGCATCGAAGAACCAGCGCTGCCAGCGGTTGAGGCCCACCGTCACCGCCATCGACAGTGACAGGCAAAAGCCGAGCCCTATGGTCAGCAGCCAGGCGCGAGACGCCGTGGCCCCCCGCCAGAATCCACCAGCGAGCCGCAGGAATGCTCCCGCCACGCGCGGGTCGAGATGATAAGCCTGCATGCGACAGCTCCCTCCGCCGGCAGCGACCCCCGCGCCAGCGGCCATCGGCGACCGAGATGCCACACGGCGATCGCCGGACGCCAGTGGAATGATCAAAAACTCGCCGAACCGGGGCAAGCCTCCCTGCTGGCAATGCGCTGGCTGCCGTGGCAGTTGAGGGCGCCTCGCAATGGGAGCTATCGATGACCGCGCCCACTACCTCCTACCCGACCACGGGATACGCCGCCGCCGACGCCTATCTGTCAGAGGGCTACGAGAAGGTCGTCGGCATGTCGTCCCGGTTCGCCGCGGGCGTTTGCGGCCGCCTTCTCGTCATTCAATCTGAGCTGGGCGTCACCGGCCATTTCGCCGAGATCGGCGCCTTCGAGGGTCGCTTCCTCATCGCCATGGCGCACAGCCTGGGAGCCGGCGAGAAGGCCTTGGGAATGGACATCTTCGAATGGCCAAACCCAGAGGTAGAGGACCGCTTCGAGGCCAACTGCGCTAGGCATGGCATCGGACCCGAGCGACGCACCACCTGGAAGGTCGACAGCGGCAAGACCACGCCGGCCGAGGTACTGGCCAAGGTCGGCGGCGGCCCGATCCGCATGTTCCACATCGACGGCGAGCACTCGCGCGCGGCACTGGCGAAGGACCTCGAACTCGCCACCGCCTGCATTGCGCCCGGCGGCCTGATCGTCCTCGACGACATGCTCCACCCCGGCTACCCGACGCTGATGGTCGCCGTGCAGGACTACCTGGAGCGCCACCCCGAGATGGTGGTGCTATCGATCATCGACCGCGAGACCATCGTTGCTGCGACCAAGTTCGTCCTCTGTCGCGCCGAATGGTTCAAGCGCTACGAGGATCGCATGCTCGAAGTCTTCGAGCCTTGGATCTGGCCCCTCGGCGCCGACTTCGAGCCCCACTGGTGCCTGGTCCTCTCCCTCGACACTCGCCTCGCGGCGATCGTATAGGTTTGCGCCGTCTTTTCCTTGCCCCGGCGCCGATCGATTGCGATGCTGGTACGTCGAGGCATTATATGTCAGTATAGCTGACCTTTCGGGCGTTGGAGCCTGTCGGGCAAAGGCCCCGACAAGGCTCAGAGCCCTTTTCCGAGTTGGCCCCTAGAGCGAGGCGACGAGACCATGGTCAAGAGCAGCCCCAGCCTCGAGGACAAGTTCGACCTCGCCGAGACGCACCAGATCTTGAATGGCTCCCAGGCGATCGTCCGCCTGATGCTGATGCAGAAGGAGCGCGACCGGAAGGCTGGCCTCAACACGGGCGGTTATTGCACCGGCTACCGCGGCAGCCCGATCGCCGGCCTCGAAGGCGCGATGATCCGATCGCGCAAAGTGCTGAAAAATAACGATATAGTGTTCAATTCCGGCGTCAATGAGGACTTGGCTGCCACCGCACTGTGGGGTGCCCAGCAGGCCGAGCTACGCGGAGACGGCAAATACGACGGCGTCTTCGGAGTTTGGTACGGCAAGGGCCCAGGCGTTGACCGCACCGGCGACGTATTCCGCCATGCCAACCACGCCGGAACGTCCAAAAATGGTGGCGTGCTCGCCCTTCTCGGCGACGACCACACCTGCGAAAGCTCGACCTCGGCTCACCAGTCCGAGTTCGCCATGGTCGACTACATGATCCCGGTGCTCAATCCCGCCGGCGTGCAAGAGATGCTCGATTTCGGTCTGATCGGCTTCGCCCTCTCGCGCTATGCCGGCGTCTGGGTCGGCATGAAGTGCGTGAAGGATAACTTTGAATCCACCGCCACCGTCGACGGACGCCTCGATCGCGTGCAAATCAAACTCCCCGACGGCTTCATCATGCCGCCCGGAGGCGTCAACATTCGGGTCGGCGATCAGGCCCTCGACAAAGAGGCTCGCCTCCACGATTTCAAGATTCCTGCCGTGCTGGCCTTCGCACGCGCCAACAAGCTCGATCGGCTCGTAACGAGTGGCGGTTCCGCGCCGCGCATCGGTATCGTCACCACGGGCAAGAGCTACCTGGACGTCCGCGCTGGTCTCGACGACCTCGGCATCGACGAGGTGAAGGCCAACGAACTCGGCATTCGCATCTATAAGGTCGGCATGGTCTGGCCAGTCGAGCCCGAGGGCTTGCGCGAGTTTGCCAAGGGCCTCGATCTCATCATCGTCGTCGAGGAGAAGCGCGCGCTGCTCGAGACGCAGGTCAAGGAGCTGCTTTACCACGCCGAACCGCGCCCCGTGATTATCGGCAAGCACGACGAGTCGGGCGACCAGACGCACTTCCTGTTCCAAGCCAAGGGCGCCCTCGAGCCGTCCGACATCGCCGTTGCCGTTGGTGAGCGCCTGATCCGCTTCCAGGTCGGCGGCGAGGACATGAAGGCCCGCGTCGGCTACCTGAAGCAGATGAAGGGCAACAAACCGCTCACGGCAGAGGCCGCCGTTCGCGTCCCCTATTTCTGCCCGGGCTGCCCGCACAACTCGTCGACCGTGGTACCGGAGGGCTCTCGCGCCTATGCCGGCATCGGCTGCCACTATATGGCCCAGTGGATGGACCGACAGACCGAAGGCTGGACTCAGATGGGCGGCGAAGGCGCCAACTGGATCGGCGAGGCGCCATTCTCGAAGCGCGCGCATGTCTTCCAGAACCTCGGTGATGGCACCTATCTGCATTCTGGCTCGCTCTCAATTCGCGCCTCCGTCGCGGCCGGCGTCAACGTCACCTACAAAATCCTCTACAACGACGCCGTCGCCATGACCGGTGGCCAGTCTCTCGACGGTGGCGCCACGGTCGGCCAGATCGCGGCCCAGATCCTTGGCGAGGGCGTCAAGAAGCTCGTCGTCGTCACTGACGAGCCGCACAAATATCCGCAGGGCTTCCTTCCCGCCGGCACCGAGGTGTTCCACCGTCGCGACCTCCAGGCCGTGCAGCGCGACCTTTCCAAGATCGAAGGCGTTACGGCCCTCGTCTACGACCAGACGTGCGCCGCCGAGAAGCGCCGTCGCAGGAAGCGCGGCACGTTCCCCGATCCGGTCAAGCGCGCCTTCATCAACGAGGCCGTCTGCGAGGGCTGCGGCGACTGTGGCAAGAAATCGAACTGCGTCGCCATTGTTCCGCTCGAGACCGACCTCGGCACCAAGCGCGCCATCGATCAATCCACCTGCAACAAGGACTTCTCCTGCGTCAACGGGTTCTGCCCGAGCTTTGTAACGGTGCACGGCGCCATCCCGAGAAAGAAGGCCGGCCTCGCCACGCAGTCGAGCATTGCTCCGATGCTGGCGAGCTTGCCCGAGCCGACCCTCCCTGGCCTCGATAAGCCCTACACGATGCTCGTCACCGGCGTCGGCGGCACCGGCGTCGTCACGATTTCGGCTGTACTGGGCCAAGCGGCATATCTCGACGGCAAGGGTTTCGGCGCCATAGACATGACCGGTCTTGCCCAGAAGGGCGGCGCGGTCGCCTGTCACATGAAGGTGGCTCGCAACTCCGACGACATTCACGCCATCCGTGCGAGTGTCGCCTCGACCGACCTCGTGATTGGCTGCGATCTTGTTGTCACGGCGTCGAACAAAGTCCTCGAGACCGTGAAGCCCGACCACACCACGGTCGTGCTCTCCACCTACGAAATGCCGGTTGCCGATTTCGCCCGGAACCCTGACCTCAAGCTTCCAGCTGGAGACCTGAAGCGCGCCGTTGAGGAGCGCGTCCGCAAGGGCGCCCTCCACGCTCTGGATGCCCACACCTACGCCGTCGAACTCTTCGCCGACTCGATCGCCTCCAACATGTTCATGCTCGGCTATGCCTATCAGCTGGGTACTGTTCCGGTCTCTGCCGCGTCGATCGAGAAGGCAATCGAGCTCAACGGTGCGGCGATCGAGATGAATCGCAACGCCTTCCGCTTTGGCCGTCTCGCCGCCCACGACCGCGCCGCGCTCGACCGTCTGGTGAAGCCCAAGCCCGAGAAGGTCGCGCCCACGCTTGACGAGACGATCGCACGCCGCGCCGAGCACCTCGCCGGCTACCAGGACGAGGCACTTGGGCGGCGCTACCGTGCCCGCGTCGAGCGCATTGCCGCCCTCGAGAAGGAGAAAGCACCCGGCCGTGCGGGCCTCGCCGATGCCGTCGCGCGCGGCTACTTCAAGCTGCTCTCCTACAAGGACGAGTACGAGGTTGCCCGTCTCTACACCGACGGCCGCTTCGAGAAGGCCGTCACCGAGGCGTTCGACGGCAACCACCGGCTCGAGTTCCATCTCGCGCCGCCGCTCCTGTCGTGGTTCAACCGCGACAAGGTCACCGGCGAGCCACGCAAGATGGCGTTCGGCCCGTGGATGCTCCCCGTGTTCCGAACCCTCGCCAAGGGCAAGTCGCTGCGCGGCGGTTGGCTCGACGTCTTCGGCTACTCGGCCGAGCGCCGCCTCGAGCGGAAAATGATCGCCGACTACGAGGCCAATCTCGACGAGATCGAGCGCCGCCTTGTGTCCGACAACCACCGTGCGGCCGTTGCCATCGCCACGCTGCCGGAGGAGATCCGCGGCTTCGGCCACGTCAAGCACCGCAACTACGACGCCGCCATCAAGAAGCGCGACACGCTTCTCGTCATGCTCCGCGACCCTAAGCCCGCCTCGACCCTGAAGGCAGCCGAGTAGTCCCATGGCCCGCTCGCGCCGAGGTGAGAGCGGGCCATCACTTCGGTGACGCCTCGGCGCATAGATCGAGCAATTGCTCGCATCCCTGTTCACATGCAGGGGTGAACGTCAGGCGATCACGCCACCTCGGGCATCGTAAAGGCCGGGAGGGGCGCGTTGCCGTCGTAACGCTCGATGGCGACGAGGCAGGTGTGGGCCGAGCACCCGCCGGAGAACGCCGAGGCAGGCACGTCGAGCGTGAGCACGTTGGCATTCCCGGCGAGGCAGAGCGGACCTTCGGCAGTCTCGATAGGTGTAAACCAGGCGCCGGTCGGCAGAATGGCGACGCCGGACCGGATGTCGGCCGAGAGGCGGACTCCGGCGAGACAGCGGCCGCGGCCATTCCGAATGAGCGCGGTATCGCCGTCCTTGAGACCGAGGCGTCTGGCGTCGTCGGGGCTGATCAACAAGGCTTCTCGACCAGACTGCTTTTCGCCCTGGCTGACGCGTCCCCAATCGAGCTGGCTGTGCAGACGGCCATTAGGCTGCGCGGATAGCAGATGGAACGGGTAGGCACCCCGCTTGGAGGAGCCGAGCCACTCGGGGGGCTCTATCCATGAGGGATGCGGGGGGCAATCGGGATAGGCACAGGCCTCGAGTGTTCGGCTGTAGAGGACGAGTTTGCCGGACTCGGTCTTCAGCGGGTTGCCTTCCGGGTCCGCCCGCAAGCGAGCAAAGGCAGGCTCGATCGGGAGTTGCGGAACCTCGGTGTGCCCGATTTCCCAGAATGCGTCGAAGTCAGGCATCACACCGCCTTTGGCGATGATGCCGGCCCGCGTCGTCTCGTAGATATGGCGCAACCACGCGGTCTCGTCGCGGCCCTCGGTGAAACCCTGCTCGACACCGTGGCGCTGGGCGAGGGCGCGCATGATATCGAAATCCGAGCGCGCGTCCGCGAACGGGGCGACGCATTGTTTCATGGCAAAGACCATGTCGGCGCGACGGCCGCCCGACAGATCATTGCGCTCGAGCGTCGTCGTGGCGGGAAGCACGATATCGGCCCGCTTTGCCGTCGCGGTCCAGGCGATCTCCTGGACGATCACCGTCTCCGGCACGGCCCAGGCCTCGCCGAGGCGGCCGAGATCCTGGTGATGGTGGAAGGGGTTGCCGCCGGCCCAATAGACGAGGCGGATGTCGGGATAGGTGTGCGTCTTGCCTTCGTAGGTGAACGTCGCGCCCGGATCGAGCAGCATGTCGGCGATGCGCGCGACGGGAATGAAGCTCGTGTTCGGCCGCTTGCCATGCGAGAGGCCGCCGAGGGGCGCGATCGGGTAGGATGCATTCTGGTTACCGACTGAGCCGATGCCGAAGGCCGCGCCGCCACCGGCGTGCCCCCACTGGCCGGCGACAGCCGCCAATGCTGTGGCGGCCCACCAAGCCTGCTCGCCGTGGACGGCACGCTGCAGGGAATAGCTCACGGTGACGAAGGAGCGCCGCCGCACCATCTCGGCGGCCAGCGCACGAATGCGGCCGGCATCGAGCCCCGTTATTTCGGCGGCCCATTCGGCGGTTTTCGCAATGCCGTCGGTCTTACCCGCGAGGTAGGCAAGATACTCTTCAGAACCGCTGCAGCAACGCGCGAGAAAGACTTTGTCCTCCTGGCCGGCGGCGACGATCTCGGCGGCGAGTGCGATCAGCAGGGCCGGGTCGGTGTTGGGCGCGATCGGCCACCATTCGGCGCCGACCCAAGCGGGGATGTCGTCGCGGCGCGGAGAGACGAGCACGATACGTGCGCCTCGCTCCTTCAGGCGGGCGAGGTGCTGGCCGAGCTTGTGCCGCCCGGCGCCACCCGAATCGCACTGCTCGGTGCGCGGCGACAGCGCGCCGCAGACCAGCACCAGCTCTGAGTGCTCGGAGACGAGGTCGATGGCGTTCGGATGGCCGTAGCCATCGCCGCCCATGATGTGGCGCACGATGACCTGCCCGGCACCGACACTGTAGGTATCGACGTGAGCCGTATAGCCGCCGACAAGGTTGAAGAACCGCTTCACGACGCTCTGGGCGTGATGGAGGCGGCCGGCACTGGTCCAGCCGTAGGAGCCGGCGAAGACCGAGTCGTTGCCGTGCGTGTCGATGACGCGCCGGATCTCGGCCGCGGCGAGATCGAGCACCGTGTCCCAGTCCATGGGGACGAAGCGCTCGGAGCCACGCCTGCGGCGATAGCTGCGGCTCGCATCCAGCTCCGGGTTCAGGCGGCCGTTCGATGTTCGCGCGGCGAGCCAGCCTTCACGCACGTAAGGACGGTCGATGCGCACCTGGGGATCCATCAGATCCGGAATTGCCGCCAGCATATGTGACGGCGCGGGATCGCCCGGCCATGGCTCGGTACCGATCACGCGGCCATTCTCGACCAGGGCCGTGAAGGGCCCCCAATGGGCGCAGTGGGAAATGCGCTCGATCATCGGCAGTATCCTCGGGGAAGCGATGGTGGGCGGTAGCTCGACGCTGGCGTAGCAGGCTCATACGACGTTGACGAGCGGGTCGCCGCGCGCAAGGCGGCGGATGTTCTCGGCCATCGTCTCCTGCCGGCGGCGGATGGTGCCGTGGGTCCAGCCGGACATGTGCGGTGTGAGCGTGCAATTGTCGAGCTTATGAAAGGGCAGGCGGCCGGGATGAGGCCCTGGAGCAGCCGGCGTCGGGTAGACGTACCAGGTGTCGATGACGGCGCCGCCGATGCGCTTTTGCGCCAGCGCCTCGTAGAGCGCCGCCTCGTCGATCACCGGGCCGCGGCCGACATTGAGGATCACGGCATCGGGCTGCATCGCGGCCAACGCGTCGCGCCCGACGAAGCCTTCGGTCGCGGCATTGTGTGGCAGCGTGACGAGGATGTAGTCGGCGGAGCCCATGAAGGCGGCGAATTCGCCGAGCGGATAATAGCGGTCGACGAGCGAGCCGGTCGCGACGGGCGAGCGGTTGGCGGCGTGCACGGTCATGCCGAAGGCTTTGGCCCGGGCGGCGACGGCCTTGCCGATATGACCGAAGCCGAGGATGCCGAGGGTTGTGTCGCCGAGCTCGGTGCGCAGCGCCGACCGCGCTGAAGCCCAGTAGGTCCATTTGCCCTGTCGCAAGTCGAGGTCGGCAGCGGGAATAGGGACGTGCCGGAGGAGCAGCGCCGTCATCACGTATTCGGCAATGGCCGGGTCGTGGCCGAAGCTGCAACATAGCGGCGTTCCGGCTGGTAGACGGGTACGGTCGATGGCATCAACGCCTGCGGCCGGCGCGTGGTAGAGGCGCAGGCTTTCCGGTCTCGGGTGCGACGCGTCGAGGCGGATGCCGACGATAACGTCGGCCGACTGAAATGCCTGGATGTCGGCGGTGCTGGTGGGCGCATCGGGAAGGCACACGATGTCGTGGCCGTCGCCGAGCATGTCGGCGAAGCCCGGCTCGAACGTGGCCGCATTGGCGCCGTGGAAGACGATGCGCATCGTGCGTGCTCGCTCGGTCCTGTGATCTGGCCCGTGATCTGGCGCTTTCGCATGCGCTGCAAGGCCGTCGCATGGTCGAGCAAGCGACCTCCCGGATGTCCGCCTCACAGGCGCAAGACGTTGTCCGGGAACTCGGCTTCAAGTCGGGGACGAGACAGCAAGCCTCGTCCAGCCGACGCTACTTCACGCTCGAGAACGCCGTCGGCGTGAGGATGTCGCTCGAGACGTTGGCAACGATAGGGCCGCCGTTCTCCGGCTTCTCGGTCGCCGCGCGCTTCTCGATCCACTCGGGATCGGCCTGAAAGGCTGCGAACTTCTTCTCCCGCTCGGCGAGGCTTTCCCAAACAAGGAAGTAGGTCAGGCGGTGGTTGTGGCTGCCGATGACGGTGGTCCAGAAGCCGGCCTGCTTGATGCCATGACGCTCCCAGATCTTGAGGGTGGTGTTCTGGAAGCGATTGAGCAGGGCCGGTAGGCGGCCGGGGCAGCAGTCGTAGATCCTGAGCTCGTAGAGCATGGGTGTCCTCGCCAGTTCAGTTCATCGGGTAGAGGCGTGATCCAAGCATGGGACCAGCATCGCGGCAACGTCGGACTGGGCAAAAAATGGCGCCCTGAAGACATGCCATTGTCCGCCCGTCAAGATGTGCGGCAACAAACGGACGTCACGTCAAGCATGTCAGCCATGCAATTTTGCATAACTGACCGGCGCTTGGTGGTTATGTCCGGACATTGTGCTCCGACGCTGCGGCGGTTAGTCTCAAGATCTAATCAGAAAAGCATCCGGGATCGAAACGCCATGTGGATCATCGTCAAGACTCGCAAAGGCAAGAACAGCTTCCTGACGGAAGCTGGCGATTGGAGCAAAAACCGCGACAGTGCGGAACGCTTCGACCATTTCGATTTCGCGGTGACCGTGCGCGATCGCGCCGTCCCGCCGAGCGAGCGCCGCGGCGTGGGTGTGATCAACCTGAACTGATTGCGCCACCATCAAAAATGGATTGGAAAGGCCGCCCAGCACCTGCTGCGCGGCCTTTTCGCTGTTACGGCCGCACGCTTGTTCGATCTGGATGTTTCGCGTACCCGTCACCCATTGGGAGAACGCAAGAACGAGGTGTCCATCCCCCAATCGGAAGCTGCTCCGGAGTACATCGACATGGCCAACATCTACGTCGATGCTGACGCTTGTCCGGTAAAGGACGAGGCCGTCCGCGTCGCCGACCGTCACAGCTACCCCATCCACTTCGTTTCGAACGCCTGGATGCGCCTGCCCGAGAGTCCGAACGTCAACCGCGTCATCGTGCCCGAAGGCCCGGACGCCGCCGACGACTGGATCGCGACGCGCATAGCCAGGGGCGACATCGCCGTCACCGCCGACATCCCGCTCGCCTCTCGATGCCTGAAAGCCGGCGCACGTGTCGTCGGCCCCACCGGCAAGCCTTTCACCGACGCCACCATCGGCATGGCGCTCGCCATGCGCGACCTTCAGCAGCACCTGCGCGAGACCGGCGAGAGCAAGGGCTTCAACGCGTCCTTCACCCGCGCCGATCGCTCGCGTTTCCTTCAAGCCATGGATGAGGCCATCCAGGCCATCAAGCGAGAGAGCCGATCGTAGGTCGGATCGAGCCCTGCCCTTGCGAGGCCCAACGCGTTCCGACCGAGCGCCGCCTTACTTCTTCCCGACGAGCTTCGGCCAGTTTGCTTCGCTCTTCGCCACGTTGCCTGGAATGTCCTGGGCCCACGTCGCTCGAACGCTTTGATTGTAGTTCAGGAACAGCTTGCCGTTGTTGATCGTCCACGCGTTAGGATCGCCGTGCGCGGTGTAGCCTTGCGAGACGGCCCATGCGCAATACCCGCCGTATTGCGGTGCGTACTTGTCGGGCTCCTTCTTGAAGGTCTCGCGATTGGCCTCGCTGGCGAACTGATACTTCACCCCACCATGATCCAGCGTGATGGCAGCATTGCCCTGGACGGGCTTGTTCTCCGTGAAGTACGCGACGGGATCGTAGCCGCCGACCGCGAGGCCGCGTGTGAGATAGACGGGTGCCGTCTGCGCGGAAGCAGGAGTTGCGGCTAGACCGGAAAAAAGAGTCGTCGCCGTGACGGCGACCGCGGCAGCGGCAGAAAATGCAAGGAATGCGCGGCGTGAGGTCATGTTCGGCGCTCCGCAGTTGTGAAGTATCGTACGAATATACATGCCGTCACGTCGGATAACACGCCAGAAACATGAAGGTGAGCAGATCGTGAACGACGTGCAATAGACCCTCTGGCCTCCGCCCCACCGACCTGCCAGAGTGCCGACGCAACCCTCCATCTTTCTATCCAGCCTGAGCCCGCCATGCCCGCATCCCTGCGCGATCCCGTTGCCTTGACTCAAGCGCTCGTCCGTTGTCCCTCGGTCACGCCTGAGGAAGGCGGCGCGCTAACGCTGCTCGAAAACATCCTCCGCGCTGCCGGCTTCTCCTGTCACCGCCTGACGATGACGGAGCCGGGCACGCCCGATGTCGACAATCTCTACGCCCGCTTCGGTCGCGGCCAGCCGAACCTCTGCTTCGCCGGCCACACCGACGTGGTTCCGGTCGGCGACGAAACTGCCTGGACCCGCCCCCCCTTCGGCGCCGAGATCCACGATGGCGTGCTCTACGGGCGCGGATCGGTGGACATGAAAGGGGCCATCGCCTGCTTCGCCGCTGCCGCGCTCCGCTACATCGAGAAGCACGGCCACAAGCCTGACTTTTCGATCTCCTTCCTCATCACCGGCGACGAGGAAGGCCCCTCTATCAACGGCACGATGAAGGTGCTCGACTGGATGCGCGACAATGGCGAGCGGATCGACGCTTGCGTGGTCGGCGAGCCGTCGAACCCGAAGGCGCTGGGCGACGAGATCAAGATCGGCCGCCGGGGCTCGCTTTCGGGCGAACTGATCGTCCACGGCAAGCAGGGCCACTCCGCCTACCCGCACATGGCCGAGAACCCGATCCCGAAGCTCGCTCGGCTAGTAGACCGTCTCTCATCCACAATGCTGGACACCGGCACGCCCGACTTCGAGCCATCGAGCTTGCAGGTGACCGTCATTTCGGCGCCCAATACCGCAGCCAACGTCATCCCGCGCGAGGCGCGCGCCAAGTTCAACATCCGCTACAACGATTTGTGGCGCCGCCCGAAAGTCGAGTCTTGGGTCCGCGAGCAGCTCAAGATCGCCGGCAAGACCGTCGCCGCCCGCTACGACGTCACCTTCTCCGGCACCGGCGACGTCTTCCTGACCAAGCCCGGCCCCCTCGTTGAGACCATGCGCCGCGCCGTCGCCGATCTCACCGGCCGCAGCCCCGCGCTCACCACCAACGGCGGCACTTCCGACGCCCGCTTCATCCAGGCCTACTGCCCCGTCATCGAGTTCGGCCTCGTCAACGAAACCATCCACGCTATCGACGAACGCTGCCCCGTGTCGGACCTTGTCAAGCTGACGGACATCTACGAGCGGTTCATCGAGGGGTATTTTGGGAGCGTTTGAGTAGGTGGGGGAAGCGTCCCCACATCATTCGTCCTCTCCGTCGCGCAGCAATCTATCTAGAATCTCTGGCTTCATTCGTCTTATCGAACGCGCCAACGAATGATCATATCCTCGGTCGTTCGGCTCTTTACCCTTTTGAGCCTTGCGACCCGCCTTTCTTGCGAAATCATTGAGTTCTTCCGAACGAAGCGTTCGCTTCTCGGACGCATTGCGATGTCTTTTTGTCGGTCGACCGTGATCGGTCATATTGAGGCTCTGCCCGGTTAAACCAATCAGCTTAGATTAGCGCATCCCGTAGAAAGTGTCAGTTCCAGTCCTGGCCAATCGTTGCCGCTTTGCCGCCGACGTCACCCCAAGAGACCAAGGGCGACCATCCAGGATCCGCTGAGGGCGGCCTCGACCGCAACAACCAACCCTCCATCACCCCATTCCCCACGCCCCCCATCTCTGCTTCACTCGCCCCAATCGCCAACGCCATCTCCGACCGGAGCCCACCCATGCCCCTCGAGCTCGGCTACTTGCTGCCCACCCGCGAGATGATCATGTCTGGCCGCAACGAGACGGCGGGGATGCTGAGCCTCGCGTCGCGCGCCGAGCTGTTGGGCTTCGACGGCATCTGGATCGGCGACAGCCTCACCGCGCGCCCGCGCCACGAGCCGCTCGCCATGCTCGCTGCCGTCGCTGCCCGTGTACCCCGTGTCCTCGTCGGCACGGCGGTGCTGCTGCCGGCGCTCCGCAACCCCGTCCTGCTCGCCCATCAGGCGGCCACCATCGACCGCATCTCCGAGGGCCGGCTCGTCCTCGGCGTCGGCATTGCCCGCGACGTACCCTCGATCCGCGCCGAGTTCGAAGCTGCGGGCGTGCCGTTCGAGAAACGCGTCGGCCGCATGATGGAAGGGCTCCGCCTGGCCCGCGCGCTGTGGTCCGGCGAGCCGGTCACCTGGGACGGCCTCTGGAAGCTCGACAAGGCGACCGTCGGACCGACACCCCATCGTCTCGGCGGCCCCCTCCTCTGGAGCGCCGGAACGCTCCCCGCCGCCCTCGAGCGGTGTGGAAAATTCTTCGACGGCTGGATGCCGAACGAGGGCAATCCCGAGGCATGGCGCCAGCAGTGGAGCGAGGTCCAACACATCGCCCGCGACGCCGGCCGCGACTCGGCCAAGCTCACCGGCTCCATGTACCTGACGCTCTCTCTCGACGACGATGTCGCCGCAGCGGGCGCCCGCCTCGACCGCTATCTCGAGACCTATTACGGCGCTCCGGCCGTCGCCCTCAAGAAGCGCCAGGAATGCTTCGCCGGCCGCCCAGCAGACGTTGCCGAATACCTCAGCGGCTACGCCAAGGCCGGCGCTCACCACCTCGTTCTCCGCTTCGCCGGTGACCAGATCGCCCACCTCGAAGCCGTCGCCGCCGCCCGCAAGGCCATCGCGGCTTAGAGCCCCCTGCTCCGTCATGCCCGCGAAGGCGGGCACTCACGTCGGCAGGTGCTTCTGAGGGGAATGGCCCCGCACTTGGGGCGATCACGATCGCCTCCCTTGACAGACCGCCGTCTGCCCTGCGGAATAGATCCTGTAGCATCATATTCTGCGCCGCGACGCCCAGGCAGAACGCCTGAGCCCTATCCTGGCACCACGGAGAACGCCCATGTCCTACACGCTCGAGCAACTCGCCTCCGACATCAAAGCCACGCTGACGGCCAACCCCGGCTCGGCCGGTCGCGAGAAGGTTTGCGCCCTCGTCTCCAAGGCCTGCAAGGATCAGGACTTCATTGCCAAGCACTTGACGGCCGAAGCCTGCAAACCGCGCAAGGTGCTGTACGAGGACCCGGACACGGGCTTCTGCATTTGCGGTCACGTCCACGAGGACAAGGCTGAGGGCAAGCCGCATGACCACGGCAACAGCTGGGCTATTTATGGCCAAGCCGTCGGTCAGACCGAGATGACCGACTGGAAGATCACCACCAAGGGCGAAGGTGAAAGACCGTCTTTGGTCGAGGCCGTACGTTCCTACGCCATGAACCCAGGCGACGTGAAGTTCTACGACGTCGGCGTCGTGCACTCGCCAAACCGCCAGCTCCCGACCAAGCTGATCCGCATCGAGGGGGCCAACCTCGATCACGTGAAGCGCTCGAACATCAAGGCCGCCTGAGCTGCCTCTGTTTTTGAGCCTGCAACGATTGTAACGAGCCGTTTTGGCTCCGGGTGCTGCCCTCCCGCAACACGCGACCGCGATCCGCTATGCGATAAGGTCGTATGAGTTGGCGCGAGTTCATTGCTACGGCGCTTCGCGAGCTGGAAGCGTTGCTGAGAGACGATCGCGCGGCGCGTGTCGCGGCATTGTCCGGCATCGCCGTGCTCGTTGCCATGACGCTGCTGACGGTCCTTGTGGCACGCGTCAGAGAGCGGCGGCGCTTGCCCGCACCGGTCGCACCCTCCGAGCCGTGTCTCGAGCGCCGCGATCTCGGCGATTGGGGCCCCGGCGACAGCATGCGTCGCCCCAACTCCTACGATGGCGCTGAACGAATCCGATGGCCGATTGATCGCGTGCTGCCGCAGCGCATCTGGGGCACGGTGGCTCTCGCCGGTGTCGTGGCTGTCGGCATCTGGCTCGCCGGCTTGGCGCTGGCGCCGCGCATTCCCGCTTTCCTCGCGTCGCGCGAGTGGCATTTCCAGCCGCTCTACATTGCAGCCCACATCATCGCGGTCCGCCTCTTCGTGCACGTCTACACGCGGGGATTCCAGCGCGGCGTCTCACATCTCGCGGTGCCGGGTGGTCAGGTCCGAACCCTCGTCGACGGCGTTCTCGGTTTTCCCGGTGCGCTTACGGCGCTGGTGATCTCGATGCCCTTCGTCGCGCTCGATTTTCTCTATCTGTTCAGCGACCGCTACCAACGTGCCGGCGGCGATGTCGTTCTGCCGATCGATTATTTGATGTGGGGCATCTGGTCCGTCGAATGGTTCCTCAACGCCTACATCTGGGTCGTTCTGATCGGCTTCCTGGTCAAGACGTGGTGGGTCATCCGCAACCACCCGTTCCGCGCGCCGATCGAGATCGTCCTCCATGATCGCCAGTACAAGCCGTTTCTGCAAATGAGCGCGCAGGGGGCCAGCATCGTCCTCGCCTTCACCGTGGTGACGGCCATCTACATCTGGTACACGGGCGGTGAGCTGACCGACTACGTCGGGCTGTGCATTACCGCCGTGTTGATTGTCGTCGGTTTCCTACCACCGTGGCTGCTGCTCAAATCCAAGGTGCAGCGTGCTGTCGAGGAAGAGACACTGGCTATGCGTCGGCGTCTGCTGCGCAATCTCGAACTCGCCGAGGCCGAGGCCAACGCCGCCGTCGACCACAACCATCTGCTTCCGGACACGGGCGGCCGCTCGCTGGAGCACCGCCTCGATGCCGCTGTTGCCATCCTTCGCATTTCCTACCTCGAGGGCCGCAATCAGCATCTAGGCGCCAGCGAGGCCCGCGCCATCATGGTCCGGATGCTGGCCCCGGCGGCCACGATGGGGTGGCAATTCGCCAAAAGCCAAGCGACCCTCTTGCACGAACTGCAGGGCTACCTTTCGCGGCTCTTCTGACGCCCGCAGCGTTACGCGGTTGCCGAAAGTCCCGGCAGCCGCTTGATCGCCGAGATGCGGCTTTCAGTGCGCCGGATGCGCTCGGTCGCTCCCCTTAGCGGCTCGACGGCCACGGCCATGTGATGCGCGTTGGCGTGCAGTAGCATCACGCCGTCGACCATGATGCCGACATGGCCCGGCCAGAAGACGAGATCGCCGCGCTCCAGTCCTTCAAGATCCTGCGGCACCAGCACGGCCGAGCCGAGCGCCGCCTCCTGCAAGTCGCTGTCGCGAGGAGCCGCGATGCCGGCGGCCTCCAGCGCGATTTGAAGGAGACCGGAGCAATCGAGCCCGATCCGTGTGCGTCCGCCCCAAAGGTAGGGCGTGCCGATGAAGCGCTCCGCCACATCGACAAAATCGCGTGCATGCCGGCCCCCCTCCGCAATGTGCCGAGTAACCACAAAGCCCCCCGTGGCAAGTTCCGCGAACCGCCCGTCCGAGCGCGCCACCGCGATCTCGGCTCCGAGCGGAAGGTTCATCGTCGGCGGCGCTTTGATGTTGGCCGTGGGATAGACGAACGTGCCGAGCGCCTGCACGCGATGGGTGGCTTCGATCATATCGGGCGAAATGTGCTCGGCCATGACATAGCCCACGTACCGGTCGCGTGCCGACTGCACCCAAGCCCATCCATCCGCGACGTCGAGCACGGCCATGCGCTCGCCGAAAAGCGCTTCTGTCTCCAGCCCCGATGTCGCCTCGGGTTGCCTGCGCAGAGCCAGGATCGGCGCAGTTACGCGCCCCGGTGTGCCGGCGACATATCGCGGGGCGTCCACGCGTCCACGCAGATCCTCCGCCGCCATGTCCTCGCGCCAGGCATGCGTGCGCCGGTCGGGTCGTGGGCTGCCGTCGCTGGTCGCCATGCTCTGATCCTCAACTCGCCCGTCGCCCATAGGTGCGCGACAGAGCTTCGAGCACCGCCCGCGCTGCTTGCGCCTCGCCGCCGCGCGGCCCGAGCGCCTTCGCCTGCGGCCGCCATCCATAGATGTCGAAATGGGCGAAACGACGGGCGCGCGGCACGAACCGCTTGAGGAACATCGCACCGACGATCGAGCCGGCGAACCCGCCCTCCGCGACATTGTTCATGTCGGCAACCTGACTATCGAGCCAGCCCTCGTAGGGCGTCCTCAGAGGCATCCGCCAAACCGCGTCGCCGACGGCGTCACCGGAGGCCGTCAGACTGGCAGCCAGCTCGAGGTCGTCGCAATAGAACGGCACGATCTCCGGACCGAGCGCGACGCGGGCAGCCCCGGTCAGCGTCGCGAATGTGAAGACATGATCGGGCGCCTCCTCGTCGGCGAGTGCCAGCGCATCCGCCAGCACGAGGCGACCCTCCGCGTCGGTATTGCCGATCTCGACCGTCTTGCCCGCGCGGCTGCGGATCACGTCGCCCGGCCGGAATGCGTTGCCCGAGACGCTGTTCTCCGCCGCGGCGATGATCAGTCGCAGTCGGACGTCCAGGCCCGTCGCCAGGATCATGTGCGCCAGCGCCAGAGCCGACGCGGCGCCGCCCATGTCCTTTTTCATCAGGAGCATGGCGCTGGACGGCTTTATGTCGAGGCCGCCTGTATCGAACGCGATGCCCTTGCCGACGATCGTCACCTTCGGTGCGTCCGCGCGCCCCGCCGTGATGTCGATTAGCCGTGGCGCCCGCGGACTCGCACGCCCCACCGCATGGATCAGCGGGAAATTTTGCCGCAGGAGATCATCGCCGACGATCGAAACCGCCGCCGCGCGGTGATGGCGCGCGATGCGCAGTGCCGCTTCCTCTATCTCCTCAGGGCCCATGTCGTTCGCTGGCGTGTTGATCAGGTCGCGCCCGAGCCACATCGCCTCGGCCATCGCACAAAGCTGGGCGCGGTCGACGCCGTCCGGAGCCACGAGCCGAGGCAGAGCGTCGCCATTTGCGGATTTGTAGCGCCGGAAACGGTACGCCCCGAGCGCCCATGCCAATGCCGCGAGCCCGGCATTCCCTACAGGCGTCGCCAGATGCCAGTCGCCGGTCGGAAGCAAGGGTGGCAGCAAACCCATCAGCGTCTCGACCGGCTCGCACGGCGCCAGCTCGCTGCCTTCGCCGATCCCGAGGACGGCTCCGGCGATCGTGCCGTCTGGCTCGGGTAGCAGCGCATGCCGCCGCACCGCACCCTTGAAGCCTAAGGCCTTGAGCCACGTCCTGTGCCGCGGCTCCAGTGGCAACGTCGTCTGTCCAGCCTCGAGATCGCGCGGTCGCACGAGAAAGATCGGCCGCGTCGGAACCCCTCCGGCTCCCGCGGGAACGAGCACGGCGTCGAGGGCAGCCTGGTCGAGAGCTGGGAGCAGGTCGGTCATGGGGGTATCCGCGTCTGGCGATGGGGCGGGTCGTTCACGAGCTTCCGTCGCCGCGCTCTAGCGCGCTGGCGATGCGCTGACAACGGCTTCGGTCACTGTGTCCCGTTCGACAACACTTAAGCATTTGTTGACCGCTGTGTCGGAATGTAGCGGCAGGGAACAGATCGATTCGCGCAGCAAAGCCGCTGCGTCATTGGAGAGTAGTCGGATGAGCAAGGTCGTCGGCGAAGCCTCGATGGTGCATGGGATTTCGCGTTCTGCCGCTTCGGTGGCGGTGGTTTCGGTCGCCCTCTTCCTGGGCGGCTGCGCGCAATCCGGCGGTGATATCAACCTCGGTCTCGGCGGCGATAAGCCCAAGACGGTCGACATCGCCACGGCAAGCGCCGGTGAGCGGCCAGAGGCCGAGCTCGAGAAGGCGACAACCTACTGGGGCGAGCAGCACGGAAAGAATCCGCGTGATCCCAAGGCGGCCATCGCTTATGCGCGCAATTTGAAAGCGCTCGGCCGCAAAGCCCAGGCGCTCTCGGTCATGCAATCGAGCTATCCCTACGCGCCGGACGACAAGGATTTTCTCTCAGAGTATGGCCGCCTCTCGCTCGAGCTGGGCCAGGTCTCGACTGCAGAGCAGCTTCTGCTTCGCGCCGACGATCCGGCGAAGCCCGATTGGCGCATCCTTTCGGCACGCGGCACTGTGCTTGCGAAGCAGGGCCGCTTCAAGGACTCGATCGAGTTCTTCGAGAAAGCGCGGAGCCTCGCACCCGAGCAGGCCTCGCTCATGAATAATCTGGCCATGGCCTACACCATGGACGGCCAGGCTGCTCGCGGCGAGGCGCTGTTGCGCCAGGCTGCCGGCACCGGCACGACTGATCCGCGCGTCCAGCAGAACCTGGCGCTTGTCGTCGGCCTGCAGTCCAAGGGCGCCGACGATACCGCCGGGGCGACACCGGCAGTCGCCGCAGGCTCAGCGATGGCGGAGCCGGTCAAGACCGCCTCCTGGGGCAAGGCGCTACCGATGGAGCAGGCAGCCGCGCCGGCGAAGGCGGTTGCCAAGGCCGCTTCAAAACCCGCTCCGAAAGCGGCTGCCGCTGCGACTGATCCCGATGCCGTGATCCGCCAGGCCATGGCGGCTGAGAATGCAAAGCCCGCCAAGCGCTGATCCGGGCTCCGGTCGGCGCAAGCTCGACCTTAGTCCCATCGCTTTGGCTCGCGTTGGTGCGGCATCGATCGCATGATCGGCCCGTTGCTGCGGCTTTGGCCAGGCGATGCCCTACCCTCGACTTGCCGGCGACGCTCCTCCATGCCCAACATGGTGAGGCATTCAACGGCAGGGACGCCATCGCTCATGCAGCAGATCGACGATTTTCGCACCGAGGTGGCCGAGCTGGCAGCGATCCTGGCACCTCTGCCAGAGTCCGCCTGGGCTACGCCCACCCAGTTCAAGGCCTACACCATTGCCGACCTTGTCCGGCATCTCCACCAGGGTGACCACATGGCGCTGACCAGCGCCGAGCGCCCCGCCGAGTTCGATGCGCTGCTTGCAGAACGCCGCAGGAAACGTGCCGCCGGTCTCACCTTGCACGCCGAGGCTCGCCAGTCGTTCGGCCATCTCAACGGCGCAGATCTCCTCGCCGCTTGGCGAGCGACAGCGGAGCAGCTTCCAGCTCGTCTCTCTGCACTGGGACCCGATGCCCGTTTGAAGTGGGCCGGCCCGGACATGGGTGTCCGCATGTTCGTCACCGCGCGCCAGATGGAGGTCTGGGCCCACGGCCACGACATTTACGATGTTCTGGGCCTCCACCGCGTGCCGACCGATCGCCTCGAGAATATCGCCGTCATCGGCGTGCGCACCTTCGGCTGGACCTTCGCCAATCGCGGTGAGCCGGTTCCGCCGGCCGTTCCGCGTGTCTACCTCACCGCGCCATCCGGCGGCGTCTGGCAATGGCACGAAGGTTCGACCGCCGGCAGTGTCACCGGGTCCGCGCTCGAGTTCTGTCAGGTCGTGACCCAGGTCCGAAACATCGCCGACACCGAACTCGTCGTCACTGGCGACATCGCCGCCCGCTGGATGTCCATCGCCCAATGCTTTGCCGGGTCACCCGAGAGCCCGCCACCGCCCGGCTCACGCTTTCGGGTGGCGCACGCTTGAGGGATCAAGCCTCGGCTTGTCGCACATCAAGCAGCTCGGTCTGAAAGCTGCAAAAGTGCGGCGATGGTGACCGCGTCATCTCTCCTAAAGTTCGCCCTCGCCGCCATAGCCGTGGCGCTGAGCGCGGCCCCCGTTACGGCTTTTGGCGAGCGCTGTTCCGGCACGCGGGCGCTTCTGGACGCCGTCCCTCCAGCCGAGGTTCCCGGTGTCTGCGAGGCCGCGAGCTGGGCGGAAAGCGAGCTTGGCCTCTGCAGCCTATTGGCTTTGAAGCCCTACACCATCCGTTTCGCCGCCGACATCCGTGACGACTACGGGAGCTGCGTCTTCGGTCGTTTCCGGCCTAATCCAGACGTGGCCTTCATCCTGGGTCGGTCAGCTACGGAGAAGCTCATAACGAGCATTCCCGACGACGAGCCGATGAGTGTCCTGCGGTCGCTCCCCGTGGACGACCTGCATCGCAGCCTGATCGTGCACGAGGTCGCGCACGCCATTGTGCATCAGAACCTGAGGGTTTCCCCGTGCCACGCCATCCACGAGTACATCGCCGCGGTCGCACAGCTCAGCGCGCTGCCTCCGCACGCTCGCGCCACCTACCTCGCGCGATTTGCAGGCGAGGACGTCTTCACCAGCGAGATGTTCAACGATCTCGTCGAGGCGATGAACCCGGCCAGGTTTGCTGCGGCGGCCTATCGGCATTTCAACCGGCCGGGTAATGGCTGCAACTTCGTGCGCCGCCTGCTCGCGGACCCCGGCACCGTTCCCAGGGTTCCTTGAGCCTTACGCCGCCACCACCTCCACGCCCACGTCGTTGTAGCAGGCGCCTTTCGCCAGATCGGCTCGGCGCTCCGCCGAGACGAGCGCGCTGATCGTCTGCCCATTCGGGCTAGTGGCGATCCATGCGCCCTTCTCCGACGCAACCACCCCTGGCGGCACGGCGTCCGTCACGACCAGCGGCAGCAGCACCTCGCCGAGATCGTTCCACACGCGCACCGTCGCCGCGCCCTCGAGCTTGCGCGCCGCCACATCCGCCGGATTCATCATCAGCGGTGGAATCTCGGCCGCCGCCCCGCCCGAACCGAGCAGCGTGGATGAAACCCGCGCGTCGGATGCCGGTGAGATCAGCATCAAAGGAAAACGCTCGTCCCGCGGCCTGAAGCGTGGCACGCGGGCGTCCGCACCCCACCGCTCGGCGAGCACGTCCGAGACCAGCTCAACCTTGCCAGACGGTGTCGCCGGCTTGTGCGTGTCGAAGAGCGCCAGCGCCCGCCCGTCCGGCGCTGTCATCCGCAGCGCCTCCCGCGTGGAGATCTCGCTCGGCCGCCGCCCCTTGAGCGCCGGGTGGCTCGCATCGACTGCCTCGTCCATCAGCGCCTTGTCCGATGCCTTGAAGCAGGCGTCGTCGAAGCCGAACCGTGCCGCGAGCCGCCGGAAAATCTCCGTGTTCGGCAGCGCCTCGCCGACCGGCGGGATGACCGCTTCCGCGCGCTGCAACCAGTGATGGCCATAAGCGCCGTAGAGATCGTCTTGCTCGAAATGCGTCGCCGCGGGCAGCACCACGTCGCAAAGTGCCATGCTCTCCGTGTTCACGACCTCGATGCCGACGAGGAAAACATCGTCGCGCATCAAGCCACGCCGCATCCGGTTCTGGTCCGCGTGCACCACGATCGGATTGTGATTGTAGATGAACAGTGCCCGGAGCGGCGGGTCCACGTCGTCGTCCGCCAGATGGCGGCCGACATCCATGATGTCGATGGTCCGTGTCGGCCCCGGCAGCAGATCGGGCCGCACGAGTTTGGCGGGCGTCTTCGGGAAAGCATTGCCCGCGCCCAGCACCAGCCCATTGCGCCGGTCGAGCTTGCCGAGCAGCGCCGGCAACGCGATGGCAGCCCGTATGCCGCTGCCACCGTTCCGTCCCCGCTCCAGCCCGTTGCCGAGTGAGACCACCAGCGGATCGGCCTCCGCCATCCACGCAGCCAGTGTGCGGATGGCGTCGCTCGAAACGCCACAAACCTCCGCCGCTCGATCGACACTCCAAGCGCGTGCCCCGGCCATGAACTCGTCGTAGCCGTGCACGTTGGCCGCGATGAATGCCGCATCATGCCTGCCCATCCGCTCCAACTCCGCAGCAAGCGCAAAGGCCAGCACCACGTCCGTGCCAGGCCGAAGCGCCAGATGCAGGTCGGCCTGCTCCGCGATCTTGGTTCTCAGCGGATCGACCACGACCAGCCGTCCGCCCTTGCGCATCGCCTGCCGGATGTTGCGCACCAGATGCAGGTTGGCGACGGTGGCGTTGTTGCCCCACACCACGTTGAGCTTCGCCTCGCTCGCCGCCTCGGGGCCGATCCCCGTCACTGTGCCGTAGGTGCCAGTCCAGGCTTCTGTGCGCACCGCGCCGCACATCGATCGCCGGTAGAGTTGCGTTGCGCCGAGCTTGTGGAAGAAGCGCAGCGACATGCTCTCCATGGCCAGCATGCCGTGCGGGCCGGCGTAATTGAGCGGCATCACCGCCTCGCGCCCGTGCTTGGCGATGACGTCCGACACCCGCTCGTGAATGAGGTCGAGCGCTGAGGCCCACGAGATACGCTCGAACTGGCCGGAGCCCTTGGGGCCAACACGCCGCATCGGATGCGTCAGCCGTCCCGGTCCATGCACGAAGCCGACCGTGTGATGCGCCACCTTGTTGCAGATCGCGCCGGCCGTCAGCGGCAACGCCTCCGAACCGCGCACTTTCACGATTGTATCGCCGTCCACGGTGACGGTCAGGCTGCAGGTGTCAGGACAGTCGAGCGTGCAGACGCTGGCGCGTTCCTCTAGGGCCATGGTGCGCTCCGTTCCGAAGGGGTTGACCGCGAACTGCCGCAGCTTACCGTCGATGGCACGGAATGTCGCGCCCTGCTGAGCCGCCCGTCGTCACGACCGATCGCCGGCTTGGTCGCCGACCAGCACTCACCGGCAAGGGCTGGCTTCGCCGGACCTAGCGGCCAGCCTGATCGATTGGTCGGGTCTGACCGCGCACCAGCCTATCCGGCCGCTCGTCGCCGCACCCACCCGATCACTTGCACAGCTTCGCGCGGATGATGCACTCCTTGCCGAGAGCGCCACCGTTGCCGCATTTCTCACGATAGTTCGATACTTTGTAGCCGGACGCCGCCGAGCCCACCTTGGCGCCCGACGAGATCCAGACTGCCCACATGCCCCAGTCGGTGGCCTGCAAGACGGCCTCCCAAGCTTGGAATTTGGCGCCAGGTATGCTGGAGCCCGTGCCGCGGCCGCCCTTGTCGATACATTGTGCCGCCGATGCTCCCGGCGCCAAGATCAACATCGAGGCTGTAATGGCCGCTGCCGTGGCAAGCGCACTGATGGCTTTCATCGGTTATATCCCCTCTCGGTCACTGGCCCCCGACGAGATGGCCACGGCCGCCCGTCGATCACAATATGTGCGAGAGTCGCGGACTGCCGCAGTGTTGCCGAAGGACGCCACCCTTGCACCGGGCTCTATGCCGCGCGATAACGCGCCCGCGCCAACGGGAGCCTGAACGATGATCGCACTCCGCCCAAGAGTCTTCTCCGGCATGCAGCCCACGGGCAGCCTGCACCTCGGTAACTATTTGGGCGCGCTGATCAACTGGGTCGCCATGCAGAAGACGCACGAGTGCATCTATTGCGTCGTCGACCTTCACGCCATCACTGCCGACTGGCTCGATCCGAATGAGCTGCGGCAGTCGATCCGCCGCGCGGCTGCCGCCTATATCGCCTGCGGCATCGACCCCAAGACCAGCATCATCTTTAATCAAAGCCAGGTGCACCAGCACGCCGAGCTCGCCTGGATCTTCAATTGCGTCGCTCGCCTCGGCTGGCTCAACCGCATGACCCAGTTCAAGGAGAAGGCCGGCAAGGACCGTGAGAACGCGTCCGTCGGCCTCTACGCCTATCCGAACTTGATGGCGGCCGACATTCTCGTCTACCGCGGCACGCACGTGCCCGTGGGCGAAGACCAGAAGCAGCATCTCGAGCTGTCCCGCGACATCGCCCAGAAATTCAATAACGACTGGCGCGAGGCGATTGTCGCCAAGGGCTATTCCGACGGCATCTTCTTCCCGCAGCCCGAGCCGATGATCCTCGGTCCGGCAACACGCGTCATGAGCCTGCGCGACGGCACCAAGAAGATGTCGAAGTCCGATCCTTCGGACCTGTCGCGCATCAACCTGACCGACGATGCCGACACCATCGCCCGCAAGATCCAGCGCGCGAAGACCGACCCAGACGCACTCCCCTCCGAGCCGCAGGGCCTCGATGGCCGGCCCGAGGCGGACAACCTCACCGGCATCTACGCGGCGCTCGCCGGTACCACTCAGGAGCAGACTCTGCAGGAATTCGGCGGCGGTCAGTTCTCAATCTTCAAGAAAGCACTCGCCGACGTGGCTGTCACCAAGCTCGCACCCATCACCGCCGAGATGAGTCGCCTCTACGCCGATCCGGCCGAGATCGATCGCATTCTGGCCGATGGTGCGCGCCGTGGCAGGGCCATAGCGGCGCCGATCATGGACGAGGTAAAGGACCTCGTCGGCTTTGTCCGAGCTTGAGCGGACAAGTTCAAGGCATTGGATTTACTTATATTTTGGGCGAATGCGTCGTCGCGCTCCGTCCCGGTTGTAGGCCGAGCCCTCGCATGGCAACATGAAGCATGGTCAAGAAGCGCCGAGTTTTCGAGCAAGGTCACCGTCGCAAGTTCCTGGTGATCGTCGACGAGACGCCCGAGGTGGAGCGCGCGCTCTACTTCGCGGCCAGCCGTATCGGCCATACCGGTGGCCAGATCGCCCTGCTTTATGTGATCGAGCCGACCGACTTTACCCAGTGGGCCGGTGTCAAGGCGATGCAGGTCGAGGAGGAGACGGCCAAGGCCAAGGCGCTCTTCCGCCTTAACCGCCGCAAACTTGACAAGGCCGGCTTCGAAACAATCCCGACCGAGGAGGTCGTCCGCTCAGGCAAGCGCCCCGAGGAGATCCTGAAGCTGATCGACGAGGACGAGGACATCGCCATCATGATCCTCGGCGCCGCGGTCGACAAAGGCGGCCCGGGTCCCCTGGTCTCGTCGCTCGCCACCGGCAAGCTCGCCGGCAATTTCCCGATCCCGATCGTTATCGTTCCGGGCAATCTCTCCCTCGACGACCTCAAAGCCATGGCCTGAATCGCAAGCCAGACGGCACGCCACGCGGCCATTCGAAAGGTCAATCGCCGTTCTTCGGGGCCCTGCGCTCGGCGCGCTGTCGGGCTGGGCCTCCGGTAGGCCGCGCCAGGTTGCAGGCCGTATTGATCAGGCCGATATGCGAGAAGGCCTGCGGGAAATTGCCGACGAGCCGCTTCCGGATGGGATCGTACTCCTCGGCGAGCAGGCCAAGATCGTTGCGCAAGCCGAGAAGCTCGTTGAAAAGGTCGCGCGCCTCGGCGTCCCGTCCGCCCATGACATAGGCGTCGGCCAACCAAAATGAACACGCGAGGAAGGCTCCTTCCTTCCCGCCGACACCGTCGTCGACGTGCTCTGGTCGATACCGCAGGACAAGTCCGCCCCGCTTCAATTCCCGCTCGATCGCTGCGATTGTGCCCGTGACCCGATAATCGTCGGCGGGCAGGAAGCCAACCTGCGGGATCAGCAGCAGCGCCGCATCGAGTGCTTTGCCTCCGTAATGCTGAACGAAGCTCCCCTTCTCGGTGTCGAAGCCATGAGTCAGGATGTCGGCCCGGATCTCGTCGCGCGCGGCGCGCCATGCCGCGACTGGCCCGTCGAGCCCGAAATGCTCGACACTCTTCACCGCGCGGTCGAACGCCACCCACGACATCAGACGCGAGTGGGTGAAGTGCCGGACCGGCCCCCGCACCTCCCAGATTCCATGATCGGGATCGCGCCAAGTGGAGAGCAACGTCTTGAGCATGACCTGCTGCATGGTCCATGCGTCCTCGCGCTTGCTGACATCCGCTTCCCGGGCGGCGTGAAGCGTTTCCATCAACTCGCCGTAGATGTCGTGTTGGACCTGCCCCATCGCGCCGTTGCCGACGCGAACCGGCCTGCTGTTCTCGTAGCCAGCGAGCCACGGCACTTCGACCTCGGGCAGCCACCGCTCGCCCGCCATGCCGTACATGATCTGCATCTGCTGCGGATGCCCGGCGACGGTGCGCAGCAACCATGTTCGCCACGCAACCGCCTCGTCCCGATAGCCGGCGTTGATCAGCGCATAGAAGGTCAGTGCGGAATCGCGAAGCCAGCAGTAGCGGTAGTCCCAGTTGCGTGACCCGCCAATGGTTTCCGGCAGCGACGTTGTCGGCGCTGCGATGATTCCGCCCGTTGGTTGGTAGATCAGCATTTTGAGCGTGATCAGCGACCGCTTGACCGCCTCCGACCAGAGATCGTTGTCGGACCGGTATTGACCGTGTTTCACCCACTCCCGCCACCACGAGACCGTCTGATTCTGGCTTTCGGCGCTGTCGCGGACGAATTGCGGCATCTTGTGCGAGGGATGATAGGAGAGCGTGAAGGGCACCGCATCACCGGCCTGCACGGTGAAGTCTGCCACCGACGTCATGCACTGACCGTGCAGAGGAACAGTCGTATGCAACTCGACGGCATCGGGGCCGGCAACGGCGCTGAGCCCATAGTCGCGCCGTCGCACCCACGGCACCGCTTGCCCGTAGTTGAACCGCATCACGAGTTCGGTCGACATGGCGACGGTCCCCGCCACGCCGCGTACGATCCGCACAAGGTCTACCTTTTGCTCGTCGGTCGTGAACGGCATGAAATCCGTCACGGTGACCGTGCCCTGGCTGGTTTCGAAGCGAGTCTCGAGCACCGCCGTGTCGGGGATGTACCTGCGGCTCGAGACGTGTGGCGAAGTGGGCGCGATCGACCAGTGGCCGTTATCCCGCGTCCCGAGCAGGGCGGCAAAACAGGCGCCGGAATCGAACCGCGGCAGACACAGCCAGTCTATGGAGCCATCGCGGCCGACCAATGCCGCCGAGATCATATTGCCGATCAAGCCGTAATCTTCGATGCGTTGCATCTTGGGCCTCGCTCGCTCGCACCGACATCCGCAAACGCGTGCTGCCGCCTATCCGTCACCGCGAAACGAGGGATAGAGGAGCATGCCACCGTCGACGACGAGGCTCGTGCCATTGACGTAGTCGGAGGCGTCCGAGAGCAGCCAGAGGATTGCCCCCGCAATATCCTCGGGCTCGCCGACACGCCCATAAGGAATGAGTGTGAGAAGCTTCTCTCGCGCTTCGTCCGTCGACCAGGCGTCGGTGTTGATCGCCGTTTTGATTGCACCCGGCGCCACGGAGTTCACGCGGATCTTGCGGGGCGCAAGCTCCTGCGCCAGCGAGCGCATCAGGAGCGCGATTCCGCCCTTCGATGCCGCATAGTTGGACTGGAATGCCCAGGGAATTGTTTCGTGCACCGAGCTGGTGAAGACGATCTTGCCGAGTGCTGCCGTGCCCGCAGCCGGCACGCCGCGCCGCAGGAACTCGCGCACGGCGCCGCGCGCTGTCAGGAATGCCCCCGTAAGGTTCACGTCGATGACCGCCTTCCAGCTGTCGAGCGTCATGTCCTCGACGGCCGAGCGCCGTTCGATGCCAGCGTTGGCGACGATGAGGTGCAGTGTCCCAAGCCGCGCCACCGCCTCGGCCATGAGGCCGTCGACCTGATCCTCCCTCGAGACGTCGCCAGCGATCGCCAGCGCTTCGCCGCCCAAGGCTTCGATCTCGGCGACCACGGCAAGCGCGCGCCCGCGGGAGTCGTCCGACGGCGGATGGTTCACCACGACGCGGACACCTGCTTGCCCGAGCGCAATCGCTGCAGCCCTGCCCAGACCCGACGATGCCCCCGTCACCAGCGCCACTTGACCGGCGAGATCTCGATAGACCGGGTATGTGTGGCTCATTGCAGCCCTCGTCGATGCCGGATTGGACGATCACAGTTGAACGTCCGGTCACGGGCCAGGGTTGCACTCCGCGCGGTATCGTCGCGTCGGTAAGGGCCTTGAGTTCGCGGAGTGCGCTTTGCGCTGGTTCTTTGACCCCGGCTCTCCAATATATTAAAAGAATTCCAACTCACGGACTCGGATTACGGCGAGATAACGCCACTCGGGGTCCGCCACGAGACCCTATCACGAGCAAAATGAGGCCACCCATGTTCATCCAGACCGAGGCGACGCCGAACCCGGCCACCGTCAAGTTCATCCCCGGCAAGGTCGTCCTCGGCGACAGCACGGTGGATTTCCGCGCTCCCTCCGAGGCGGCTGCCTCGCCCCTGGCGCGACGCCTGTTCGGCATCGATGGCGTTTCTGGCGTTTTCCTCGGCTCCGATTTCATCTCGGTGACCAAGGGCGACATCGAGTGGCAGCACCTGAAACCTGCCGTCCTCGGCGCCATCATGGAGCACTTCATGTCGGGCGCCCCCGTCGTCGACGGCTCCCAGGCCAACGATGACGAGGATACCGAGGATTTCGCACCTGAGGATGCCGAGACTGTAGCGACCATCAAGGAGCTGCTCGAGACTCGTGTACGCCCGGCGGTCGCCAACGACGGCGGCGACATCGTCTTCCACGGCTTCCGCGAGGGCATCGTTTACCTCCACATGCGCGGCGCTTGCTCAGGTTGCCCGTCCTCCACGGCCACCTTGCAGGGCGGCATCGAGCGACTGCTGCAGCACTTCTGCCCGGAGGTCGTCGAGGTGCGCGCCGTCTGATAGGGTCGCACCACGGCCGGAAATTCGACCACCCTGCTTCGCCCGGAGCAGGGTTTTTCATGGCATTGTTCGAGGTATCGAAGATCAGGAGACCATCATGACCGATCGACTGGGCGGGGCAGCCCTGAAGCAGCTCTTCACCGACGCCCGAAGCCAGAATGCGTGGCAGAAGAAGGATGTGCCCGACAGCCTGCTTCGCGAAATGGTCGACCTGATGAAGATGGGGCCGACCAGCGCCAATTGCCTGCCGGCCCGCGTCGTCTTCTTGAAGTCCGATGCTGCCAAGCAGCGCATCGCGCCATTTTTGTCCGAGCAGAACCGCGCCAAGTCGATGACCGCTTCAGTGTGCGCCGTAATTGGTCACGACACCCAATTTTACGAGCACCTGCCGCGCCTCTTTCCGCACAATCAGACGGCGCGCACCTCGACGACCTCCGGGCAGAAGTGCTGCAGCAGTCGCT
>LNDR01000379.1 GCA_001464755.1 Rhizobiales bacterium Ga0077524
ACACGTCTGACCCGGATCCGAGTTTGCAAAATGTGTGTAGCTATGGAACTTGATCCTGATGTTTCCGTTTCTATCCCGAGCAGCGATAGCTGCTTGTCAGATTTCGAATGTCAGGAGAAACACCATGAAACGGTTTATCCCGTTCGCTGCGGCTCTCGCCCTCGCGGGCTCGGTTGCGCACGCACAGACACAGCCGCAAACCACCCCGGCCCCTTCGACGACCGCGCCCGCTGCGACGCCCACGACGCCGAGCACCGCAGCCGGTCAAGCGATGACACTGACCGACGAGCAGGCTTCTTCGTGGGTCGATAAGGCTGTCTACAGCAGTGACGCGAAAAATGTCGGCGAAGTTGCCGCGATCCAGCGTGACACGTCGGGCAAGGTGACCGAGCTGCACGCCGATATCGCAAGGTGCTCCCCAGCCAATTCAAGCTCGAGAACGATCGCATCGTGCTCGGCATGAATTCGGAGCAGGTCCGGGCGCTGCCGAAGATCGCGAAGTAACGGCCTTCCCAGACCAGGTTCACTGATAGGCGGCTTGGCGAGTGATCGCCAAGCCGCCTTTTTATTATCGCGCCGTATTGTTATCAGACCGCGCCGGCACCCCAGTAGTAGGGAACGCCATAGTGATCGTACGTGCGGCGCTCCCAATCGCGGTCGCCCCAGGCGGACTCGCTGAAAGCCGGGGCCCCCTGCAGCTGCGCCTCGGTGATGCCGGTGCGATAGCCGCCGAGCGAGGTGTCGTACTTGAGGGCATTCCAAGGTACGGGATGGTGGCTCTCTCCCATGCCGAGGAAGCCGCCGAAGCTCATGACGGCGTAAGCGACTTGACCCGATTGCTTGTCGATCATGACGTGGTCGACGGTTCCGATATCGTCGCCGTTGGGCGAATAGACGGTCGTGCCTTGAACGCGCTCGCTCGAGATGAGGCTCTGGTGCGTGTCGGTGGTTTGCATGTCGTGAACTCCCTTGAGGCTCCTGCAACGAGAACGCGGGACGGCAAGGGGTGTTCCTGGTTGATTGGGGCTGCCAAAAATGCCGACGCCGGTATGTCGTAGATTAAGGACCGCCGTTTAAGCGGGTGGTACGAGCCCTCGAGCCATCCGGGAAAGTCGGCCCGGTGCAAAATCTGAAAACGGCGAGCTGAGCGGCAAGCGGGGTGGGTGGATTGGCACCTCTGCCCTCCGGCGCTAGATTGACCGCGATCCGAAGTTCCGGCGAAGGGCGTTCCCGTGGGTTGGGCATCGAATTGCGCTGATCTCGCCGTAGCGGCCATCGGTGGCGGAGCATCATGGCGGGGCGAGCGTCTCATGCGGTTGCTGGAGGCTGGAACGGGAGCGCGGCGTTTGCGGCCGTTTACGCCGACCGTCGTGGTTCTCGCCATCTCGCTCACGCTTGCCTCGTATTTCGCGTGGATGACGCGAGCGGAGGTTCTGGCCAGGGCAGAGAACTCATTCAAGCTGGAGGTGCGATCGGCGCGGGAGGCCATCGTCGACGTGATGCGAACCTACGAGCAATCGCTGCGCGCGGGGGCGGGGCTCGCCGAAGCAGCGGGACCGCTAACGCGCCGTGACTGGTCCATCTTCGTGCGTTCGCTGGCGTTGCCCGAGCATTCTCCGGGAAGTCAGGGGCTGGGTTATGTCCGCGCTGTCAAAGCCGACCAGATCGAAGCGCTCGTCGCCGCGCAGAAGGCGGAAGGCCTCAGTGGCTTCAACTTCAGACCCCCCGGCCAGCGCTCATTCTATACTGCGATCGTCCATCTGGAGCCGCTCGACTGGCGGAACGAACGGGCGCTCGGCTTCGACATGTACTCGGAGCCGATCCGGCGCGCTGCCATGGAGCGCGCGCGCGATACGGGCGAGCCGGCGCTCTCCGGTCGTGTGACCCTTATGCAGGAAACCGTCGACGATCCGCAGCCGGGAGCACTGCTCTATATGCCGTACTACTCCGGTGGCGGCCGGCCAGGCACGACGGAGGCTCGGCGCGCGCAGATCGGGGGCTGGGTTTACGGCGTTTTTCGGATGCGAGACTTTTTCAACCAGGCGCTCCGGCGGCACGCGCCGGGTGCGCTCGGCCGCCTGCGGCTCGAGATATTCGACGGAGATGGTCTCGATTCCGGGGCCTTGATGTATGACAGCCTTCCACCGGGTTCGTCACATCCCGTCCCGGCAATTCAGTCGCCGCATTCAGCATTCGTCGAGACTTATGCGGTGACCGTGGGCGGGACGCGCTGGACGTTGCGCGCGAGCTCGCTCCCGCGAGTCGATGGGCTTGTCGAGTGGTGGCGTCCTTGGTCGGTTTTCGGCTTGGGCCTCTTGTGCAGTTGCCTGCTGGCTGCGATTTCGGCCGTTCTCGACTATTCGCGACACCGCTACGCTCTGGCGGAGCGTCAACTCCAGGGCGAGGTTGTCGAGAGGAAGCGTGCGCAGGAGGCGGCGCAGCTTGCCAACCAGGAGCTTATTCATCGCGTCAAGAATACACTGGCCGTTGTGACGGCTATCGCGTCGCAGACGGGTCGACACGCAAGCAGCATCGAGGACTTCAACCGCGCCTTCCGATCGCGACTGGCCGGGCTTGCGCGGGTGCAGGATCTCCTCAGTCCGAACGTCGCCCATGCGTCTGACCTGGAGGTGTTCTCGCAGGGGCTGCTTTCCCCGTACATCGGCTCCAGGCCGGACGCGCTCTCGACCAGGGGGCCGCCGGTCATGGTTGGGCACAATGATGCGACATTGCTGAGCCTCCTGCTCAACGAGCTTGCCACCAACGCAACCAAGTACGGTGCGTGGTCGGTGCCGACTGGACGGGTCGAGCTCGAATGGCGGCTTTCGGATCGGGATGGCCAGCGCCAAATGATTCTCGTCTGGCAGGAGCGCGACGGGCCCCCTGTCGTTCAACCTCACACTCAAGGCTTTGGTTCGAGAGTCATGCGTGTCGCCGTCGAGCGGGGCCTGCGCGGCAGTCTGTCGACCGACTACGACGTTGGCGGTATCCGCTATACGATCACTGTGCCGCGGGGCTCGGCCGGCGCCGCAGCCATCGAGTCGGCCAGCGAGCCGGCGTAGTCGACGCTTCGTGTGCTTGTATGAGTGGCGGGGTTTGCCGTCTCGATATCAAGGTTGGCCAGCAACTCGGCGACCGTCGACAATTGTTTGGCCGTGTCTGCGGCCTCCGATCGAGGCGAATTGGTCGACTCTGTGCTTGGCGGGGGTGCGAGCACGAGAATTCGCGCATTGGGATGATAACGCCCCGCACGCGCCGCGATGAACTGCAGCTGACGCCTCGGAATTCCACCGACGCTGACGATGACGATCGCGGACGGGGGCGCCTCTCCATCGCGCTGCGTCAGAGATGCAAGCGCGGTCAAACCCGTAGCGTGACTGCTGGCGGCAGCAGTACGCGCGCATCGGGCTGTGATGAGATGGGCGATATAAACGGCGAGGGTAATGTCGATCTCGCCGCGCACCGGCACGACCTGGATGCTGATCTCGTCGCTGCCTTTCAGCTTTGGGGCGGTGAGGCTGGGAACCAGCTCGACGGCCTCCTCGAGAGCCTTACGGATCGTCGCCGCTTGCGTATGCGACAAGCGGCCGTTGCGCGCATCGTTCGACGCGAGCGTCAGGGCAGGAAGCACCAGGCCGTCGGTGATCTGCACGGGGCTCGAGGCGTCGCTCGCCGCCTCGATCTGGTCGGCGGCCGACAAGGCGTCGTTTGACAGTAGACGATGATAAAGTTCTTGGGTTGGCTCGAGCGCCGGCTCGTCGCCGAGGAGAATGCTGACGAAGGCCAACCCGGGAACGTAGCGGCCGAGCACGACGACCGCCATTGTCAAGGGCGCGGCAAGCAGCAGGCCGACTGTCCCCCACACCAGTGTCCAGAAGCTCGCCGCAGCGATCATTGCGAACGGGGATAGCCCAACGCGCCGCCCCAACAAGAGCGGCTCTATGAGATTGCCCATGACCAACTCGGATACGAGAAAGAAGACGGCGGTGAAGATGGCCAGGCCCCAGCCGGGATCGACGCCCGCTGCCAGGAGGATGGGTGGAATGGCCGCGATATACGAGCCGATGAAGGGAACAAAACGCATAAGCCCGGAAACAACCGCCCAGAGCAGCGCTCCTGGAACGCCGACAGCCCACAGCACCAGTCCGACGATGACGCCGTAGCCCGCACTCATCCCCGCCTGCGCAAGGAAGAGCCGCGACAGCCGCTTTCCGGCGTCGCTCATCGCGCTAGTGGTCTCGGTCAGATGCTCGGTGCCGAAAACGCGCACGATGCGATCGCGCATGTCCTGATGCTGTAGCAGCAGGAAAAGAGTGAATAGCAGGAGAAGTGCGAGTTTCGTCACCGGCTCGGAAAATCCGGCGATGCGGGCGAGATTAGCCGACGGCGAGTTGTCGACGGCTTTAACGGCGATCGGCTCACCCGGTTTATCCGTTGTTTGGTCGGAGCGCCCTGTCGATCGCCCAAGTTCGCGACCGAGAGCCTCCGTGAGGCGGTCGACTGAATCAGCGGCGCGCTTCAGCGCCCCGTCGTCGCGGCCCAGGATCGCCACCGTGCGAACCTTGGCGGTCAGATTCTCGCGATAGTCGCTGATCCGGGCGGTGATCGAGAGCAACTCGATGCTCAGCATCATCGTCGCGGCAACCAGCATGGAGAGCAGAATCCCAAGCACGCCCGCAACCGAGAATGCTTGCGGCAGGCCGCGCGCGGAGAGCCAGCGAACGATAGGCGCCAGCATGAACGACACGATTATCGCGCCCGCGAGCGGGATGAGAATGGCTTGGCCGAGAACCAGAGCTGCAACGACGAGCGCGCCGACAGTCAGAGCCGCGGACAACTGACGAATTGAATCGGACGTGAGTGTCATGAGCGCAATTCTCCCCAATCGCGGCATCGGCCGCAGCCGAGAAACGCGAGATCGTTTGCACCGTTCCTCGTCTATCCAGGTCTTTTTTCGCGTCTGCGGAACAAATAGACAGCCGCAGTGTTCAGCTCATCAGTTCAATTGACGGGCAAAATGCGATCAAGGAGAGTTCAATGGGCAATCTTCTTCACTATGCAATCGTCTTTCTGGTTGTTGCACTTGTTGCAGCGTTTCTCGGGTTCGGTGGTGTTGCGGGCACTGCAATGGAAGGCGCGAGGATTCTCTTCTGGGTTGCCATCGTGCTGTTCGTTGTTTCCGTGGTCGTCGGTTTCATTCGACGCGCCTAGTGTTCAGAAGCCGAACGAGGCCGCGGCGTTGATTGAATGCATAACGGTCGGGAGCGGTGCTCGCTCTCGGCCGTTTTTATATTTCGGCTGAGCGGTTCGATTAGCGCGTTTGGTCGAAGGAACGGAAACCGGTCGGCGACGTTGTTGCAGCATCGGCGCCTGTGCGCCGCATTCATCGAGAGAGTGGAGATCGAGCATGGCATCGACGACCGGGAGCTACGTAAATCAGTCGCGTGACATAGAGGATCGCGCGCGCAAGGTCGGAGGTCAGATCAGCGACACGGCCTCTGACCTTGCGTCCAAGGCAAGCGAGCAGATCGAGGGCGCCATGCACAGCGCGGAGCACACGGCCCGCCAAGTGGCCGAGCAGGGTCGCGAGGCTGGCGAGCGCGTGCAGGAGGTCGCCGGGAACTTCAAGTCGGCGGTCGACAAGTCGGTGCGTGACCAACCCATGGCGACGCTCGCGGTCGCCGCCGCGCTCGGGTTCGTCATCGGCGCGCTCTGGAAGTCTTAATCGGCGCTGGGCGCGAGTGATCAGGAGGGGCACTGCCATGCTGCAATCGTTGTTCAGGCGCGCTGAAGCGACGGTCGACAATGCGATCGCCGTGACCCTGGCGCGGGCGCTCGTGGCGATCCCCTTCCTGGTCGCTGCCGGTTTCGCGACCGCCGGGCTCGCAACGTATCTTTACAGAGAGTTTGGCAACGGGACGGGGAATTTGGTGATGGCGGGGATGTTCCTCGTCGTTGGTGTGATCACAGCGGGTGTGGTGGCCGCCAGAGCCAACGCGCCAACCGCTTCGTCCCAGTCGACGCCGCCTGAGGCCGGGGAGCGGGAGGCCGGAGCCGAGAACGAGTCCGCACCGCTGCTCGACCCAATGGATCGCGAGGTTATGGCTGCGGCGCTGGCTGCCGTCGGTCCGATGGCCATCCCATTCGTTCTGCGAGCACTGACACGCAATCTACCACTGGTTGCGGCCATCGCGGCAGCGGGCTTCGTCCTCAGCCGCCAGGGTGGCGGCGAGCCGGAGAGCCCGATGCAGGCAGCGGAATGACCACCCCTGGCCGTTCATTAACGGTAGCGCCACTCGGCTCCATTGAATCGGAGTTGGAACGGAACCTCTGGTCAGTTTGCGCGTTGGGACGCAAACTCGTAGAGCGTGTTGCCGTTTGTGAAACAGATTTGGGGAATGACGGTGATGAACGACGGCGCGCGCGCAGGACTAGCGGTGAACGATCCAACGGGGCGGCATGAGCTTATGCACCACAAGGACGACAATGGGCCCGGAGCTGATGGGCAAGCACCAGTACCGCCGAAGGACGATCACGTCGTCCTGCCGGTTGAGGCGCAAGGACGCATCGGCCAGCATCTTCGGCGCGTCTACGCCGAGATTTTAGCCGAGCCACTGCCGGACAAATTCTCAAAGCTCTTGAATGAGCTTGCCAAATCGGAGCGCTCGGAATGAGCAGTGCAACCGATTCCTCCAACCTGCCGAAGGAGTTGGCGCAGCTCGTGCCCAATTTGCGCGCGTTCGCCAGATCCCTGTGCGGGAACGCCGATCAGGCAGATGATCTGGTTCAAGAGACCTTGGTCAAGGCGTGGCGCAGTCGGGCGTCCTTTGCCCCCGGCTCCAACCTCAAGGCGTGGTTGTTCACAATTCTGCGCAATACGTTCCTCTCGGAGAGACGTAAGCGGAAGTTCGAGGTCCACGATACGGACGGAAAGCTCGCCATGCAGCTCAGCGTCAAGGGCAACCAGTCCGGGCATATGGATCTTCTGGATTTCTCAAAGGCGTTCGCGACATTGCCGGAGGAGCAGCGCGAAGCTCTCATTCTGGTTGGGGCCGAAGGGTTCGCCTACGAGGATGCGGCTCTGATGTGTGGTTGTGCGGTCGGTACGATCAAAAGCCGAGTCAATCGCGCAAGGGTCAAGCTCGCGGAGTTGCTCGGCGTGACGGACGCCGGCGAATTGTTGTCGGACAACGCAAGCGAAAGCCCGGTTAGGCTTCACGCGCCGTGACACCCGACGAAGTTGTAGCTCGCGGTGCCAGCAGCGAGCATCTTCGGCGACGTCCTTCCGGAATGACTTAACTCACGAAATTCAAAGGAGTTTCCCAAGACGTTCTCGGAGGCATGGAAAGACAGTTGGTACCTATAAGCTCTTGCAGAAAAATTTTGGCATTGTGGGAACCATCGGTTGATCCGTGCGTTGTCGTTTCTAGCCATCAGCGGCACGTGGGGAGTTGCACTGCATGAGTATTTCGATTGCGGACGTCGTAGCGCCGCAGCTTCCATCCTTGCGCCTGTTCGCGCGAGCATTGACGGGCTCACAGGAGCGGGGCGACGCATACGTCGTCGCGACCCTCGAGGCGTTGGTTGCCGACAAGGGGTTGCTACGCCGTGACGTGGCCCCGAAAGCGGCGACGTATCGTGCTTTCCTAAAGGTATGGGAAGCGATGCCGATGAACGGCGTGACAGAACCCACCGAGAGCGGCGCGAGCGCAGTGGCTGACCGCCGTATCGAGACACTGACACCCAGACCACGTCAGGCATTCCTTCTGACGGCGCTTGAGGAATTCGGACCGGCGGATATCGCGTCGATCCTGGATATCGGTGAAAGTGATGTCCGGGCCCTGGTCGACGAGGCGGGTCGCGAGATCGCCAATCAGATCGCGGCGCGGGTGCTGATTATCGAGGACGAGCCGTTGATCGCCCTCGATCTCGAATCAATCGTGACCGAGATCGGCCACGAGGTGGTCGGCATATCGGCGACGCGCAGCGAAGCGGTGGCGGCGGCCCGGAAGTCGCGACCGGGGCTCGTGCTCGCCGACGTGCAGCTAGCCGATGGGAGTTCGGGTATTGACGCGGTGAACGATATTCTCGGCGAGATCGACGTACCGGTCATCTTCATCACCGCTTATCCCGAGCGTCTGCTCACGGGAGAGCGAGCCGAGCCGACCTTTCTCATCACTAAGCCGTTCCGGTCAGAGATGGTCAAGGCAGTCATGAGCCAGGCTCTGTTCTTCGATATTCGCGCGGGCCGGCCACGTGGTGATGCTGCCGCGTAGCGGCAACTCGTATCATCGCTAAGTTGGTCTTCAAGGCCGACATCAATGCATGAATCGATGGACGGTCCCCGAGCCTTCCCCGGAAGTGGCGTAGCGTGCTTGCGTAACAGCGACAAGTCGAACCCTTGATGGAGAAGAATGCGCCAAACGCGGTGTTCGAAAACGCCGACGACGGCTCGTCGATAGAGTCACTGCTTGGTGGCGCTATGTTGGCGTCGAGCATTGATTGCGTGAAGCTCGTCGGTGTTGACGGTCTGGTCGAGTTTGTGAGTGACCGAGGGCGATTGTTGCTCGAGCTGGAGGCGGAGACCAGCCTCGTTGGGCAGCGTTGGACGAGCCTTTGGCCCGACGAGACGCGACCCATCGTCGAGGAGGCCCTGACCAGATCTCTCCGCGGCGAGGTCGTCCGCTTCACCGGGCTGTGTCCGACCGCCAGGGGCATACCTAAGTGGTGGGATGTCGCCGTCAGCCCGGTGCGAGACACGACTGATGCGATCCGCCACCTGCTCTGCGTTTCGCGCGACGTCACCCAGCAGAAGGCGATCGAGCACTCGTTGCAGGCGAGCGAGCAGCGTTTCCGGGCCCTTGCCGACAATATGGCGCAGCTCGCCTGGATGGCCGACGCCCACGGCGACGTCTTCTGGTTCAACAAGCGGTGGACGGAGTACACGGGCACGACGTTGGCCGACATGAGCGGCAGAGGCTGGCACAAGGTGCACCATCCGGATTTCGTCGAGGGCGTCGTGGCACGCGTGAATGAGGCGTTCAAGGATCGCTCGATGTGGGAGGAGGTACTGCCGCTGCGAAGCCTGGACGGCAACTACCGATGGTTCCTCTCGCGGGCCGTACCAGTGACCGACGAGTCGGGCCGCGCCGTGCTGTGGTGCGCAACCCACACCGACATCACGGAGCAACGCATTCTCGGACAGCGCTTGCGCCAGCTTGCGCGCGTCATCGAACTCTCGCACGAAGCCATGCTGGTGTGGGACATCGAGGACGGCATCATCCTGTGGAACAAGGGTTGCGAAGAGCTTTACGGATATCGCCGCAGCGAGGCTCTCGGTGCGGCGCCCCAGGAGTTGTTGGGCGTTATCCCCTCCGATGGTGCCGAGAGCCTGCGGCAGCGGCTGCTCCGCGACGGAGAGTGGAGTGGCGAGATCATGCACCGGGCCAAGAACGGCTCGGAGATTTGGGTGGACAGCCGGCTGGAGTTGATCCGCGCCGGCGGCCGCAATCTGGTACTCGAGACCAATCGCGACATCACCGAGCGGCGAACTGCAGACGCGATTCGCGACTTGCTGGTCGCTGAACTCAATCATCGGGTGAAGAATACGCTCGCCATCGTGCAATCATTGGCCTCCCAGACGGCGCGAACGCAACCCGACATGCCGGCCTTCGTTGCCAGCTTCATCGGGCGCCTCCAGTCTCTGGCGGCCGCTCAGGCAATCCTCTCCGATGCCCATTGGTCGGGCGCGCGTCTGCGCGATCTCGTGGCTTCGCAACTCGCGATCACCATCGGGCCGAGCGATGTCACGACGCTGACGGGCGAGGATGTGTTCTTGCCGCCGCAGACGGCGCTCCAGCTGACTCTGATCCTCCACGAGTTGGCAACCAATGCTAAACGCTATGGTGCGCTGTCGTCGGACCAGGGGCGGGTCGCGATCGCGTGGCACCTGGAGTCTGGGGCGCCGCGCCGCGTCGTGCTCGACTGGAAGGAAAGTGGTGGCCCGTCAGTCGATGCTCCGAGGGATCGCGGGTTTGGTCGGCAATTGATCGAGCGAACCGGGCGGCTGCCGTATCTCCAGTCGAAGCTCGAGTTTCCACCTGAGGGCGTCCGGTGTCGTGTTTGGGCGGAGTTGCCGGAAGCAGATCAGACGGGCCCCGGGTACTTCGACCCAGGAGGAGGTTCGGCGGAGGCCGTTGGCCGCGCACCGTTTCCCCCACCGAGGAGTCGGCGCGTTTGGCGGCGGATTCTTGTCGTGGAGGATGATCCGGTCGATGCCCTGCGTATCGAGGCGGTGCTCGCGGATGCCGGGTATCTGGTGTTCGGGTCGGCGCGATCGGCGGAGGAAGTGGAGCACGCGCTGCGGGAACTCGCCTTCGATGCGGCGGTGATCGATAGTGAGGCGGTGGCCATTGATGCCGAAAAGATTCTGGACGAACTCGAGGCACGTCAGCTGCCCGTCATCGCGATTGGTGGGGAGCGAGAGTCGCAGGCCGCGCGGCAGGATCGAGTCAGGATATCGCGCCCTCTGAACCTCTCTGAACTTCTCGACGGGCTGGCCCGACTGCTGGCGCGACGGTGAACACGCCGAAGATGGTCGGGTTTCAACGCTCGTCAGCTTCGGCGGCCGCCATGGCCGACAACTCGAGAGCGTCCGCCCGGTTCATCGCAGCACGCACTCGTCCATGCCGCTGATGGATGACGGCGAGATCCGCCTCCGAGGCGATTGATCGATCGGCGTCGGCGCGGACGAGATCGGCATGCCGCGTCAATGTACGCCAGCGGCTGGGATTGCTCTCGGTGCTCGCGACCTCGGCCAACACTTCAAGAAGACGGATGGCAACGGGGGGATTGGCAGCGCCGTTCTGCCGGATGGCGTGCAGCATGGCATCGGCGAGGCCGTCGTAATCGACGGACGATGCGACGATGACGGGCCGGCCGTCACGCTCTGTGACGCCTGTCGAGAGATGCAACGGAGCGATTTTGCACAAGGCAGCGCCGAGATGGTCGAGAACGGCGATGGCGGTGAAGGGATCATTGATGCCCGGCGATAAGGCCCTGAGCGCGACCTCGACGAGCTGACGCACCGCCAGCTCGAGGTCGGCGGACGTGGTTCGCTGCTGTCCGATCGCCGTTGCATCGCGTATCGCGTCCTCGATGCCATCGACCGGAGGAAGAGCCAAGGCTATCCGAGCACCCGGAAATACGAAGTCTCCAGGTCTCTTGAGGAGCCTGATAGTGGTACCGTTCTCGGCAGCCCAATCGGCCAATGCCGCGTCGTCGAATTGGACGAGGTATCCGTGCCGGTCGTCGCAGACGGGTTTTGCAGCCCGCCACAGCGCCTCGGGTGGTGGCGTCGGTTGCGCCGTATGGTGCGCCAGTCGCCGAATGGTCCGCTGCAGCTCCTCGCTGACCAGCGAGATAACCGTGTCGACGCTGATCCGCCCGGCCATGTGATCGACGAACCAGACCAGCGCCGCAACGCAGACCATAGCGAGACCAATTGCGGCTGAGACGGCCAGATGTGGGATGAAGCCGCCCTCGTCCTCGGATCGGACGCTGCGCAGGACGAGCAGAGCGTAGACGAACGTGGCGAGGAATATGCCAAGGGTGATCTGATTGCCGCGGTCACGCGTGAAGTTGCGAAGCAGTCGCGGCCCCATCTGGCCGGCAGCGAGAGTGAGAGCGGCAATCGTGATCGAGAAGACCGTGCCCGCGACGGTGATGGTCGAGGAGGCGATCGCCCCAAGCAGAGAACGGGCGCCCGTGGCGCCTCCCCCATAGATCCAAGTCACATTTCCCGACGCGTTCGCGACGATGTCCATGCGGTCGAGCTCGACCAGCACCAATGCGAGGATCGCGCCCGCTACCACCAGGGCTCCGGGCACGAGCCAGAATGTGTCTGCAAGGTCGTCCAGCAACTTGCGCAGGCCTGCTGTCACGGCAGATAGCTCGCCTTTCTTTGAAGGTGCTACGCATAAGTCAGCAGTCGGTCTTTCGGTTCCGTACTGTCGGCATGGTCCCAGGCGCCATCGCCCTACATCTGTCAGTTGACGCTCGGTGCCAGGGGTGCTCACCTCAGGCAGCGAAATGAACGGCCGCCGGAGCGCCCACCCATGACCGTGATTGCGAACAGCCTGCATGCGCTGGACGTGCAGAGCCTCATTCATCCCCAGTCGAACCTGCGGCAGCACCAGGAGCAGGGGCCGAGCATCATTACGCGCGGCAAGGGGATTTTCGTCTACGACGACGATGGTCGGGAGTACCTCGAGGCAGCGGCTGGCCTGTGGTGCGCCTCCTTGGGCTTCGGCGTCGAGCGGCTGGCGAAGGTCGCCTACGACCAGATGTGCAAGGTTGGCTACTATCATATCTATCGCAGCGCTTCGAACGAGAGCGCCATCGAGCTCGCAGCCAAGCTGCTCGAGATGTCGCCGGTGCCGATGTCGAAGGTCTTCTTCCAGTGCTCCGGCTCGGAGGCCAACGACACCGCGGTGAAGCTGGTCTGGTATTTCTGGCATGCGCACGGCAAGCCCTGGAAGCGCAAGATCATCGGGCGCAAGATGGGTTATCACGGCTCGACGTGCGCCTCGGCGAGTATCTCGGGTAAGCCCGACATGCACCAGGAATCGGGGCTGCCGTTCGATGCGTTCCGGCATACCGAGTTTCCGAATTACTACCGCAACCAGCTACCCGGCGAGACCGAGGAGCAATTCTCGACGCGCATGGCGGCGGCTCTGGAGAAGCTGATCCTCGAGGAGGGACCGGAGACGGTCGCGGCGTTCTGGGCCGAGCCCGTCATGGGAGCGGGCGGTGCCGTTCTTCCTCCGGCCGGCTACTTCGAGAAAATCCAGGCGGTGCTCAAGAAGTACGACATCCTCTTTGTTGCGGACGAGGTGATTTGCGGCTTCGGGCGGACGGGTAAGATGTGGGGGAGCCAGACCTTCAATCTGAAGCCCGACATGATCTCGTGCGCGAAGGCGCTATCGGCCGGAGTACAGCCGATCTCGGCGCTGCTGCTCAACGAGCGCGTCTTCCAGGCGTTGATGATCGAGACCGACAAGGTTGGACATCTGGCGCACGGCTACACGTATGCGGGCCATCCAGTGACGACAGCGGTCGCACTCGAGACGATCAGGATTTACGAGGAGATGGACCTGATCGGCCATGTAGGACGCGTATCGGAGCCGTTCATGGGCGGGCTCACTGCGCTCGAGGCGCATCCGCTGATTGGCGAGTTCCGGGGCGTCGGGCTGATCGGTGCGCTCGAGGTGGTGAAGGACAAAGCGACCCGCGAGATGTATCCGGGCTCTGCTGGCGTGATGGACATTCTCGCCAAGAACGCCAAGAAGCACGGGCTGATCCTGCGGCTCGTAGGCAACCGCATCGCATTCTCGCCGCCGCTGATCATCACCGAGGACGAGGTCGGCGAGATGATCAAGCGTCTGACGTCGGCCCTCGACGATACGTGGTCGGCTGTGCGGGCGAATTGAGGGGGCCATAAAGGCCGTCTCGGTCTCTGCCCTCGATCTGGCTCTCTCCCCATTCAGGTGCAGAAACGGGGGGAGGGCACAAACCGGATGACTCGGTACCCGATCAGCCTCCCGGTACGGTTCCGGCCGGGAGCGACTTGACATGCGATGCGATCGCACCTGGCTGCGTGAGCCAGATGCGGTCGCGGTGGCGCAGGATGTGCTGCATCGCACGGCGTAGCTGGCGGATGCGGAACGGCTGGCCAAGCAGGAATGTGTGCAGCACGAACGGGCACACGAGCGACTGGCCACGCTCCGACTGCTCGAGCATCTCGTCGAATTGGTCGATCCACATATCCATCAGTTCGACGGCGGTGTGCTGGCGCATCACGAGCGTCGGGGAATCGTTGATTTCGATCGGGTAGGGCATGTTGAGGATGCGGCCATTCCTCGTTCGCATCCAGATTGGCTGGTCGTCGAGTGGCCAATCACACTGGTAGACGTATCCGGCCTCCTGCAGCAGATCGAGCGTCACGCGGCTCTGCGACAGCCAGGGGCTCATCCAGCCGACGGGTTGCTTGCCGGTGAATTTTCGGATGGTCTCGGTGGACTCTGCGATCAGACGGGCCTCGTCCTCCTCCCACATTTCCCCCTGGCGCTCGGCATTGGTGCGGCCATGGGCGACGAACTCGTCGCCGCGAGCCAGCATGCGCGCGCCGATGTCGGGGTGCTGGTCGAGGATCATCGAGTTGAGATTGTGGGCGAGCGGGCATTCGAGCTCGTCGAAGAGATCGAACATTCTCCAGATGCCGACGCGGTTGCCGTAGTCGCGCCAGGCGTAGTTGCGCTGCGACTGGGGCGCGGAGACGCCGGTGCTGTCGGAGCCGAGGCCACTTCCGAAAGCGAAATATTCGATGTTGTTGCAGAAATAGACGGCGAGGCGCTTCCCGCCCGGCCAAGTGTAGTCCGGCCGCTTGGTGATCGGGACGTAATCATAGCGGCTATGGGCGGGGAGTTTCATCGATGCCATTCCTGTCAGAGACGTTTCGGGATGTCGTCAGGCCATGTAGAGGCCGCCGTTGGCGTGGACCACCTCGCCGGTCATGAAACGGGATCGGTCTGACGCCAGGAATACGATGATATCGGCAATGTCGCCCGGCTGGGCCATGGCGCCGAGCGGCACGAGGCGGGACTGCTCGGCCATCTCGGTTTCGCTGAACTGGTATCGGGGTTGCGCCGTGTCGGTGATGCCTGGCGCAATGGCGTTGACGCGAATGCCATGCGGCGCGAGGGCAAGGGCCATCGAGCGGGTGAGGCCGATGATGCCAGCCTTGCTGGCCGAATAGTGGACACCGAGGACGTGGCCGCGCACGGACGACGAGGAGAGATTGATGATGCTGCCTTTGCGGCCGGCGGCGACCATGCGGCGCGCGACGGCTTGAGCGACGAGGAAGCTGCCTTTCAGATTGACGCTGTGGACGAGATCCCATTCGGCTTCCTCGAGCTCGAGAAAAGGCGATCGGGGAAAAACGCCGGCGTTGTTGACGAGAATGTCGAGGCCGCCAAGGGCGTCGTCGGCCTCGGCGACGATGCGGCCGGCCTCGGCGCCCGTGGCGACGCTGCCTTGGACGATCACGGCCTTGCGTCCGAGCGCGGTGACGTCGGCGGCGACAGCCTCGGCGGCAGCTCGATCGTCCAGCCAGTTGACGGCGACATCGGCGCCGCCTCGGGCCAACGCCAATGCGGTTGCCCGTCCTATGCCTTGCTGCGCGCCCGTGACCAAAGCGCGCCGCCCTTCGAGGTCCGATTGCATCGTGCTAGCTCCCGAGGTCAATCTGTCGATGGAATGGTAACGCCCTCCGCGCAACCGTCCATTCTCAAATCAAGGAGCTTGCATCGTGTCTCCCTCCAGCGCCGAGATCCGTCGTGCCGTCCTTTCCCAGGAGGGTGACGTTGCTGCCCTGTTCGACGAGTTGCGTGCGGGCAGCCTCGATCCGGTCGGGCCGGGTGTGACGCGGGACACGTTCGGGGCGGGTGAGCAATTCGGCTATCGCGTGATTGAGAGGGTGGCACGCGGTCTCGGTCTCGAGCAGAAGTACGACCACGCGGCCAACCTTTTCATGACGCTGCCAGGGCGTGACCGTGGGCGCCCGCGCATCATGATGGGCTCGCATCTCGACTCGGTCGGGAATGGCGGCAATTTCGACGGGGCGGCGGGGGTTGTCGCGGGGCTCGTCGCGATGGGGGCGCTGAAGGCTCTGGGTATTCTGCCGGCCTGCGACGTGACGACAATGGCGATCCGGGCGGAGGAAAGCGTCTGGTTCGAGGTCTCGTACATCGGCTCGCGGTCGGCGTTCGGAGTGCTTCCGGACGGTGCGCTCGAGGCCAAGCGCACGGATACGGGCCGCCCGCTCGCAGAGCACATGGCGGAGTGCGGCGCCGACGTCGATGCGGTGCGCAGGCGGGTGGCCTCGCTTTCGGCGAGAGACATCGCAGCGTGGGTGGAGGTCCACATTGAGCAGGCCCCCCAGCTGATCGAGGCCGGCCTGTCGGTAGCCGTCGGCACGGGGGTGCCAGGCAACTTCCGCTATCCGGAGATCAACATTCACGGCGAGTGGGCGCACGTGGGATTGCCGCGGCGCTTCCGTCACGATGCGGTGCTGGCAGCGAGTGATTTCGCGCTTGGCCTCGACGAGATCTGGAAGGCAGCGGACGCCGCAAAGCGGCCGATGGCCTTCACGATCGGCCGCTTCTACTCGGATGCACGGGAGCATGCGCTGACGAAAGTGGCGGGGTTGATGACACTGAGCCTCGACGTCCGGGCCTACGACAAAGCCCACCTGATCGACCTTGAAGCCCAGGTTCTGGCGCTCGCGCGCGACATCGAGAGGAACCGCGGCGTGCGCGTGGATCTCGGCAAGCGGGCGTCGGCGGACGTGGCGCCCTCCAATCCGCAGCTGATGCATGCGCTGACCGAGGCGGCAGGCGCCATCGGCATCCCAACCATGCCCCTCGCCAGCCCCGCGTCACACGATACGGCGACATTCACGGTGGCCGGCGTGCCGTCGTGCATGCTGTTCGTGCGCAATGCGAACGGTAGCCACAATCCCCACGAGGCGATGGAAATCAGCGATTTTCTCGATACGGCGTCAGTGCTGACGCAGTGGCTCGTCGGTGCCGTGCACGAGTAACCGATGCGGCTCGCGACGGCCGTGGTGTTGTCATTTCGGCGCAATCGCGCGTCCGGCGTCGGGTCTCACAAGAGGCAAGGCTCGACCCGATCTCCGGGTTCACGTCACGCCAGCTCCGGCACGAGGATCGGGTCGAGGGCGGGCTTGCCGAGGACCATGTCGGCGCCCTTCTCGGCGATCATCATGGTTGCGGCATTGAGGTTGGCCGAGATCATGGCGGGCATGACCGAGGCGTCGATCACACGCAGGCCCTCTATGCCGCGAACACGCAACTGATCGTCGACGACGGAGGTCGGGTCGTTGGCGGGGCCCATGCGGCAGGTGCCCATCAGGTGGTAGGTGCTCGAGCCCCATTGGCGGGCTGCGGCGAGCAACTCGTCATCGGACTGGACGTTGGCGCCTGGGTACTCCTCGCCGTCGAGATAGGGCTTCATCGGCGTCGTGTTGATCAGCCGGCGGGCGAACTTCATGGCGGCGACGGTGACGCGGCGGTCGGTCTCCTCGGCGAGATAGTTCGGCTGGATCGACGGCTTGTCGAACGGGTCGGACGAGCGGGCACGCACATAGCCGCGACTGACCGGGCGGTGCTGCCAGGCCGCGACGGTGAGGCCCGGGAAATCGTCGAGCAAGCCGTGTCGGCCCTGCTTGTAGCTCGCCGGCGTGAACAGGAATTGCAGGTCGTTCGGGCGCGTCGCCTCGTCGGAGTGCCAGAAGCCGTAGACCATGGAGGGGCTGAGCGCGAGAATACTTTCACGGCCGGTGAAGTATTTGACGATCTCTCCCGCGAGGCGGAGGCCCTTCGAGCGCTCGTTCAAGGTCCCGATGCCCTTCACGCGCACGCCGAAACGGGGCGCGTAGTGATCGGCGAGGTTCTCGCCGACGCCGGCAAGCTCGTGGCGCACCTCGATACCAAGGGAGCGCAGCAGGGCACCGGGACCGATGCCGGACACCTGCAGCAGTTGGGGCGAGTTTACCGAGCCGCCGGAGACGATCACCTCGCGACGGGCGTGGACCTCGGTGAGGGCGCCGCCCCGGCCGCCCTTGGCATAGGCGACGCCGACGGCGCGCTTGCCTTCGAGGATAAGCCGCGCGGCATGGGCGTTGGTTCGGATGGTCAGGTTGGGGCGTGAACGGGCGGGGTCGAGGAACGCGCGCGCGGTCGACATGCGGCGGCCCTTGTTGGCCGTGCGCTGCACGTAGGAGATGCCCTCCTGGCGCTCGCCGTTGTAGTCCCGGTTGCGGGGGATGCCGAGCTCGGCGGCACCTTTCAGGAAGGCTTCGCACAAGGGATGCGTCACGCCGAGATCGGTGACCGTGAGATTGCCCTGGCGGCCGCGGAACGTATCGTCGGCATCACCGATACGCTGCTCGGTACGCCGGAAATAGGGGAGAACGTCGTTATAGCCCCAGCCGCGGTTTCCCTTCTGAGCCCAACCGTCGAAGTCCATGCGCTGGCCGCGATTGTAGATGTGACCGTTGATAGACGACGAGCCGCCGAGCGTCTTGCCGCGCGGCACCGCGATGACGCGGCCGTTGGTCCACTCGCTGGTCTCGGCCTCGTAGAGCCAGTTCACGCTCTTCATTGTGAGCGTGTGGATAAAGCCGGCAGGAATGTGAATGAACGGGTGCCAATCCCTGGGGCCTGCCTCGAGCACGCAGACCGAATGGCGGCCATCCGCCGACAGCCTGTTCGCCAGAATGGACCCGGCCGAGCCTGCTCCCACGATTACATAGTCGAACGTATCCGCCATCGTCGCCTCCCTGGCCTATCCCGCATCTTTGGGCGAATACTGGCGCGGCGGAGGCAAGAGGACAATCCTCGTTGGGGTGGACAATCCTCGAGAGTGCGACAGGCGTTTGACTTCGCCCGAGGGTGTGCCACGCTTGGTGCGCGTTCGCAGGCAACGATGCAGTCGAGATCGTGCCCGGGATACCCCACTCGCGCGGCCGAGGAGTATTTACATGCCCCAGACAGAAGCCTCCGCTCAGAACATCCCCACAGATGCCCGCCGGCTCTACGACAAGCTCGAAGAGCGCATCCTCGATCGCGATCAGGTTGGCGCCAGCCAAGCCTACTACGGCCTCGTCAAGGCCGGCCGGCCGCTGCCGGAGTTGGTCAACGAAGGGGTTCGCATCCACGCGCCACTCACTCACGTCCCCTATCACGAGCGCATCGACAAAGGCTTCGTGAACTTCGTCAACAACGACCACTGCCTGCTTTCCGCACGCGCGACGACGCATCTGGCCAAGTTGATGCCGAAGGAACTCGCCGGGCTGCCGATGGCGCAGACGGTCTGGTACATCCCGACCGGGCTCGATATCTGGAACCAGAAGATCAACAAGGCGCCAGGGCACTATTCGCGCGGCATGGAGCCGATCAAGGGTGCGCCGGTGAAGCCCGTCGTGCACTGGCCGGACCAGACCGCCGAGCACATCGAGGGCTCGCTCGACGAGAAGCTCGACCAGTGGCTGGATCTTGTGCACCGCGGGCACGTGCTCGATGCCTATCGCGTGTTCCTCGGCATCATGGAGGAGCCGGGGAGCCGCAAGGAGGCGCTGGCGCAACTGTGCTTTGCGGGTCTGATCGACCTGCAGGATCGGGTCTATCTCAATCGGTCCTACACCACGGGGCACAAGTCGTTCCGGGCGCGGGCGACAGTGGAACTCGGCAATTTCGTCGGCTGGGACAACGCCCATCACGTCCTCTACGCAGGTGCGCTCGACATCGGCATTGGGCCGCGCTGGTACTCGACCTACGAGATGGCCTGCAACTGCATCACGCACTACATCGAGAAGCAGAAGATGTCTGCAATTCCCTATGGCGGGGCGACGGCGAAGGAGGCCGAAATTCTGCGCCAGACGACGCCGTTGTCGAAGGACGAGGCCGAGGCCTTCCTCGACGTGGTGCTCCATGGGCAAGAGCCGGGCTTCCAGGAGGCGCTCAGTCGATTGTTGCTGGCGGGTAAGGGGCCGCGGCAGATCCTCGACGTGCTCCAGGTCGGGGGCGCGCAGGTGCTGCTCGAGACGCAGGACACGCTGAATTTCTCGATTCCCCAGCATTGCTATGAGTATCTCAATACGCTTGGCTGGTTTTACGATACGTTCGAGCATCCGCAGCGCTTGAAGCTGCTCTATGTTGCGACGGCATATCTCAACCGGAATGCGTGGCACAATCGGCAGGTCGGTGATGGGCGAGAGGCACGGGCCGATCTGCCATCCGGCGCCAACGCGAAAAGCACGAGCCAGATGCTCGAGCAGGTCGCCGCAGCGACAATAGCGCTCGACGGGCCGCAGGCGATTGCGTGGGCGCGCGCCTATCTGGCGTCCGGTGGTGACGGTGGTGCGCTCGCGCAGCAGTTGGCCATCGCGGCGACGCGCATCGGTAACGATCCCCACAATCAGGAGCTCGGGCAGCTTCTCGTCGAAGATTACGTCAAGAACCGCAGCTTCGACCGTAACCGGCTGCTGCTCGCCTGCGTCCAACACACGGCGGTGCACCGCAAGTACGGCGACTACCTCGAGGCGAGCCGACGCTATGGCGATGCCATGGGGATCGGCGGGCTGGCAGCGTGAGGAGAAGTCGCCTCAGCTTGAAGCAGGAGTGAGGGCATGCTGCTCAAGGACAAGATCGCGATTGTGACTGGGGCCGGGCAGGGCATCGGCTCCGCGACGGCGATGGCGTTGGCAGAGGCCGGCGCCACGGTCGTCACAGCCGACATCGACGGCAAGCTTGCCGAAGCGGCCGCGCAGGCGATCCAGGCGCATCAGCGCAAGGCCCTCCCACTGACCGTGGACGTCGGCGACGTCGAGAGCATCCAGAGTATGGTCGACCGGACCCTGGCGGCGCATGGGCGGATCGACATCCTCGTCAACAATGCCGGTGTCACGCGACGCGCCGACATTATGGACATCACCGAGGCCGACTGGGATCGCATCCATCGCGTCAACGCGAAGGGCGTGTTTTTCTGCCTGCAGGCGGTGGCGCGGGTGATGATCAAGCAGCGTGGCGGGCGGATCATCAATATCGCCTCGATCGCGGGCAAGGGCTACGCGGGCACGTCGAATGCGGCCTACGCGGCGAGCAAGGGCGCCGTTATCAGCCTGACCAAGACTGCGGCCCAGCAGCTGGGCAAGTACGACATCAACGTCAACTCTGTCTGCCCGGGCGTAACCCGGACGGCGCTAGGCGAAGCCAATTTGCGCGTCCGAGCCCAGGAGGAGGGGCTCAGCATCGAGGCGATGGATGCCAAGCGGCTCGAGGCGATCCCCATCCGTCGAGCCAACGATCCGGCTGATATCGCGGCAATGGTGGTGTTTCTGGCGTCTCCAGGCGCGCGCAACATCACTGGCCAGTCCTACAACGTGGACGGCGGCATCGTCCCGGATTGAGCGGCGGATGGTCGAGGAGGGCCGTCATCACCGTTTGCGCGAGACGCAGTCCTTGCCGTCCCAGCGCAGACGCTTGCCGCAGCCGGGCATCGGCTCGGCCCAGCCGGTCTCCGCGGGTAGCGTGGCGGCATCGGCTCGGCGCGGCGTCTGTTCAGGCAGTAGGATGCTTCGCTCCGAGGCGGTGTCGCGGGCCTGCCAGTCAGTGCCGGCAAGGATGACGGCAGCTTCCAGCATCAGGCCGTCGCGCAGGGGGGCAGACCAGCCGTGACCGGCTTCGTAGAAGCGGTAGAAGCGCGTAACGAAGCGAACGCTCACAACGTTGCCTTCGCCGCGATTGATCAGGCAGAAGGGCGCTTGCGCTTGGACCAAGCCGTCGCGCGGCCCGGAATCGGGCGTGGGCGGCGTCAGATCGAACGGATTGCGCTTTTCGCCCGGCATCGTGTAGGCGGCGAAGTGGCCCCGGTCGTTGGCGAGCCAGAGCTGCTCGAATAAAGTCTGCGCGCTTTGGATCGCCGTCGAGAACTCGACAGTGACGGCGGTGCAGGGCTCCCAGCTCGATTTCTCCCCAAGGGCTGCGGCTGGCCCCACCGAAAGCCCGCGCTCCTGGCCGCCGGCGACATGGAGCGAGATGGTCAAGGCCAGCCCAAGCAGCACTACCGCGCAGGCGCCGTCGCGTCGTCTCGCCAAAATCCACACTCCGCCATCACCGCCGCGACCTGACGCGCCAGTCAATCGCGACCGCGATGGTGATGGTCAACGGAGACTTGTCGGCATGGCAAACGGCGCCTTGCCTCAGGACAGCCCTGCCTCCGCGCGGAGGCGGAAAATGGGGTCCGACTTGTCGCGCCGATGCGTTGCCCAGTCCGGCTTGATCGGTGGCACTTCACCGAGCGACAGCCGCGTCGTCTCGAAGATCACGATGCGATGTGCGATGCGCCAGACTCCCGCCCGTCGCTCGACCCGGTCGGCATAGCGGCCGTAATGGGAAAGTTGAACAGGACCGTTGCTCCCGGCAGCGCCGTATTGGCGCTGGGCCTCGGGACCAAGCGTGTGGGCGGTAAAGAAGTACGTTTCCACTATGGCGACGTCCGGACCGGCGAACTCGATTAGGCATTCGCCGAGGAAATGCATCACCTGGGTGGCGCCGCCCGTGCGCGACCTGGCGAACTCGATGAAGCCGTCGAGGCCGCCCTTGTAGTCGCCGTGATCGTCGTAAGCGTCGTCGTGGTAGGTGGCGCGCACGCCATCCCAATCGGCACGATCGACGCCGCGAGCGTAGCGGCTCATCAGGTCCCGGATCTCATCCTTGTCGATCAGGCGTTGAAGGGCAACAGCGTCGGCCATAGGGCTCTCCTGTCGATCGGGGGCACGGGTTTGTCAGGCAACATGCAGGGAGGCTGCGAGATCCACGGCCTCCCTGCCCTGCCGGTGGCTCAGCGCGGGAACGGCTCGAGGCCGGGCTTCGCGCCTTCGGGTAGAGCGGTGCGGGCGACGTTCAGCACCATGGCGATCAGTGTGTAGTAGCCGTTGACCGCGGTGAGATCGACGACGCCTTTCTCGCCGAAGAGTGCGAGTGCGCGGGCGTAGGTGGCATCGCAGACGCACTTGTTCTGGTGCAACTCCGTGGCGAAGTCGTAGACGCACTCCTCGTCGATCGACATCTCGCGCGGGCGGCGGCCATCGGCGATGGCATCCGCGATTTCCGCGCGCAGGCCTCCCTTCTCGGCGAGCTGACGATGCGCATGCCACTCGTAGCTCTGGCCCCATTGGCGCGCCGTGATGCAGATCGCCAGCTCGTTCAGGCGCGGCGGCAGCGTGCTCTTGAAGCGGAGGTAGTCGCCCATGCCCTTCGCGCGGAGCATCACCTCTGGGCTTCGCAACATGGCGGCAAAGGGGCCGCGCACTGGATAGCCGCGGCCTTCTGCGAATGTAGTGGCGGCGGCCTTCTGCTCGTCCGTCATCTTGTCGTCCGGAATGACCGGCATGCGCTCACGGGACATTGTGGTGGGCTCCCTCTTGGGTCGTCAGGATGGCATCAAGCTGAAGCCAGACACCGGCTCATCGGTACTCAGGCTTGCGCTTTTCGAGGAAGGCCGCAACGCCTTCCTTGAAGTCCGGGCTGGCGCGGACACGGTCGCCGAGGACCTGGTCGAGGGGCTCTCGGGACTGTGCATGCTCGGCGATCGTGCTCGAGATCTGGGTTTTCACGGCCTGCACGGCGGCCGGGCTGTTGGCGGCGATGGCCCGGGCCTTGGCCAGCGCCCAGTCGAGCAGCTCGGAGGCCGGGACGACGTCGTTGACGAGGCCGAGGCGGGCGGCGGTGGCAGCGTCGACGAGGCGGCCGGTCAGGATCAGGTCCATGGCGTGGACGTAGCCGATCTGCTGGACGAGCTTCACGGTTGCGCCGCCGAACGGATAGATGGCAAAGCGCACCTCAGGCAGGCCGAAGCGGGCGTGAGGGGCGGCCGCGCGGATGTCGGTCGCAAGCAGCAGCTCGACGCCGCCGCCGGCACAGTCCCCATTGACGGCCGCGATGATCGGCTTCGGAAAAACGCTGGTCTTGAGCAGCGACCGGTTGACGATCGCCGCCGTCTCGGCGCTTGCGGTGAGATCGCCGCCGATGTCCGCGCCCGCGCAGAAGCCCTTGTCACCGGCGCCGGTGATGACGATGGCGCGGCAGCCGGGATCAGTGGCGAGACGGTCCCAGAGGTCGGCGAGTTCAGCCAGCATGGCGCGGGGCATGGCGTTGCGCTTGGCCTGATTGTCGAGGGTGATCAGGACGACGTGAGGCTCGGCCTCTTGAACGAGAAGTGGCATGGGGGAAGCTCTCTCGACAGGCGGCAGCGCGGCCGATGGTGGGGAGGGTAGACAGGGGGCGGTGGCAATCGGTATCTACTCGGCCTCACGTTAGCCGCGGAGCCGGTGGCGGGACAGCCTGCTTGTGTGTCCGGCTTGTCGCCCCGCAGTGTGCGCCGCACCGAAAGCGAAGAGCTGGACCGCCAGACATGCAAGCGCCTTTCAGCCGAACTTTCTTCGATCTTTTGGCGGAGCAGGCAGGCCGCACGCCCGGTTCGCCGGCGGTGATCGCCAAGGCAGGCACGGTGTCGTTCGCCGAGTTGCACGGGGCCTCGTCACGGGTTGCCGGGGCGTTGCGGGCGCGTGGCATCCGGCGTGGCGATGCGGTCGGCATTCTGATCTACAACCGGGTCGAATGGCTGGAGATCTTTTTCGGCGCGGCGGCGCTCGGAGCGACGATCGTGCCACTCAGCACCTGGTCCAAGGGACCGGAGCTGGATTTTCTGCTCGGCGACAGCGGCATCAAGTGCCTGTTCCTGATCGAGCGGCTGGGAGCCCAGGCGTTCGCCGACGATATCGCGGCATTGAAGGCGTCGGGGCGGCATCCCGGTCTCGAGCGGCTCGTCCTGGTGGATGGCGCACCGCGCGACGGGTTCGAGAGCTACGAAAGCTATCGCAATGGCCCGCCAATTAATGTCTTGCCCCCCGGCGAGGGCGCGAGCGCGGGCGATACAGTCGTGGTTCTCTACACATCGGGCTCGAGCAACCGCCCGAAAGCCGTGCCGCTGCAACATTTCGCGGCGATTGAAAATGGCTTCAACATCGGCGAGCGACAGGGGCTCGAGCCAGGAGATCGAGTGCTGGTATCGATCCCGCTGTTCTGGTCGTACGGGGCGGTCAATGCGCTGCCGGCGACGCTGACGCGCGGCGCGACGTTGGTGCTGCAGAGCCGCTTCGAACCGGGCGAAGCGCTCGATCTGATCGAGCGGCACGCCTGCACGGCGCTCTACACGCTGCCGGCGATGACCAATGCGCTGGTGGCGCATCCGGCGTTCGCGCGGGAGCGGACGCGGTCGCTGCGGACGGGCGTGACCATCGGCGCACCGCAGGATGTGCTGAAGGCGGCCGAGGTGCTTGGCGCGTCCCGCATCTGCAACATCTACGGATCGACAGAAAGCTACGGCAACTGCTGCGTGACACCGAGCACGTGGTCTCTCGAGGAGCGGGCACATTGCCAGGGACCGCCGCTGCCGGGCGTGGCGCTGCGCATCCGCGATGCCGACCGTGGCGAGTTGCTCGGCGTGGGCGAGACCGGCGCGGTCGAGGTGAAGGGCTACCTGATGCCCGGCTATCGAGGTGACAGCGCAAAGCACAACGCCGAGGTCATGACCGAGGACGGTTGGTTCCGGACGGGCGATCTGGGGCATCTCGATGCGCTAGGGCGCTTCCACTTCGCAGGCCGGTCGTCGGAGATGATCAAGCGGTCGGGCATCAACGTGTCGCCGGCCGAGGTGGAGGAAGCGCTCCAGCAGCACCCGGCCGTAGGCTTAGCCGGCGTCACGGGGTTGGCCGACGCTCACAAGGGCGAGGCGATCGTTGCGTTCGTCGTGGCCAAGCCCGGCACGACGGTGGACGCCACGGAGCTTGTCGCCCATTGCCGGGAGCGGCTATCCGGCTACAAAGTGCCAGACGTGGTGCACTTGGCGGTCGCGTTGCCGTTGACGCCAACGGGAAAGCTGATGCGGCGCGAGCTGAAGGCGCTGGCCGAGGGGGCGCGCGGGTCGTAAGCCGTGCTCAATTCGACGCGGGTATGTCGGTTGTGTCTCAACAAATTGCCTTGAACGGCCTCGAAAAGGAATGGAGCCCGCTATGCGTGCCTTGCGCTGCCACACACTCGGTGATCTCGGCTCGCTCCGCGTCGACGAGGTCGAGAGCCCGCCCATGGCTGCGGGGCAGGTTCGCATCGGGGTGAAGGCGGCAGGCGTCAACTTCCCCGACATCCTGATGTGCGAGGGCAAGTATCAGGTGAAGCCGCCGATGCCCTTCATCCCAGGCCTCGAAGTGGCGGGCGTGGTGATGGAAGTAGGCGACGGGGTGGCCCATGTGAAGCCCGGTGACCGGGTGCTGGCGTTCGCGCGGCTGGCGGGCGGCTTCGCCAGCGAGATCGTGCTGCCGGGCGGCATCGTGACGCCGATTCCCGACAAGATGGATTTCGAGACGGCGGCGGCGTTCCCCGTAGCCTACGGTACGGCGCAATTCGCACTCGACTATCGGGGGCATCTCAAGGCCGGCGAGACGTTGGTGGTGCTGGGCGCCACGGGTGGGGTAGGGCTGGCCGCTATCGAATGTGGAAAGCTGCTCGGCGCGCGCGTGATCGCCGCGGCCGGTGGCGCCGAAAAGCTGGCGCTGGCCAAGCAGTACGGCGCGGACGAGGTCGTCGACTATCGGGCCGAGAATTTGCGCGACAGATTGCGCGACTTGACTGGGGGGAACGGCGTCGACGTGGTTTTCGATCCCGTTGGCGGGCCCTACTTCGACGCGTGCGTCAGGGCGATCGGCTGGGAAGGACGCATGCTGGTGGTGGGTTTTGCCTCGGGTGAGGTGCCGAAGCCGGCAGCCAATCTCATCCTGGTCAAGAATTTCTCGGTGATCGGCGTCGTGTTCGGCGAGCACAGCCATCGCTATCCCGACCAGTCACGCGCGATGCTGACCCGACTGCTCGCGGCGTGGGAGGAGGGCAAGCTTCGCCCGCGAATCCACAAGACATTCCCACTGGCCCAAGCCAGCGAAGCGTTCGCCGAGATCACGGCGCGGCGGGTTCAGGGCAAGATGGTGCTGACTCTTGAGTGACGCGCCCGGCGATCCCGCGCAGCCTCACCGCGCACGGCGGCCGGCTCCCCGCAGGGGAGTGGCCGTGCGCAACGAAAGGACTTTAAAACGAAAAAGCCCGCGGCCGGGGGACAGGCCGCGGGCTAAAAGCGTGACGCCACTATGGGGGGATAGGTGGGACGGCGCCACGTTTCGGACACCCACATAAAAGCCCATCTGTGGCATTTGTGCAAGGGGTCTCCATAAAAATAGTTGATGAATCACAAATAAACCACTTTGATCTTGACGAATCATAATTAACGCTTGCCTAGCAGGCTCTCTCCGTCATCTCGATGGTGCAACATAAGCTGTTGATTTAGATATATCTATTCTATGTGTCGCCAATCAGCGGAGCCTTCATGAGGCCGGTGGAGGGCAGGGCGCGGTGCAATCCCGCGTAGCGCCCGCAGACGCCGGTCGACCAAAACCAATAGATGGCGAAGGCCGTCCGGCGAGATGGCCGTCAACCTGTCGAGGGTTCGTGGGCGGCCGGTTCTCATACGCGGCCGCTTCGCCAGTAGCGCCGCCGCCGCCGCCCAACCAGGTCCGACCAGCTGAGGAAGGTCTTCGGTCCGGGCATTTTGCCGGGCGTGATAGTCCCCCCGAGGCGGCGCGAGGCGCACTACGTCAGCTTGCAGCCTTGGCCGGAGGAGAGATGCCGGACTGGCCGTTGCTGCGCTTGAAGCTGAGCGTCAGGTTGCCGTCGGTCAGCTCAGAGCATTCGACATGCGCGACGAACGGGTCGGACGCCTCGATGGCGGCGGCCTCGGTGCAGGCGGCCGCGGACTCGAAGGGCTTAACGTGGACCCCGTTGTCGCCATTCGGAAGAGCAAGCAGCGTGATCATGACAATGATGATGGAATCCATGGCGCGGTTCTCCGGCGCATGAGTGGCGTTGAGGAGTGGCATGACCGCTCCCGCTGCACGCAGAACTCGATGGAAAGCCCCCGCTTCCCGCCATGCCGTACGACGAGGCCATCGGCGTCTCGCTCGTCCGATCCGGCTGCTTTCGACTCGACGCAACTGATGGAGGACAATCAGCCTTAACAAAATGGCAATATTTCGAGCGGGTTAGGCTCGATCCGAGTCTATGCGCAGGTGGCAGGCGTCGAGCGATTGCAATCTATCGCTCTGGAGTGAGCCCAGGCTCCTCCGAGGGCAGCAGGTGGGCGAAGAGTGCCTCGACCATCTCGTCGGTGACGTCCTCGAGACGGGGCGGTTGCCACTTCGGGGCTTTGTCTTTGTCGACCAGCAGGGCGCGGACGCCCTCGGGGAACTCGCCGGCCTCGAACAGGTGCGTGCAAAGGCGGAACTCCACGTCCAGTGCCGCCTCGAGCGAGCCGAGGGCAGGGGCGCGGCGCATGGCCGCCAGTGATGCCTTGAGGGCCAGCGGGGACTTCTGGAGGAGATCGGCGCGCGTTTTCATGGCCCAATCGGTGGTCGTCGTCTGCAACTCCGAGAGAATGGCCTCGATGGTGGGCTTGCCGAAGCAGCGATCGATCTCGGACTTCAGCGACATCAGCGGGGAGGCGGGGACGGGTGCGCCATCGGCCGCCTCGTCGATGATGTCGGCGACAGGTTCGCCGTTCGTGTCGGTCAGGGCGGCGACAAGGGCCGTGCGCTGCTGGTGGGGGATGTGCACATCGGCGAAACCCGCCTGGATGGCGTCCGAGCCGTTCATACGTGCGCCTGTGAGCCCGAGGTAGAGCCGAGCAGCCACGTACCACCGACGTCAGGAATGAGACCGATGCCGGTCTCGGGCATGGCCAGCATCGAGCGGTCGGTGACGACGCGGCCCCCGCCCTGCGCGTGAGCCGAGAGGCCGATGCCGCCGCCCATGACGATGCCGTCCATGATCGCGACGAATGGCTTCGGATAGCGGTGGATGAGGGCGTTGAGGCGGTATTCCTCGCGCCAGAATGTGCGGGCGAGGCCGGAGCCCCGAGTACGGCTTTCGTAGAGCGAGAGGACGTCGCCGCCGGCGCAGAGCGCACGGTCGCCGGTGCCGTCTAGGATGACGAGTGCGACCGCCGGATCGTCCCTCCAGGCAAGCAGGGCAGCCCAGATGTCGCGGACCATGCGGAGGGTCAGGGCATTGAGAGCCTTCGGCCGGTTGAGCGTGAGGCGGCCGGCGCGGCCTTCGATGCGGATCAAGACCTCGGGCTCGGGCGTCGGCTGAGTCATGGGAATGGGGCTCTACTGATTGGCGTTTCGCTGGCCAGTTTAAGCAGCCATGCGCTTGCGCCAAGAGCTTATCGCTCAGTTTGGCCGAGCGTGAGGAGCTTGGAACGATAAGGGGCGGCCCGGCGGCCGCCCCTTGCAGGTTGGTGTGAGTATCGAATAGCTCAGTGCGTGCCAGCGGGGTTGGCGCCGGCGCCCACGACGTAGATGGCGATGAAGAGGAACAGCCACACCACGTCGACGAAGTGCCAGTACCAGGCCGCGGCTTCGAAGCCGAAATGCTGCTTGGGCGTGAAGTGCCCCTTGAGCGCCCGGAACAGGCAGACCGCAAGGAAGATGGTACCGATAATGACGTGGGCACCATGGAACCCGGTCGCCATGAAGAAAGTCGCGCCGTAGATGTGGCCCGAGAAGTTGAAAGCGGCGTGACCGTACTCGTAGGCCTGCAGCAGAGTAAAGACGAAGCCGAGGACCACGGTCGCGAGCAAGCCCTGAATGAGCCCCTTGCGATTGTTCTCGAGAAGCGCGTGATGCGCCCAAGTGACCGTCGTGCCCGACAGCAGTAGGATCAGGGTGTTGATGAGCGGCAATCCCCAAGGATTGAACGTCGCGGTGAAGTTGTCGCTCGGCTTCGGCGGCCAAGCACCCCCGGTCAAGGTGTTGCGCTGGACGAGGCCGATGAGATCCCGTCCTTCGACCACGGAGCCGTCTGGCTGGGTGATCGGCAGCGGGTGCACTCCGGCTGGGAAGAGGGAGACGTCGAAATAGGCCCAGAACCAGGCGACGAAGAACATCACCTCGGAGGCGATGAACATGATCATGCCGTAGCGCAGATGCAGACGCACGACAGGAGTATGGTCGCCGCGATGGGCTTCCTTGATCACGTCGCGCCACCAGCCGAACATGGTGTAGAGCACGCCGAGGGTTCCGATGGCGAACACCCACGGGCCGCGCATGCCGAGCAGCGTTGCCGTCGGGCTGCCGTGCGTTTTCATCCAAACGATGGCACCTATGGCCATCACGAAAGCAAACAGCGAGCCGAGCACGGGCCAGGGGCTCGGGTCGACGAGATGGTAGTCGTGGTGCTTGGCGTGGGTGTCGGCCATCGCGGTTCTCCTCGTGCCCCTCATCCTCTGGCGGCTGGCGGTGGCTGTACCGGCCGGCCGTTGATCACTTCAAACGGCGCTTCGGCAGAGCCGGGCGGGCGTCCCGACCCGTCGCCGCCGATGCGAGCTATCCCGGCGGCGTCATCCCGACGGAGTCCTTGGCCTCGCCCGAGCCCCCACTCGGGGCTGGCGCGCGCACCTCGGCACTGGTCTTCGGCTTTGCCACCGGATGGAACGTGTACGATAGCGCTATGGTGCGAACGAGCGCACCGTCGGGATCCTTCACGATGGCTGGATCGACAAAGAAGCTGACGGGCATCTCCACGGACTCGCCGGGCTCGAGCCGCTGCTCGGTGAAGCAGAAGCACTCGACCTTGTTGAAGAAGGCGCCGGCCTGCTCGGGCGTGACGTTGAAGGTGGCGGTGCCGACCAGCGGAACGGACGAACGGTTGGTCGCGCGGTAGAAGGCCAGCGAGTTTTCGCCGATGCGCACCTCGGTCGTGGTGAGGACCGGCGCGAATTCCCATTCGAGGCCTGGAGCGATGTTAGAATCGAACCGGATTATGATTGTCCGGTCGAGCACTTCGTTGGACGGCGCGATGGCGCGCTGCGTCGTGCCCGCAAATCCGGTGATCTGACAGAACAAACGATAAAGCGGCACAGAGGCGTATGCGAGGCCGACCATGCCGATCGCGATGCTTGCGCAGATGATCGCGACCTTCGCATCCGATCTGGCGCGCTGGGCGGTGCTCGTCATTTTGGAGCCTGCTTGGTTGAATCCTGCGTCACTGGGGGGCGTGACGTGAACCCGCCGTCCTTCTTGAGTGCGTTCGGCCCGAGACGGACGATGGTCGCAACGTAGAACAGCACGACGAGCGCTGCGAGCGCGAGCCCTATGGCAAGCGAGCGCATGCGCTGCCGCCGCCTTTGCTCGTCGTTCCCGGAGGTCGCCACCATCATCCCTTTCGCGCCTCAGCCGGCCAAGTGTCGGATCGAATGCTCGGCGAGCAGCACGGCGAACAGCAGAAAAAGATACAGGATCGAGAAGCCGAACAACCGCTTGGCTGCCTTGTCGCCGGCAGCGCCCTCGGTCTTGCGCCAGACGTCGATGGCAAACCCCATGAAAGCTATGCCGAGCCCGACGGAGACGATCGCGTAGGCAGTGCCGCCGAGCCCGGTGATGGCCGGGGTGCAGGCCAGTGGCACAAGCAGCGCGCTGTACAAGAGGATCTGGCGACGGGTCTCGCTCGGCCCGGAGACCACCGGTAGCATCGGCACGCCTGCTGCCTCGTAATCGCTCGCGCGGTAGAGCGCTAACGCCCAGAAGTGCGGCGGCGTCCAGACGAAGATGATAAGGAACAGGATAGTGCTATCGAGGCTGATGCTGCCGGTCACAGCCGCCCAGCCGATCATCGGCGGGAAGGCGCCGGCAGCGCCCCCAATGACGATGTTCTGTGGGGTACGCCGCTTCAGCCACATCGTATAGATGATCACGTAGAAGGCGATGGTGAACGCCAGCAGGCCGGCCGCGAGCCAACTCACGGTGATGCCCAGGGTAAGCACGGACAGAACCGAGAGTATGAGACCGAACGCCAGAGCCTCTTCGGCGGTGACGCGGCCTTGCGGCACAGGCCGCGAGCGCGTGCGCTGCATCACGGCGTCGATATCGGCATCCCACCACATATTGAGCGCGCCGGATGCCCCGGCTCCGACGGCAATGGCGAGGAGGGCGATCAGGCCGAGTGCGGGGTGAATGGTGCCTGGAGCGGCCACCATCCCGGTGAGCGCGGTGAAGACGGCGAGCGACATTACGCGCGGCTTCAGTAGGGCTACGTAGTCCTCGACGTCGCCCCCGAGCGTCGGGTTGCGTGTCTCGTCGGATGTTAGCCCGATCTCGGCCATGGCTGACAGGAAACCTCTGGTCTCAGGTTCGGTGACGGGTAGCGCAGGCCACCCGTCTCGGCTGGTTTTCTGCGGGGCCAGCGCCCCGGCAGATCAATGATGCTCTTTTGCCTCGATGCGCGGCAGCGTCTCGAAACTGTGGAACGGAGGTGGGGAAGACAGCGTCCACTCGAGCGTTGTCGCACCCTCGCCCCACGGATTGTCGCCGGCCTTCTGCTTCTTGGCGAAGGCCATGATCACTCCGACGAAGAAGACCAATGTCGCTGTGGCGGTGATGTAGGAGCCGTAGGACGAGACTTGGTTCCAGCCAGCGAAGGCGTCCGGATAGTCGACATAACGCCGGGGCATTCCTGCGAGGCCGAGGAAGTGCTGCGGGAAGAACGTTATGTTGGCGCCGATGAAGGTCATCCAGAAGTGAATCTTGCCGATCGTCTCGTTGTACATGTAGCCGGACATCTTGGGGAACCAGTAGTACCAACCCGCGAAGATCGCGAACACGGCGCCCAACGACAGCACATAGTGGAAATGCGCCACCACGTAATAGGTGTCGTGGAGCGCGCGGTCGACGCCTGCGTTGGCCAGCATCACACCAGTCACGCCGCCAACCGTGAACAGGAAGATGAAGCCGAAAGCCCAGAGCATCGGTACCGTGAAGCGGATCGATCCACCCCACATGGTGGCGATCCATGAGAAGATCTTCACGCCAGTTGGGACCGCGATCACCATGGTGGCGAAGATGAAGTACGCCTGCGTGTTGACGCCCATGCCCGACGTATACATGTGGTGGGCCCACACGACGAACCCAACGAGGCCGATGGCGACCATGGCGTAGGCCATCCCGAGATATCCGAAGATCGGCTTCCTCGAGAATGTCGAGACGATGTGGCTGATCATCCCGAAGCCGGGCAGGATCAGGATGTAGACCTCGGGATGACCGAAGAACCAGAACAAGTGCTGGTAAAGGAGGGGATCGCCACCGCCAGCGGCCGTGAAGAACGTGGTGCCGAAATTACGATCGGTC
>LNDR01000380.1 GCA_001464755.1 Rhizobiales bacterium Ga0077524
CCCGGCTTCAAGCGCAGGTGATAGTCCGGATCGAACTGCGCGACCGCCCGGGGGAACGTCGGAGGGACAGCGGTCTTCTCCAGGCCGGTATCGGGCACCGAGTAGTCGCCGATCGACCGGCGAAACATCATGACGTGGGTCGCCTCGACCGGGAATGTGATGGTTTTCTGGTCTGCCATTTTTTCTGCCGTTGCCTCTTCTGATGACTTCGCTCGAAAAATCGCATTCGGTTGACGCGTCGCCCTATTTCCTGCCGGCGGATACGCCGCCGTCGACCATGTAGACGCCGCCCGTGCAGAAGCTCGACTCGTCGCTGGCGAGGAACAGCATGAGCCGTGCCACCCCCTCCGGCGTGCCGTAGCGGCCGAGTGGCGTGCCGGCGGCCATCGGCTGGTCGTTGCGCCCTTCGAGGCCGCGCATCTTTTCCAGCGAGGCGATCATCGGGGTGTCGATCGGCGAGGGATTGACCGTATTGACGCGGATCTTCTTGTCGGAACCCTCGAGGGCTGCCGAACGCATCAGGCCGATGACCGCATGCTTGGAGGCGGTGTAGGCGGAGAGGCCCGTGGTCGCACGGATGCCGGAAGTGGACGACGTTATGACGATCGAGCCGCCCGTCCGCTCCATCGCCCGCATGACGTACTTGAGGCCCAGCCAGACGCCGCGGACGTTGACCGCGATGACCTTGTCGAACATCTCGGCGGGATAGTCGACGATCGAGGTCATAGTGCCCTCGATGCCGGCATTGAGCAGTGCCACGTCGACCTTGCCGAAGCGCTTGACCGTCTCGTCGACCAGCTTTTTGACGGCGGCCTCGTCGGTGACGTCGGTCGGGCAGATGGCGGCCTTGGCGCCGATCTCCGAGGCGACCGCCTGCAAGGGGTCGGCAAGCACGTCGGCAAGCATCACGCTCGCGCCTTCTGCCGCGAACAGCCGCGCTGCCGCGGCGCCGATGCCCCGGGCGGCTCCCGTTATGATCGCTACCTTGCCGTCGAGCCTCGCCATGGCTGTTCCTCTCCGAGATCGCGTTGTCAGCGGTTGTCTCGGATCATCACGCGCGCAGGTACGAGCGTCAACGATCTATGGCGTGAGAGGGCCGAGGCGCCCATGCCGCCTCGGCCGGAGCGGGATCAGCGACCTTTGAACTGCGGCTTGCGCTTCTCCATGAAGGCGCGGCGGCCTTCGATGTAGTCCTCGCTGGCGAAGCAGGTCGTGACCATGGCATCGACGGCCGCCCGGTCGCGCTTCGACTCGTCGGCGATCAGCGTGTCGACCGCCAATTTGGCGGTCTTCATGGTCAGTGGCGCGTTCTCGGCGATCCGGCTGGTGTAGTCCTTCACGTAGCTCTCGAGCTCGGACACCGGCACGACCCGGTTGACGAGACCCATCTGCAGGGCTTCGGCCGGCGTGAACTTGCGCGCGGTGAAAAAGATCTCCTTGGCGTAGGAGGGGCCGACGACGTCGACGAGGCGCTTCATCGCTCCATAGCGGTAGCCGAGCCCGAGGCGGGCCGCCGGCACGGCAAAGACGCTATCGTCGGAGCAGATGCGGATGTCGGTATTGAGCGCCATGCCGAGGCCGCCACCGATGCAGATGCCGCGGATCATGGCGATGGTCGGCTTGGTCGAGGCCTGGATGGACGCATTCGCCTCGTCGCCGGCGGCATTGTAGATCTTCACGTCCTCGGCACTCGAGCGCTTCTTTTCGAACTCGGAGATGTCGGCGCCGGAGACAAAGGCCTTATCACCGGCACCGGTCAGCACGATGCCGCGCACTTCCGGATCTTCCTCGAAGGCCTTGATGATCTTCGGAATTGCAACCCACATCTCGAAGGAGACGGCGTTACGCTTCTCAGGCTGGTTGAAAATCATCCAGCCGATGCCGCCTTCCTTCTTGGCAATCATCTTGGTCGTGCCGGTGTCCATGGGTGCCTCCCGCTCGGGCAGATGTCTAAGTGTTCAAGGGTCGCAGCCACCTTGCCCCATCGCAGTGGATTTGTCGCGAGGGAGGCGGCATGCCGCTGCATTTACCGATAAGGGAGAAATGCCCTACCGGGGCGCTGATGATCGAGCCGCTAGGGTCGGCCCGGCTTGCGATGGGCCATGCCACCCGTGGCAGTTCGCATCAACCATAATCTACCGAGTCACCGCGAAGCGCTGGCTGCGTTGCGTCAGGCACCGAGGTGGCGCCTGAAATGCTCGACCGTGCGTTTGCGTGCGATGGCGGCCTGCGCTTCGTGGTGGGGCGGATAGCCGTATCGGTTGAAGCCGTGCACGGTGCCGGGATAGACGTGCACCTCGGACTTACCCGAGGGGGCGAGGCGCTGGCGGATCAGCTCCACCGTTGCCGGCGGGACGTGGGCGTCCTCATCGGCGAAATGCAACAGAAGGGGGCAGCCGAGCGCACCGGCCTCGTCGAGATGCTGGTCGATCTGGACGCCGTAGTAGCTGACCGCGGCACCGATCTTGTGCCGGACGCTCGACAGATAGGCGAACTTGCCGCCGAGGCAGAACCCCATGACGCCGACCTTGCCGGTGCACTCCGGACGGGCTGTGAGTGCCGCAACGGTGTCCTTGAGGTCCCGGGAGAACTGGTCGGTGTCGAGCTTGGCACGAAGCGATTGTGCCTTGGCTCGACCCTCGTCGGTATAGGCGAGGTAGGATCCGGGCTCCTGGCGCCAATAGACATCAGGGGCGAGCACGGCGAAGCCGTCGGCGGCGTAGCCATCGCAGACCGAGCGAATATGGGGGTTCGTGTTGAAGACCTCGGGAAGCAGCACGATGCCGGCTGCCGGCGTGCCGGACGGCAACGCCAAATAGGCCGCAAAGCTCTTACAGTCGCGTGCCTTGACTACGATTTCCTGGCCCATTCCTGGGTTTCCCTTCATCTATCCGCGCTGTCATCGACGAGGATGGCTCCAGCGATCGCGCAAGCGAAGCCGCTTCTCCTCGATGAGCGTTCCCTATCAACCCTGTCCGCCGTACCGGGCGATGGTGTCACGCCATTTCAGCGCGTCGTCCGGTGTCTTGACGACCGCCGAGAGGCCGCCCATCGGCGTCACCGGCACGAGCACACGCTTCACGCCCATGGCCGCGAGCGCGGGAATGTCCTCGAGCTTGTCGGGGAGGCTCACCGTGAACTCGAGCTTGTCGGGATCGCGTCCGGCCTCGCGCGCCGCCGTACGGGCGATATCGAACAAATCCTGGGGGGCGCCGCGTGCCGGGAAGAAGCCATCACCGAGCTTGCCTGCACGTTTTGCTGCCGCGACGGAGTGACCGCCGACAATGAGCGGAACGTGCCCGTTCACCGGTTGCGGGCGGCAATAGGCATCCTTGAAGCGGACGAACTCGCCCTCGAAGCTCGGCTTCTCGGCGCCCCACAGCTCACGAAGCGCCTTCATATACTCGTCGGTTCGGCGGCCGCGGTCCTCGAAGGGGACACCCAAGGCCGCGAACTCCTCCTTCAGCCAGCCGACGCCGATGCCGAGCAGGACGCGGCCACCGGAGAGGTGATCGAGCGTTGCGACCTGCTTCGCCACCACGACGGGATTATGCTGGGGCAGGATCATGATGCCGGTGGCGAGCTTCACACGCTTCGTGGCGGCGGCGACGTAGGCCATCCAGATCAGCGGATCGGGCAAGGGTACGGCGTCGTTGCCGCCTGCCATCTTGCCGCCGGCGGCATAAGGATAGGTCGAGCCGTAGCCGCCCGGCACGACGGTGTGCTCCACGGTCCAAATGGACTCGAAGCCGGCCGCCTCGCCGGCCTGGGCCAGTTCGACGGCCTTTGCCGGATCGACGTAGTCGCCCGTATTGCAGTAGCGCAGACCGAACTTCATGAGGCGTCTCCGTTCCAGCTTGGTGCGCCGCGCGGGGCGGCTGCCACGATCATCATTGCTTGGCCATCGAGACGATACGGGCCAGCATCGCGCTTTCGGGCTGAGCCAACTCCTCGACGATGGTGAAGTGATTGGCGCCGGGCACCACGACGCACTCGGCTTTGACGCCCGCCTTGCTCCAGGTCGCCGCGATCTCGAGGCTCTGGCGGATGAACTCCTGGCTTTCGTCGCCACCGGCCGCCGCAACGAAGGTGCGATTCTTGGGCGGCGCGGGCCAAAGCAACGGACTTGCCTCGCGCGCCTTGGCGGGATCGAGCTTCAGCGCCTCGTTGAGGCTCGTCGGGAGCAGCGGGGACAGCTCGAAGACGCCGGACAGAGCGTAGGCGCTCTTGACCAGATCGGCCGGAACGCCGGCGACCTTCGACCAGTCGGTCGCGAGCATTGCTGCCGCGAGATGCCCGCCGGCCGAGTGCCCGACGACGACGGGGCGCTGCTTGGTCCGGTCCCACACCGCCTTCATGAACTGGCGAAGCTCGGCCACGATGTCCATGATGCCCACTGCGGGGCACAACGAATACGACGGTAGCGCCACGGCCACCCCGCGGGTGTTGAACTCCTTGGCGACGAAGCCATTGTCCTTGCGGTCGCCGCGTTGCCAGTAGCCGCCGTGAATGTAGACGACGAGAGGCGCATTGGCGCCGCCTCCGGTTGCCCGGTATAGGTCGTAGCGGTTGCGATCGCCCTTGCCGTAGGCGAGGTCGAGGTCGACCTTCGCATCCTTGCGCAGCGCTTCCGAGGCCTTGGTCCAGCGGGCCCGGATATCGGCGTGCTCGGGCACGCGCTTTTGATTGTTGTACTCGGCCTCAAGATCGAGTGCGGCCATGGACGAGCCTCCGTTAGCTTACCTTCGCGTTAGCATAGGACGAATTGCGCGATGAGCCCAAGTCGTGGCGTACTTGCTCGTGGCGTAGGGCCGGCGAAGTGCTGGGGCAGAGGATAGCTCGAGATGACATATGCGCTAGCGACCGTCCGTCGGGACGGCAGAGCGGTTGCCGCAATCGAGGTGGGAGGGAGCTATTATCGCCTCGACCGGCTCGCTCCGGATCTCTTGGAGGGGCATCACTCGCGCGGACTGATGGGCCTGTTCGCAGATTGGGCGGCTTCGGAGAAGCGGCTCGGCGAGATCGCGCGAGGCCTTGCTCCCGAGAGCCCGGCGCGTCTCGATCCGGCGCCGGGGATCGAGGAATTCATGACGCCGCTGCAGTTTCCCAACAAGCTCATGCTCGGCGGTGCCAACTACTACGAGCACATGCGCAAAGAGGCGAACAAGCCCGATTTCCGCAAGGAGGATGGCACTCCGGTCTTTTTCCTCAAGCCCCCGACGACGAGTCTGGTCGGGTGTGGGAAGACGGTGCGCTATCCTGTTCAGTCCGACAAATTCGACTGGGAGATCGAACTCGCCGTGATCATTGGGCGGCGGATGCGGCGCGCGTCGGAGGACGAGGCGCTCGCTGGAGTCGCCGGATATGCCGTGGGGCTCGATATGTCGGCCCGCGACTGGCAGATGAACCCTCGCCATCCCTGGAAATTCGATCTGTTTGCGGGCAAGGCTTTCGATACGTCATGCCCGGTCGGACCCAAGATCGTGCCGGCCCGCTTCGTCGATCCGACGAACCTCGACCTGCGCCTGTCGGTCAACGGCGTCATCAAGCAAGATGCGAACACCTCCGACATGATCTGGGGCGTGGCTGAGCAGATCTCGATCCTGTCGGAGCACGTCACGCTCGAGCCGGGCGATATCGTGCTCACCGGCACGCCGGCGGGCGTCGGGATGGCGAGCGGCACCTATCTCAAGGTCGGCGACAGAATCGAGGCCGAGATCACCGGGCTCGGCGTTCTCTCGGTCGAGATCATGCCCGACGAGCGCTCGCCGAGGACGCCGCGTCCCGGCTGAGCGGGCTCGGGTCCGGGCGCGTGTCTATTGGTTCGGGACATAGCGCCAGTAGCGTCCGCCGCGCGCCTCGGCGACTTGATAGAGCGGAAAGCGGGCATCGGGCGGACGGGTGCCGGTGTCGATCAGCAGCTGGATGTCCTTCAGGATGTGACTGCGCTCGGCGTAGTTACTATGGTTCGTTGCCAGAAGAGCCTTGGTGCTGGCGCTCGAGATGTCGATGGTATCGAGGCCTTTCAGAATCACCGGTCCGCCCGGTGGCACATCACCCGCCCTCGGCACGCCGTCGGCCTGGCGCGACAGGATCAGGGCCTTATCCTCGTTCGAGGCGTAAAGCGTACGACCGAGGCCGATCTCCAGCTTCGACGTGATCTCCGAGAAAAGGTCGCGGTCCACGTCGGGCGCCGCGAAGACAACCTGTCCGATCTTGGCCCTGACCTCGCGACTGCCGTTCTGCTGCAGGGTGCGAAGTGCCTCGATCAGCGGCCGGTTGCCCATGCTGTGGGCGACGATGTGGATGCGCTTGGCGCGGGTTTCCTTGGCAATGCGCTCCAGGAAAGCGATGAGGTAGCTCTGCGCGCGAGCCGCGCTGTTGAGGTCGTAGGAGTAGTCGACATAGGTGCCGCGCGACGGCCAGCTGTACATGGCGGCGAGGCCGTCGAACTCGAGGTCGTGCGCAATCTGGGCCGTGCGATAGAGCGCGTCGTCGAACGATGTGTTGTAACCGTGCACGAAGACCAGCGCCTGATCCTTGAAGCGCTGCGACTTGTCGATCAGGCCATTGGCGCGGGCGATCAGCTCCGCCTCATCGAGCACGCGCAGGCTTGCGATGGTGAAATGCTTCGCCGGGCTTTCCGTCTCCCGATAGTAGCGCGGGTCGAGGAACGTGTACTGGCGCGGCCGAGGAATCGTGCCGGTCTGCCGTGCCGTGCGTGGAATGGTGACGATGGCGGCGCCCGTCGTGAGCTTGCTGCCACGTTCCGTGGTCGGTGTCGCGTACGTGATCTTGCCAACGCCGACCGAGCTGGTGACGAGCGGGCCGGTCGCAGGTTGAGGCGGCGCCTCTCCGATGACGCGGGTTTCGATCTTCCGGTCGGTTCCCCAGAGCACGGTGACGACGTCGAACAGGTTGTTTTTCGTCGCCGGCGTGGAGTCCGGGGCTGCCGCGATGCTTCGGGTGCCCGAGACGGCAGCGCGTGCAGTTCCGCGCAGGGCGAGTATTTGCGCGGCGCGGGCAGGGTCCGCCATCGCGATCGTGTAAGGCACGGCATCGGTCGCGACGCGCTCCCGGCCGGCAACCTCGGGGTCCCGCGAGGAGACGGGGGTCGTGTCCGAAGCAGCGAGGCTCAAGCTGTCTGATGGCAACGACGAGAGGCCACCAGCGCAGCCCGCTAGCCCCGCGGCCACGGCCAGCACGGCAAGGTTCAATCGGAGGAAACGCATGATCCGGGCCAACCGCATCTGTGCTCAAGACGCTGCCGGTCAGTCCCGGCAATCACGTCGCACGCAGCTGGCACTCGAACGCAGGACGGTGATGCATCGCGCGCATCGATTGGCACGCGGAGTGATAGAAACGGCGTTTAATCCCAATGCGGTGGAAGGGCAATGCTCGGCCCGCTGCCGTTGCCGATCCAGTAGGCCTTACCCACAGGCAATTGCGGCACCGAGCCAAAGCCTGGCACCGCAATCGCCCAGGCTCTCAGGGATGTGGGCCCCAGGGCGCTTCGGTCATGAGCTTGACTTCCTGGCTCATCACGAGCGGGCGGAACTTCGATGCGAAGCCCTCGACGAAGTCCTTGTTGGCGAAGACGGCCGCCCAGTGCGCGCGGCGATCGGCGTCGTCCTTGAATTTCCAGATGTGCACTAGCTGATTGATCATGCCGGTGTCGGCGACGAAATAGCCGACCAGATGCTTATCGTGGCCGCCCTTCTTCAGCGCCGGAAAGCCAAGCTCGGTGTAGAGCTTCTGGGCCTCGCCCATCTTGCCGACGTAGAGCGTGTAGGTGCGCATCTCGTAAAGTGCCATGCGGTGATTTCCTCCGTGGATGGAAGATCAATTGAGGCACTGGCCGCGGTGGAGCGCAAGGGCTGGGTGCCGTCGCGCGTCTGCGCCTACTCCAGTTTGAAACCGCGCCGCTTCACGTAGGCGCCGAAATCAGCACGCTCGGGGACGGCGTAATGGCGGGCCTTTTCCTCGCTCCAGCCGTACTCCGGGGCCTCGCCGAACTTGGCGACGTTGCGCTGGGCGCGATAGGGGAAGATGCCGTTACGGCGGCGGTCGTAGGCGCGGACGGTCTCGTCGGTCGCGTCCGTGTAGCGATCGCGGTGGACGGTCAGGCCCAGGGGCAAACGTGCTGAGACGAACGCAGGGGCAGCGGGGATGCCGACGCCGAGGCCCGCCACCGGGAAGACGTGGTCGGGCAAGCCCAGCAGGCGGCTGACCTCCTCGGCGTGATTGCGGATGACGCTGATCGGGCAGCAGCCGAGACCGGCGGCCTCGGCCGCGGCAATGAAACCCTCCATTGCGATGGCCGAATCGACGGCGGCATTGAAGAAGGCGTCGAGGTGGTCGTTGGCGAAGGCGTGGCCGCGCCACTCGTGCACCTGCCGCTGACGGCGATTGTTGCCGAGGAAGACGAGGATATGCGGGCAACCGGGGATCCAATCCTGGTCCTTCAGCAGCTCGTTGATGCGCCCGCGAATGGCCGCGTCCTCGACGATCAGGATGTCGCGTTGCTGCAGGTCGCTTTTCGAGGGTGTGGAGAGGGCGACGGCCGCGAGTGTGTCCAGCACACCGGGCGCAACGGGCTCCGGCTTGAAGCGGCGGACGACGCCGCGGCCAGCGAGGCGGCGCAGGGCCTCGTTTCCGGCAAGGCTGTCAGGGACCGCCCCGGCGTCGCCAAATCGCAGGTCGAGCAACTCTTTCAAGGATTTCATCGGGTGTCGCTTTCCGTTTGGCCATCTAGTGAGGCCTTGAGCTGAAGGAGATCGCGCCAGGCCTGCCGCTTGGCCTCGGGCTGGCGGAGGAGATAGGCGGGGTGGAGGGTCGGCATGAGCCGGATCGGACTGCCGCCCACGCGGATCTCGCGCCAGCGGCCGCGCAGCTTCAGGATGCCGTCGGGTGTGTCGAGCATGGCTTTCGCGGCCGGCCCGCCAAGCGTGAGGATGAACTCCGGCGCGACCAGCTCCATCTGGCGCTCGAGGAACGGACGGCACGCCTGAGCCTCCTCGGGCGTCGGCGTGCGGTTCCCGGGCGGGCGCCAGTAGACGATGTTGGTGATGTGTACGTCGGCCTCGCTCAGCTCGATGGCGGCCAGCATACGGTCGAGAAGCTGGCCGGCACGGCCGACGAAGGGTTTGCCGGCGATGTCCTCGTCGCGGCCGGGCGCCTCGCCGATGACCATGAGGCGCGCCTTCGGTGCCCCGCGATAGAAGCACGTCGTCTTGGCAGTGGCCTTGAGCGGACAGCCCTCGAACTGCTGCAAGAGCGCCTCGAGCTCGTCCAGGTTCCGGGCCGTACGCGCTGCCTCCCGGGCCGAGGCGACGGCGGCCGCCTCGCGGCGGGCAGGCAGCCGGGCGACGGCCTCACCGGGCGGCGGCGCCGGGGGAGGGCGTGCGGCGGGGCCGGGGGAGAGCGGGCGCTGCTCGGCACGTGGGAAGGGACGCGAGACCTCGGGTGGCGCTCCGGGCCGAGGAGGCACGGATCGCGGTGGCGAAGGTTGACCTGCCGTACTGGCGCGGCCGGCCGGAGTGGCAGACGGCGCCTCGTTCGGCTCGGGCCATGCGAAGCCAGCGCCGGGGGCAGCGTCAGGTCGCGCCGTCCAGTCGACCGGCTCGTCGTCGACAGCGTCCACGACTCCGGCCTCCCGCCACCAGGCGAGTAGCGCCAGCAACTTATCTTTCTGGTCTGTCTGTTCCTCATCCGTCATCGCGCCCGAAGCATAGCGGCCCCGGAGCCGAGCGCCAGCGGCAGGAGTGAAACGAAACCTTGGCGCGGCAACGATGCTTGACGTTCGGGCCGCCAACCACCTATCGAACGAAAGGGTTGGAGGTAATCGGCTGGGACAGGGTCGACATGGCTGAGAACGCTGATGAGCTGCCGCCGCGCGAAGCGATGGAGTTCGACGTCGTCATCGTGGGCGCGGGACCGGCGGGGCTGGCTACGGCCATCCGCTTGAAGCAGCTCTCGCAGGAGAGCGGGCACGAGGTGTCTGTGGTGGTGCTGGAGAAGGGCTCCGAGGTCGGGGCTCACATTCTCTCCGGCGCCGTCATCGACCCGATCGGGCTCGACCGGCTGATCCCGGATTGGCGGACGAAGGGTGCCCCGCTGACGACCGAGGTGAAAGAGGACAAGTTCTACTACCTGGGGCCCGCCGGCGAGATGCGGTTGCCGAATTTTCTGATGCCGCCCTTGATGAATAATCACGGCAACTACATCGGCAGCCTCGGCAATCTCTGCAAATGGCTCGGCGAGCAGGCGACCGAACTCGGCGTCGAGATCTACCCAGGCTTTGCCGCGGCCGAAGTGCTCTACGGTGACGACGGTGCCGTGGTCGGCGTTGCGACCGGCGACATGGGCATCATGGAGTTGCGCGGACGGTACACGATCATCTCGGAAGGCGCGCGCGGTTCGCTCGCCAAGCAGCTCATCGAGAAATTCAGGCTGGCCGATGGGCACGAGCCGCAGAAGTACGGCATCGGTCTCAAAGAGTTATGGGAAGTCGCGCCGGACAAGCATAAGCCGGGCCTCATCCAGCACTCGTTCGGGTGGCCGCTCGACAATCGGACCGGGGGCGGGTCGTTCCTCTACCACTATGGCGAGAACCTCGTCTCGGTGGGCTTCGTCGTGCATCTCAACTACAAGAATCCATACATTTCGCCCTACGAGGAGTTCCAGCGCTTCAAGACGCATCCGGCGATTCGTGATGTTTTCGAAGGCGGTAAACGCATCGCCTATGGCGCGCGCGCGATCACCGAGGGTGGCTGGCAATCGATCCCGACCATGGTGTTTCCCGGCGGCGTGCTGACGGGCTGCTCGGCGGGGCTCGTCAACGTGCCCCGCATCAAAGGCAGCCACAATGCCGTGCTTTCCGGCGTGCATGCGGCGGAGGAGGCCTTTGCGGCGCTCAAGAACGGACGCAGCCACGACCGTCTCGAAGGCTACGAGAGTGCGGTTCGCGACGGCCCGATCGGCAAGGATCTGCGACGCGTACGCAATGCCAAGCCCTACTGGTCGAAGCTCGGAACGTTTCTCGGCATCGGGCTAGGCGGGCTCGACATGTGGCTCAACACCATCCTGCCGGGCATCGGGCTCGGCAATACGGCCAAGCACGGCAAACCGGACTACGCCGGGACGGAGCCGGCCAGCGGCTTCAAGCCGATCGCCTATCCAAAGCCCGATGGCGTCTTGACGTTCGACCGGTTGACCAACCTGTCGTTCTCGGCAACCAACCACGAGGAGGATCAACCGGCCCACCTCAAGGTCAAGGACCTGAAACTGCAGAAGACGTCGGAGCTTGGCCAATACGACGGCCCATCGAACAGATATTGCCCGGCCGGCGTCTATGAGTGGGTCGACGACGACGGTGGTGGCAAGCGCTTCCAGATCAACGCGCAGAACTGCGTCCACTGCAAAACCTGCGACATCAAGGATCCCAACCAGAACATCAACTGGACGGTGCCCGAAGGCGGTGGCGGGCCGAATTATCCGGGTATGTAATCGAGCCGTGACCGTGGAACGGCATGACGAGGCCAGCGCGTGATCGGGCGCTGGCCCACACCTGTCGAGGCGGTTGCTTGACACTGCCACAATCACAGACCAAATGCTTGTCTCCGCATGGCCTTTTCGGCACCTGAAGGGCGCCATGCGGTGGAGGGACTTGGTCCATGAACGCCATCAAGGTCATCGCGATCTGGGGGATCGTCGCCACCTCGGCAGCCGTCGCGGGCGGCTTGATTGCTGCCTCGCGCAACCGTGATCACTCATGGTGGGCAGCGTGGTGCTTCGTGGTGCCGCCGATGCTGATCTTGTTATTGCTGCTACCGCGCAATGTCGGTCCACGACCGCGCCAACGGACGCTCGACGAGGATGACCGCGAGGTGATCTGATGCTTGCCGGCGTTGCTTCGGGCTATTTGCCCACATCCGCCCGGGCGCAAGGCTCGGGCGAATTTCGTGGCGACGTGGCGTGCACGCCTCGACGACGGGTGCTACTCGAGCACCGGTGCCAACTCTGAAGGATCGGCAGGCCGGCGAACGCGGCCGTCCAGGTGGGCGCCCTGCTCGACGCTCAGCTGATTGTGAAGCACATCGCCATCGACCCTGGCAGTCGAGCTCAGGACCACATTGACGCCCTTGACCGTACCCGCAACGGCGCCGTGCACGACGACGGTCTGGCCCGAGACGACCCCTGTCACCTGGCCCTTCTCGCCGATGATCACCTCGTTTCCGACAACGTCGCCCTCGACCTTGCCTTCCACCTGTAACGTCCCGCGCGTGATGATGCGCAGGCCCTGACCGACGATGGTCAGGTCGTTGCCGATGATGGAAAGCGTGCCGTCCTGGCGGCTGACAGGGCGGGTTGCCGCCCCCGTGTGGATTCCACCCGATGCATCGCCGCCGGGGCGCAGGGCATCCAAGGTGCGGTCGAAGGTCTTATCGACCGGCTTGATGTCGCCTATTGTCTTGGCATTGCTGGCTGGTTGACGCGTGAACACGACTTAGCCCCCATAGTGACGCTGTAACCCCGCGATCCTACGACGTCATGCGCTCGTGTTCGAAATATGTCTGCGGAGAGCCATCAGCATTCCTCATGCTACCACATTCGCGGCGGCCGAAGCGCAGTTCCCGCGGATCGCGGATCTGGCCGATACTTTGAGCTTGCGCTGGCGCAGGCGTGCTCCCGTCTCGAGTTTCTCCCGTGGCGGCAGGACGTCTAGGCTCGGCCAAAGGCCGGTCACGAGCGTGCGGGCATAGCCGTTGGCGTAGCCGAGCCGGCGCATGGCGGCGGCTGCAGCGTGGTGATCGTAGGCCAGGCGATGCGTCGAGAGGACTACGCCGTTCTCGCTCGGCGTGACGAGGCCGTACCAGACGTCGGTCGAGCCGTCGTTGGCCGGCATGCCGAGGACACCCGAGTTGAACCATGTGCTCGCCCCGGCGCGTGCGATGAAGGGCAGCCCGCAGTGGCCCGCGATGACGACATCGGAGCGACCGGCGAGGCGGCATTCCTCGGCGATCAGATCAAGCTGGGAGGCGAAGACCCAACGGCTCACCGCCTCGGTGCCGCCGTGGACGACGCGGAAGTCGAGACCTGCGAGCGAAAATGTGAGCGTCCTGGGAAGCGCACCCATCCAGCCGCGCATCTCGTCGGATATCCGAGCGGTTGCGAATGGATACCAGCCCTTTGCGAGGAGGTCGCAGGCGCTACCCTCCTCGAAATTGCAGGCGCAGTCGGCAGCGCCAGCCGCGATCTGCTGCTCGCAATTGCCTTGAATGACGTGGCAGCCCCACGCGGATATGGCGCGAGCCGTCTCCTCGGGCTCGGCGCAATAGGCGACGACATCGCCGGTGCAGATGACCTGGTGCGGGGGAATGCCCAGGCGATCGGCCTCGGCCATCGCCGCCTGGGTGGCCCGAAGGTTCGAGTAGGGTCCGCCGACGACCATCACTGGGGCTGCTTCAAGCTCAATTCGCATGTCCCGTCGTCCTGCCAAGGCTGTTGTCGCCGAACTTCGCCGACAGCCATACCGGTTGGTTGGCCAAGCCACAATCGGACGGCCTATCAAGTTTCGGGGAGGACCGCTGCAACCCGCGCCGCAGGCGAGGCGGAGGGCTGCGTGCCGAGAACGTGGCGCGCGGCGAGATCGACCGTGGCACGACGGGCCACTAGGCGCGGCTCAAGGTTTTTTCAGGTTGTTCGAATTCAACTCAGCAATCATTGATGGCAGAAAAGCCGTTGGGACCGTAAGAGTCAGTCTTGTCCTAACGGCGTGGTGTGATCGCTGGCGCGTGTGGTCGTGACTCGGTCCGGAGCCAATGACGCGGGAGGGCGGTGCGGGGGACGTGACGGGGTGTCCGCGAGGATGACGGGAGCTGCTGTCGCCTCGAAGATCCCCGTATCCGCGATGCTGCGACCCGTCGCGATCTGCCAATGCTGGTTCAGAAGCGCCGCCAGCCGCTCCTCGCGACGTCTTACGTCTTGCGGGCGCCATTCGGTCAGCCCCTCGATTTCACGGGTCAGCGCGGGTTGCTCGATACCTTTCCCGAAGTAGATCTCGAGCTTGCGGTCCAGCTCCGAGTTGCGCGCCTGCTCGTTGTCCACGCGCGAGACGAGGATGAGGTTGCCGAGCGACTGGGTGCTGCGCTCGCGCTCCTCGGCATTGGGGAACCAGTCGCGCCAGCGGCTGGTCCGGGCCGGCTTCTGTGGCAGGACGTGCTCGACGGTGAAGGCGCTGGGGTCGAGATTCTGAGGTGCGCCGGCCACGAGGTCGTTGAGGCGCAGGAGGATCAGCTTGCAGGCGAGCTGGCTGCGGGCATGGAGCGTGCGCATGTTGTAGGCGACCAGGCGCTGCTCGTCGCGGGTGAGGTCGAGGGGGCTGGACGGCTGGTCGATGCGCCCGGAGCGCACGGCGTCGAGCAGCGCTCGATACCGAACCGTCCGCTTGTCCGAGCCGATCCCGAGGATACGCATGCCGTAGGCCAGCCGATCCAGACGCACGAGGAACGCATCGAGGCGCGCCGGATCGCCGTCGATCATGCGCCAATAGAGCATCAACGGCGGAATCCAGTCGTGGCTGCCGAGCCAGCCGAGATAGCCGAGGCGCGTGCGCACCGGGTCAGCCGGATCTGCCTTGTCGTGCCGGGCGGACCGGATCGACTGCAGGATCGCGGCATACGGGAAAACCGTGCCGTCGACAAAGGCTGCGGCATCACCGCTTCGCTCCACGAGCGATTTGATCTCGTCGATGATGCGCGCTCGCGAGCGGCCTTCGATCGTGCGCAAATGGCTGAACAGCTCCTCCAACGAGCCGCCTAGTCGTTGCTCGACGTCGAGCCAGCGAGCGTGAAGATCGGCGTGCCGGTCGGCACTTACGGCGCCCAGGATCTGGGCCTTCAGGATGTCTCCGCGGGCGAGCGGAAGCCCGCGATCGTTCAGGACGGCGAAGATGTGGTGCGCGCGGTCGAGCGTTCGTGCCGCGATCACGGCAAAATGGCATCGTCCCAGCAGGTAGTCGACCAGTTGACGGCGGCGTTCCGCACTCTCGCCGATGAGGCTCGCCATCAGGTGTTCGCGCACAGCGAGGAGGCGCGTCTCGGGCGCCGGGAGATCGTCGGAATCGGGCATTGCCGAGGTCGCACGGCGCTGCTGGACGAAGGACTGGAAGAAGCCTTGCGTCGGTCCCACCAGCTTCAGGCGAAACCGAGGCTCCTCGGGGCGGTCTGGCCCGTTTGCGTCCACGAGGCAACTTCCGGCGCGCGCGGCGGTCATCGGATCGTCATCCTCGGCGATATCGCGCAGGACGGCGAGCAGAATGGTCAGGGTCACAAGGCGTTGCAGGCCATCGACGATCTCATGCGTCGCGCCGGAGCGCTGTGACGATTGAGGCGCATCGCGCCCCACCATCAGGACGACGGCGCCGAGGAAGTAATCGCTGTCGGCGTCGTCCGGGGCGTCACGCTCCGATCGTTCCTCGGTCCCGCCGGTATCGTCGATGGCCAGGAGAATGTCGTCGAGGAGCTGCCCGGCCTGCTGGGTGGTCCAGGCATAAGGCCTCTGATAGGCCGGGACGCTGAGCCGCAATGGCCCAGCGAGCATCTGCTCGACGGTCATACAGTCGGCACTGAACGGAGGCTGCATGGGGCTCGTGGGGCTGGCATGTGGCACGGCAGCACCGCAAGGCGGATCGCCTTGCAGTTGCAGATGGCCCGATACCATGTGCCTGCGTTCCGAAACAACCGTCGCTGTGGGAATAGGCGATAGTCGCGCGATAAGCTCTCTGTGAGTTTAGTCTGCAGCGGCGTTCTACTGGCGCACCAGGACGATGCGCGCCATCCAATCGATGTCGCGGCGGCGTAGCGCGACGGGCTTGGCATGCGAGCCGAATGTGCCCAGCTCTATGCGACTGACGCTGGCCGCCACCAGGAGCCGGGGCAGCACGGGCATTCCGGCCGGCTTGACCAGGACCCGGTCGCCCGCGCGCGGCTCGGCTGCTTCGGAAGCGACAAGCACGTTGCCGGCGCTGTAAGCGGGCTCGAGGCTCGAGTCGGCTACGGCCAACGCGAAGCGGCGACGACCCGTCTCGATGGTCTCACGACCGTTCGCGGTCATCTGGTGCTCGAGGGGGGGCTCCCAGTCGGAGACCAGACCGCCGCGGATCTCTCCGACCACGGGCACGACGGAGATTTCGCCTTCCGCGAGTTCGTCGAATGAGATCTCGAGGGTTTCCTCGAGTTCTATGGTCGCAAACTCGTCGAGGGTCGTGTTCGTCGCCTCGAGCACCTTGGCGATGCTTTCAGTGCTCGGCCACCGGGGGCGGCCCTCGGGCGTGATGCGCTTCGAGCGGTTGAATGTGGTGGGGTCGAGGCCCGCCAGACGGGCGAGTGCCGACGGTGTCAGCCCACGGCGGTCCGCGAGCGTGTCGATGGCGCTCCAGATCCAGTCATGGGTTAGAGGCCGATCGCGGCGCCGCATCTCATTCGCCTCTTGCACATCCCGTGATATTCATCAGGCCCATCGCTGGCACTCGGGCCTAGCGGTCGGCGATGCATGGTTGCAGCATTCCGGGCGTGACGAGGCTTTTCCCTCCGCGCGACCGGACCGACTTCGATCGTGTCACCGGCAAGAGCGAGTTGCCTTCCGAGACGGTGGGCGGGGCATGCGCTTCTGCGCTAATCAGCAGTCTATGCAAGCCGCGATCCGTCCGCTTACGGAATTTGCCTGGAACAACGATCAACGGAAAGTCTATGCCCGAAATGGTTTACAAGGTCTGCTCGGCCGCAGAATGGAGCGAGCCGGAGGTGGCCAGAGGCTACACCGGCTCGGCCGACGACGCGCGCGACGGCTTCATTCATCTGTCGACGGCAGCGCAATTGGCCGGGACGCTCGCCCGGCATTTCTCGGGGAGTGACGGACGCGGTCTCCCGGGCCTGGTCCTCGTCTCGCTCGATCCCGCCGAGCTTGGCGCGGCGCTGAAGTGGGAGCCGGCGCGGGACGGCTCGCTGTTTCCACACCTCTACGGCGCTCTCGACCCGAATCTTGCGCGACGTTGCGTGCCGCTCGAGGTCGATATGGATGGCCGTCACGTTGTTCCAGGAGGTCTTGGCTGATGCTGAACCAACTTTTCGACCTCGCCAGGCCCGCGCTGCTGGCCTTCGATCCGGAGCGGGCTCACCAGATGAGCATCCAGGCCCTGGAGAAGGGGCTGCATCCTCGAGACACGAGCCCCGAGGATGCGCGCTTGACCACGACCGTCGCCGGCCTGCGCTTTCCCAATCCGGTCGGCATCGCGGCCGGGTTCGACAAGGATGCGCGCGTGCCGGATGCGATTTTGTCCATGGGGTGCGGCTTTGCCGAGATCGGCACGGTGACGCCGCGACCGCAGTCGGGTAATCCGCAACCGCGCATCTTCCGCTTGATCCGCGACCGCGCCGTCATCAATCGGCTGGGCTTCAACAATGAGGGGCACGCCGCCGCGCTAGGTCGGCTCGAGGCACGCAGAGGACGCGGCGGCATCGTCGGGGTCAACATCGGCGCCAATAAGGATGCCGAGGACCGGACGGGCGACTACGTGGCGGGGCTCGACACGTTCTATGGCGTTGCGAGCTACTTCACGGTGAATATCTCGTCACCGAACACGCCGGGGTTGCGCGATCTGCAGGCGCCCGCCGCGCTCGACGAACTCCTGTCACGAGTGATGGCGGCGCGCGAGCGACACGTTGCGGGCGGCGCACAGCGTCGGCCGATCGTTGTCAAGATCGCGCCGGACATTGCGGAGGCCGACGTCGGGGCGATCGCCGAGCGGCTCGTCGCGCACAAGGTCGACGCGATCGCGGTCTCGAACACCACGCTGGCGCGGCCAGCGCTCGGGGACGCCATCGTCGCGAAAGAGGCTGGCGGGCTATCGGGAAGGCCGTTGTTCCACCGGTCGACGGTAATGCTCGCGCGGATTTACCTCGCGACGGGGCGTGCTGTTCCGCTGATCGGGATCGGTGGCATCGACAGTCCCGCTACGGCACTCGCGAAGTTCGAGGCGGGGGCGACGCTTATCCAGCTCTACACGGGACTGATCTACGAAGGAGCCGGCCTGATCGGGCGGATCAAGTCGCATCTGGCGGACCACGCGCGTGCCAACGGTCTCGGATCGACGGCAGAGGCGACCGGGCGGCGGGCCGAGGAGTGGGCCGCCAAGCCGTTGGACGGCTGAGGCGGCTCCACTTCGTTGGCCGGGGACGTATTGCCTCAGCCGAGCCCGGTGGCCGCGGTCAGGCCGCCGTCGACCAGGATCTCGGTGGCCGTGATGTAGCCGGCCTCGTCCGAGGCCAGGAACAGAACGGCATGTGCGATGTCCCAGGCGTTACCCATCTTGCCGGTGGGGCAGGCGGCGTTGCGCTTGTCGATCAGGCCCTGCAGGTCGTTGGCGGCGATGGTCTTGGCGAGCCGGTGCTCGACGAGGGCCGTGTGCATGAGGCCAGGGATCACCGTATTGCAGCGTATGCCCTTCTTGGCGTACGCGATCGCGGTCGACTTGGAGAAGGCGAGGATGCCGAGCTTCGTCGTCGAGTAGGCGACGTGGGGCCGATCGGCCGTCATGCGCAAGCCGGCAACGGAGGCGAGATTCACGATCGATCCCTTGCCCTGCTTTTCCATCACGGGGATGACGTACTTGCAGCCCAGGAACGCCGTCTTGAGGTTGTGATCGAGCTGGCGGTCCCACATCTCCTCCTCCATGGACACGGCGGTGCCGGGGGCAGATCCACCGACGTTGTTGACCAGGATGTCGATGCGTCCGAACCGTTTGACGCAATCGTTCACCGCGGCCTCGACCTCTTTCGCCTTGGTCATGTCGACGGCGCGGGTGATGCAGGTGCCACCTTCCTTATCGATAATGGCCTTGGTGACGTCGGCAGCTTCCTTGCGAAGGTCGACGCCATAGATTTTCGCGCCTTGGCGCGCCAAGAGCACGGCGGTGGCTTTGCCATTGCCCCAAACCTTCGCGTCGGGATCGTCACCGACGGAGCCGGCACCTGACATGAAGACGACCTTGCCCTCGAGACTGAGCATGTTGCTGTTTCCCATTGGATGATCCTGGCGTCAGCTAAGCACGGGGCTCGACCCGGGCCAACGGGATAGGGTCGACTGGTGAGCGACACCCCGGCAGTACAAGCGAGCCGATGGCGCGTGGCGGGTCATTCGCATAGGGTCGCGGTCAAAATCAGTCTCATCCCTCAGCGAGCCAAAGCCGATGCCGTCCACCGCCTTCGATTCCCGGATTTTCCGCGATTTCTTCGGTACGCCCGCCATGCGTGCCGTGTTCTCGGACGAGGCGCTGGCCCGGCGCTATGTCGAGGTGGAGGTTGCACTCGCCCGGGCGGAAGCGAAAGTGGGCGTCATTCCGGCGGATGCCGCCGAGGCGATCGCCCGGCGGGCGACGGGGCTCGAACTCGACCTCGCCCAGCTCAAGGCCGAGACCGATGTCGTCGGCTACCCGATCATCGGCGTCGTGCACCAGATGGCCAAGGCCGTTGGCGAGGCGGGCGGCTATGTGCATTGGGGGGCGACGACCCAGGACATCATGGATACGGCCACGGTGCTGCAGATTCGCGATGCGCTGGCGCTGGTCGAAGCCGATCTCGAGTCGCTGGATCGGACGCTGGCAGGACTTGCCGTCAAGCATCGCGACACGGTGATGGCGGGGCGCACGCACCTGCAGCATGCGCTTCCGGTCACGTTCGGATTCAAGGCGGCCGTTTGGTTGTCGATGATCCGGCGGCATCGCCAGCGGCTTGAGCAACTGAAGCCGCGCGTGCTCGTCGTGCAGTTCTCGGGAGCTGCCGGCACACTCGCCTCGCTCGGCGATCACGGGCTGGCGGTGCAGGCGGCGCTCGCAGAGGAACTAGGTCTCGCGCAGCCGGACATCACGTGGCACGTGGCGCGAGACGGCATCGCCGAGGCAGGGGCTGTCCTCGGCCTCGTGACGGGCAGCCTCGCCAAGATTGCGGTTGATGTGATGCTGATGATGCAGACCGAGATCGGCGAGGTTTTCGAGCCGTTCGTCAAGGGGCGCGGTGCGTCATCGACAATGCCGCAGAAGCGCAACCCGATCTCGTGCGAGATGATCGTGGCGCTGGCAAAGACGGTGCGGGCCCAAGTCGGATTGCTTCTCGACGCAATGGCGAGCGACCACGAGCGGGCGACAGGGCCGTGGCATCTGGAATGGATCGCGCTGCCGGAGGCGTTCGTGGCATCGGCCGGCGCACTGCATCAGGCCCGATTCATGCTCGAAGGCCTGATCGTCGAGCCGGCTACGATGCGCCGGAACCTCGATATCACGGGCGGCCTCATCGTTGCTGAGGCCGTGATGATGGCGCTGGCGCCGCACACGGGACGCGGCGAGGCGCACGATCTCGTCTACGCTGCGTGCCGGGCTGCGCTTGGAAAAGGCACGCCGCTTATCGATCAGCTGCGCCTGATGCCGGAGGTCACGAAGCACTTCGACGAGGCCGGCTTGCGGACGCTCGTCGATCCCGCGGGGTACCTCGGCACGTCGCGCGAGATGGTGGACCGGATGCTCGCGCAACGCGATTGATCTCGAGGGACCTGTCTTTCAGCGCGGACAGGCAACGCGCACAAGCCCGTTCGGCTCGTCCTGTCCAAGGAATGCGAACCGCTGCTCCGTGCAAATTCGGGCGCCTTCGAAGTTGGCGCCTTTGACGATTGTCGAGATGATCGACGCGCCTCGCAGGTCGGCGTCCGTCAATCTGGTATTGGTGAGGCGGGCCTTGATCAGGCCGGTGCCAATCAGGCTTGCGCCGGTGAGGTCTGCGCCGGTCATGTCGGCCCGGCGAAGATCAGATCGATCGAAGGTCGCGTAACGGAGGTTGCGGCCTCTGAGGTTCAGGCTCGCGTCGTCGGGCTCAGGGTTGCTCGGAGTGACAAGCGGTGTGCTGATGACGACGAAATTGCGGCTCATAGGGCTCGACGGGCGCATAGCGAGCGCGTCGATCGGTCCGTCGAAGAGGATCACTGTCGGCCAGAAGGCACGGCGTGTGGCGGCGGTAGTGCCTTGCGGCTCTCGGCTGGAGCCCGTCGCCCGTTCGATTCTTGCCGGCCAAATAGCGGTTGCCAGCGTATCGAGAGCTTCATCGGGAATGGTCGCCACCAGGAAAGAGACCAGCGTGGCAAGCGTCGCGGTCAGTCCGCTGCCGGCGAAACTAGCTGGATGGCGGGTTGCGCCGGTCGCAAGTGCGCCTCGAAAGCCGCGGTCGGGCACCAGGATCAAGGTGCCGAGCAACACGATGAGCACGGCATCGGCGACGATGTAGATGCGATGCCAAGTCGTCGTCGAAGCATCGTGCTGCGGGAGATAGGTAGCTTGGAAATTGAGAAGAACGAGCAGCGGCAGCAGGATGAGCGTGGTCCAGGTCACCGCATGAAGGAAGAACCCATAGACCGGGCTTCGCCAGGGGCCTGCGACCGCCTGGGCCATCGGATAGGAATGAATGAGCGATCGGAGGCGATGCTGGCGCGGCAGGTGATGGCCCTCGTGGCGGGTCAGCCTGTCATCGACGTCCTTCAGTTTTCGCGAGAGCGTGACGTGCTGCATCAACAGATTGAGATGCATCAGAACCAGAACGAGCGGTCCGAACAGAAAGAACGAGGACTGCGGGACCTTCACTTGCAGCAGCGGTAGCTCGACGGGGGTTTCGAGCAACAGATCCTTGTGCGATACCCCGGCGAGTGCCACGACGAAGAAACCGAGCAGCGCCATCCAGACTACCCAGGCCGTCCGTGTCGAAGCTGCACTCTCGTTGGCGTCCTGCACGAGTTCGGCAATCGCCCGCTCCGCCCGATCGACGACCTCGTGGCCCGGCATCACCATCTGAAACCCCTCCCGATGAGGAATATCTGCCGACGCAAGCACGCCATGGGCTAGGCGTGCAAGGTCTGACCTTGGCGTGGCGCATTACCAGCTCTGTGCGGTGTCGACGTGTTACACTCGCGTGCTGCCAAAAGGAGCCGGGTCTGCGCTCGAAAAGGGCACGCCGCTCATCGCTCAGCTGCGCCTGATGCCGGAGGTCACGAAACACTTCGACGAGGCCGGCTTGCGGACGCTCGTCGATCCCGCCGGGTACCTCGGCACGTCGCGCGAGATGGTGGACCGGATGCTCGCTCGCGGGTGACGCCTGCGCCGAACTCGCCCCGGTGTGCACGCGGCGACGAGATCAGCCGTTGGTCTCGGCGACCTGGTCAGTCCACACGCGGAAGCTCTCCAGGGTATTCGGGCCAAACGTGGTGACCATGGCCACGTCGGCTGCGTCGCGGCCTCGTGCGATGAGGACGCGGCCGATGCGAGGCGTGTTGTTTCTCGGATCGAACGTGTACCAGCGACCGTCGAGGTAGGCTTCGAACCAGGCAGCGAAGTCGCCAGGTGGGAACGGGGGTGAGGTGCCGACATCGCCCAGATACCCCGTGCAGTAGCGGGCCGGTATGTTCAGCGCCCGGCAGAACGCTATCGCCAGGTGCGCATAGTCACGACATACACCGGTACTCTCGACGTAAGCCTCGGACGCCGTCCGAGTGGGTCGCGCTTTCGCGTAGTCGAATACGATCCGGTTGTGGACGAAATCGCAGATCGCCTGCACGCGGCCCCAGCCGGGTTTGGCCTTGCCGAACAACTGCCAGCTCATGTCGAGAAGCTTGTCGCTTTCGCAGAACCGGCTAGCGAGCAGGAAGACCAGGGCATCGTCGGGTAGAGCCTCGACGGGGACCTGTCCTGCATTCGGGGCGATGGGGTCCGGTTGGCCACTGTCGCGCACGACAGCGTCAGTCCACACTCGGACGGGGCCCGCCGGGGCCGACATGCGGCTGCACCAATTTCCGAAACCGTCGCGGTAGCTGACCAAAGGAACTGACGGAGACGTCAGGATATGGTCGGGCGAGATGAGATCCGCCACGCGCGAATGGTGGACATTGAGCACCAGGAGGCACGGCGTCGACTGGGGAAAACGGTAGTTGAACTCGTAACCGACCCTGAGTTTCACAATTGGCTCGCTGACGTTCGATCGGCGGCATCAATCGCCGTCACCAAGACATATGATGCCGGGGAGGTCGAATTGTAAGGCTGGAGACAGCGGGCGGCTCGTTACCGAGCGTTCTGCCGCATGGTCGCCGAGGCTGCAGCCAGGGTCGCACCGAGCAGCTTGTAGTCGATCGAGAGCACGAATACCGAGATGCCTCGGGCGATGCCTTGTGCGATCGCAGACGGGTCGGAAATGTAGAGCCCGGCAGCTACGTTGTTGCGGCGTGCCGCCTCGAGCACCGTCGTGACGGCGCCTTCGACCAGCGGGTGCGCGAATTGGCCATGGACGCCATACGAGACCGAAAGATCCGCGGGACCCGGCATCACGCAATCGACGAGACCATCGGCAAGAACGCTGTCGATGCGCTCGACGCAGGCCTTGTCCTCGACGAGCCCAATTGCGGTTGCCTCGGCGTTCGAGCGGCGGGCGTAGTGTGCGAACGGGAGCAAGCCGAAGGCTGCTGCGGGCACGCCGGTGCACGTCGGGCGGTCGCCTTCGGGGGCGTAGCGCATGGCGCGCAGGGCCGCATCCGCACCATAGTCGGGCAACCCCAGGTGCGGCAGCATCAGGCCGCTGCATCCGGCATCGAGGATGCGCGGCACGTCGTAAATCTGCGATCGGCCGATGCGGACGATGGCCTCGATCCCCGATGCCCTGGCCGCTCGCAGATGAGCGGCGACGATCTGGGTATCGTTCATCGTGTGCTCCATATCCACGATGACGAAATCGAAACCGGCCGCCGCATAAATCTGCGTGATGTTCGGGTCAGTGGAGAAGACGAACCCGCCGAGCAATCTGCTGCCGGAGCGGACGCGGTCTCTGAAGGAGCGGGTCGTCATGTTGGGCCTCGATCAGACGGGCTCGTGTCGGGTGTCTGGGATTTCTGCCGGCCATCCGCGACGAGCCGAACGAGGCGGCGCTCGAAGTGGACAGCGGGTGGCTGTTGCCGCCCGCCCTCCGTTTGCAGGATGTTCAGGCGCGTTTGGGGTCGCCCTGCGCCGGGGGATCGCGCTCGAAGACCCCCTTGATACGGTCGGGCGAGACCTCGATCTTGACGCCCGCGCGCTCGATCTGGAGCTTCATGGGGGAGCGACTATCCTGCGCCTCCCAACCGCGTGCCATGGCCTCGCTCATCTCGGCGTAGGCCATGTTGGCGAGACGCATCGGCACGCCCAACTCGCGGCCCAGCTCGGTCGCCAGCGTCATGTCCTTGAAGGCGAGTTTCAGGGCAAAGGCCGGCGGCTCGTACTTGTTGACGAGGAACTGGTCGACCATGCGGTCGAACGTGCGACCGCGGCCGCCGGCGCCTGTGCGGATTGCCTCCCAGAGAGCGAGCGGCTCGACGCCACCCTTGACGCCCATCGTGAACAGCTCGGCAAGCGCGGCCTGGATGGCGTAGCCGGCGCCGTTGTGCACCAGCTTCGCCACGGAGCCGGCACCGATCTCGCCGATGTAGCGCGCCTGATCGGCGAAGGCGTCGAGGAACACCTTGTTCTCGTCGAAGGTCTTCTTGTCGCCGCCGACCCAAATGGCGAGCTTGCCGGTGCGCGCGCCATTCGGTCCGCCAGAGACCGGCGCGTCCATGAAGCTCAAGCCCTTTTCCGCATAGACGGCGGCGATCTTGCGAACCATGCTCGGCGCGTTGGTCGACAGGTCGAAGACGGCGCCGCCTTTTTTGAGCCCGGCAATAATTCCGGCGGCTGCGTCGGTGCAGACAGTCTCGACCTCCTTGGGCCCCGGCAGCGACAGGAAGACGATGTCGCACTTCTCGGCGACGGCCTTCGGGCTGTCGGCCCATTCGGCGCCCTTGGCAAGGAATGGCTCGGCGGCGCTCTTCCTCACGTCGTGCACGACCAGGCCGTGGTTCGACTTCTCCAGGTACTTCGCCAGGTTGGCGACCATATAGGCACCCATGGTGCCGAGGCCGATGAAACCGACTTTCATTCGCGTGGTGTCCTCTTCTGGTTACGCAGGGCGACTCCCCTTGCGCGGAGCCGGCCGCCCTGTGCGCGGGGGGAAGTCAGGCTTTCTTTTCGGCGTCGCGGGCGGCGAATACGTCGCGGATCACGCCTGCGGCCGACATGGCGACCGGCCAGCCGCCGTAGAATGCGAGGTGGGTGACGAGTTCGGACAGCTCCTCGCGGGTGACGCCGTTGTCGAGCGCACGGCCGGCGTGACCCTTCAGCTGTTCGGTCCGGTTCATGGCGACAAGCGCTGCGCACACGATCAAGCTGCGGTCGCGTTTCGACAGCTCCTTCCTTTCCCAGACATCCCCGAACAGGACCTTCTCAGTGAGGTCGATCAGCTTCGGCACGGTGTCGCGGACGGCGTCGCGGCTGGGTGATGGCGGTGTGGCCATGATGCATTCTCCTGGCGTGGGGTTGCTGATGGGGGTGATGCTAGCGAGGAATTCGCCCCTGGCGCCAGCGGTTCGTCAGGCTCGATGGCCAATGCCCGCTTTGGAGGGGCGCCCCTGATCGCAGGAACAGCCTGTGCAAGCCGAGCGATCTTGGATGGCAAGGTCTTGAAGTGGCTCGTGTCAATGCCCATCTGTTGGCGGATGCCATCGGGGGATGCAGCATGGATCGCAAGCATGACGCACGATAAGCGCGCACTGAGGGCCGCCTTCAAGCGCCTCGAGATCGAGCTTCCAGAGCGTGGTGGGAAGGCCTTGCGTTGGCTGCGCCACCCGGCTTCGCGGTGGGTCCGCATTCCCGCTGCCGTTCTTTTGACCTTCGGCGGCATTTTCTCGTTCCTTCCCCTTCTCGGCGCCTGGATGCTGCCGCTGGGGTTGCTTCTGATTGCCTCCGACGTTCCGGTTCTGCGGCTCCCTGTCAGTCGGTTCACCATCTGGGGGGCTGAGAAGATCGGCGGGCTGCGGGCGCGGTGGACCCGGGTTCAAGGGTAGGCACCGGGCCACGCATCGAGCGTCAACTGCCCTCCAATTGGTCTTGCCACTCGATGCGCCACGGATGATCCTGCGGGATCGGAAGCCGTGAGCATCACGAGGAGGCAGACATGGCCGACTACGATATCGTCATTCGCGGCGGGACGGTCGGGAGTTCGGCCGGCACCTTCGAGGCAGACGTCGGCATCACCGGCGATACCGTCGTCGCGTTGGGTCGCAACCTCGGAGCCGGCAAGCGCAACATCGACGCCAAGGGTAAGCTGGTTCTTCCGGGCGGCGTCGATGCGCATGCCCACATCGAGCAGCTCTCTGGCATGGGCGTGATGGGCGCCGACAACTTCGAGAGCGCGACGGGGGCTGCGGCGCTCGGCGGAACGACGACGGTCGTCTGCTTCGCCGCCCAGCACAAGGGCAAGAGCCTCACCAAAGTGGTCGAGGACTATCATGTGCTCGCCAAGCGCGGCGCAATCATCGACTACGCGATGCACATGATCCTGGCGGACCCCAATGCGCGCGTGCTGAAGGAGGAGCTGCCTGCGCTCGTGAAAAGCGGGCATTCGTCGATCAAGCTCTTCATGACCTACGAGCACACGAAGGTCGACGACGAGCAGTTGCTCGATACACTCGTTGCGGCGCGGGAGAACCGGGCGCTCGTTTGCGTGCACGCCGAGAATAACGGCATGATCTCGTGGATGGGGCGGCGCCTCGTCGAGCGCGGCTATCGAGATCCGAGATTCCACGGGCCGCATCATCCGCGGCTCTGCGAAACCGAGGCAATCTATCGGCTGGCTGCGTTCTCCGAGCTGATCGACCAGCCGGTGATCGTCTATCATGTGTCGACGGCCGAGGGCGCGAAGGTCATCCGCGAGGCGCGTGGGCGTGGCGTCAAAATGTTCGCGGAAACCTGCACGCAATACCTGACGCTGACTGTTGACGATCTCGTCAAGCCGGGACTCGAGGGGGCCAAGTGGGTGTGCAGCCCGCCGTTGCGCCTCCAATCGGATCAGGAAGCATTGTGGCACGCGCTCGAGATCGGGGACCTGCAGTTCGTCTCGTCGGATCATGCGCCCTACCGGTTCGATGCAACGGGCAAGCTCCGCGCGGGGCCCGAGCCTTCGTTCAAGGAGATCGCGAACGGTATGCCGGGCCTGGAGCTCAGGCTACCGCTCTTGTTCGACGCGATGGTCTCCAAGGGACGCTACGGCATCGAGCAGTTTGTCGAATGGACCGCGACGGCGCCTGCGAGAATGTACGGATTGAGCCCCCGAAAGGGACAAATCACGATCGGCTCGGATGCCGACATCTGTATCTGGGACCCGAAACGGCGCACGACGATCAGCGATGCCGGCGTGCACGACAACACCGGTTACACGCCCTACGCTGGCCGCACGATCGAAGGCTGGCCGGTGACCGTGCTCCGCCGCGGAGAGATCATCGCCGACGACGGCAAGGTCAAGGCGAGTGCAGGCTCTGGCGCGTTCCTGCCACGCGATCCCGGCGAGGCAGCGAAGCCGACCGGACGCCTCAGCCCTGAATTCGACGAGACCCGAAACTTTGGCGCAAAGCTCTATTGAGCTACAGTGACGGCCGCAACGACGAGCGACACGGAGAGGATCGGACCACTTTCCAGAGCGAGGTCGTCACATGTGCAATTTCGATGCGCAGCGGCTCGAGCAACTTTTGTCAGCGCTCAAGGTCTGGTCGGCCGCCAACAATCGCGTCAGAGGGTTGGCTCTGGTCGGCTCCTGGAGCAGCCAGGAGCGGGAGCACGCCGAGGCCGATGCCGATATCGTTCTCGTGGTCGACGCGCTCGATGATTTCCGCACCGAGGCGGCTTGGATGGCGGAAATCGACTGGGCCGCTGCGGGACTCGGGCCGGGGCATTGGAGCGAGTGCGACTATGCTGGCGCTTGCTCGCGTCATCTCACGTTCGGGGATGGCGCGGAGATCGAAGTGAGCTTCGTTCCACCCCAGTGGGCCTCGGTCGAGCCCGTCGATCCGGTGACGCGCCGGGTCGCGGGCAACGGCATGCGCGTGGTCCACGATCCAGACGGATTGCTGGGGCGATTGCTGATGGCGCTTTGAGGCACCGGATCGGGCTCAATCCGAAACCTCCAGCACCATCTCCACCTCGACAGCCATCTGGAATGGCAATGTTGCCATACCTACGGCCGAGCGTCCGCCGCGTCCTGCATCGCCGAAGACCTCGACGAACAGATCCGAAAAGCCATTGATGACTTTCGGGGGATCCTCGAAATCGGGTGTGGCGTTGACCATGCCCAGCACCTTCACCACGCGTTTCACCTTGTCGAGACTGCCGAGCTGTCCGCGAATATTGGCCAGCATGTTCAGTCCGACGACGCGCGCCGCCTGATAGCCTTCGTCCACCGACATGGTGGCGCCGAGCTTGCCCTTGATCAGGGTGCCATCAGGCTTGCGAGGGCCGACGCCGGACATGAACAGCAGGTTTCCCGTCTGCACGCCCCCGACGTAATTGCCGACCGGCTTCGGAACGGGTGGCAGTACGAGGCCGAGATCCTTGATCCGCTGCTCTGCATTCATGGCAATTGTCTCCCTTCGCGATTGCGTATCGACGGGCGTCTACTTGGACGACGCCACTTCTTCCACCGCCACCGGAAACAGCGGCGCCAACGCGTCTACCTGCATGATGTGATAGACCGAGAAGCGGTAGGCGTCGCCCGCGGTCAGCTCGGGCGGCGTGAACGGGAAGCCGAGATTGCCGGCTGTGGAAATACGCCCTGGGAACGGCGCATGCAGCAGGTACTGCTTGGCCGTCGCCGCGACGGCGCGGGCCTCGTCTTCGTCCTCGCCGATCACCTCCACCATGACACCGACCTCCTCGGGAAGCTGGGTCACGGGCTGCCCTCCGACGACACCGAGGCCGTAGAAGCGGAAGTAGAGCGTGTAGGGGTTCTCGGGCTTGGGTGGCACCAGCTCGCGGATCTGGGCCTCGACGAGGCCAGCGATTTCGTCCGCCTTCTCGATGAACACGGGGTCAGCGGAGCCCGCCACCATGATCGCGCGGGCGCCGACGCGGGTCGCTCCCTCGATCTTCACCGAGTACTGCTTGGTCGGCACCCATCGTCCGCCGGAAACACGGCAGCGGCGATCATCGACGGCCTCGAACTTCGAGTCCTCGAGGTAGAGCACGCCCTCGGGCTCTGCGACCGAGAGCGGATCGGCCTGCTCGTAGAGACCGTGAGCTGCGACCGACATCGGCGTCGCTCGGCGCGCAGGATTCATGCTCTCGAGAACGAAGCTCTCGCCTTCGAGCGTGCCGAGCATCGCATCGCGCCCGCCACCCTCGCAGGCGAGCGAGGCGCACTCGATGATCTTGGCCATCTGCAGGGCCGGGCCAATCGGGAAGCCAAGCTTCTCGGGAAGGCAGGTGTAGATGCCCGTATCGCAGGCGCGACCGGCAATGATGACATCCGGCAAAGTATCGATGGCACGCACGAACGCCTCGGTGCCCGCCTGCCCCACGATGCAGGCGGCCTTGTCGATCTCCGCGTCGGTCAACTCGGGGATCGGTCCGATCGACGTCACCTTGCCTGCGCGAGCCTGCTTCTTGATCAAGTCGCGCGGCATCTCGGAGCGGATGGTGGCGAGGCGGAACGTCAGGCCCTCCTCCCGCGCGATCTCGCGGATGATCTCCAGCGTCTGGTCGAGGTGGGTGTCGCCACCCGCGGTGCCGGCCGTGCCGATCACGAGCGGCACTTTCATCGATAGGGCGCCGACGAGGACCATTTTCAAGTCGCGTTTGGTGGACCGTCGCGCCGTCGCGAGCTTGCCTGAGCCGAGATAATAGGGGCCGGGATCGACCGAGCCCATGTCGGCGCCGATCAGGTGCAAGTCGCGCTCCAGGCCGGCGCGAAAGGCCTTCTCGATGATGCCGTAGCCGAGCTGGCCCGAGGCCGACATGATCCGGAGCGGGCCCTTCTCCTTCTGCCACTTCTCGATGATGCGCGCGAAGCTCGTCTGACGTGCCGGTGCCATGGCTCAGATCTCCACGTCGATCATGGGGCGGTGCTGCTGGGCGCCATAGACGTCGGTGTCGCCCGGGGTGCCGGCGATGACGCGGCGCGGCAGCACGATCTTGATGGCGTTCGCCGCCGGATAGGGGATCACCTCGGCCTCGGCGACGCCGTAGCGCTGAGCGATGACAGCCGGATTCATGGACGGGGCGGCGAGTGCTCGGGCATAGAGCTTCGGATCGTCGAACATCAGGTCGATGGTGACCTGCGTCGGTCCGGCGTTCTTGGAACGAATGACGCGGGCGGCGTCTCTGAGGCGCATGAGCTTAGCCTTTCAGGGGTATCGGCGCCTGATCCTCGCGTGATCCGGGGCGCCCGGCAACCTTTGCTGTGCCACAGCCAAGTGCCGAGGCGTCAGCGACCCGGCCGTTCGCGATAACGCGGCAGCGACCAGCCCCAGTGCAGGGCTGCGCCGCGCAGCACGAAGCCGCTCATAAATCCCGCTATGAGGGCCGTCGAGCCGGGCAATCCTGCGAGCCGGCAACCGACGAACACACCAGCCGCGACCAAGGCTGCCGTCACGTAGATCTCGCGGCTCAGGATGACGGGCGTCTCGCCGCCCAGGATATCTCGGATGATGCCACCGAACGTCGCCGTGACGACGCCCATGACGACCGAGGCGACGGTGCCAGCGCCGGCTGACATGGCAAGGTCGGCGCCGGTGACGGCAAACAACGCCAGCCCCGCGGCATCGAGCCAGAGAAGCAGCCGCATCCGCGATTGCAGGACGTGTGCCGTGAAGAACACCAAGACGGCCACCACGACGCAGGCGATGAGCGGCGCCGGATTGCGCACCCAGGCAACCGGCGTCTGGCCGAGCAGGACATCGCGGAGCGTCCCGCCACCGATGCCTGTCGCCGTGGCGAGAAGCGCGAAGCCGAACACGTCCATCTGCTTGCGCGAGGCGACCAGCGCACCCGTCGCCGCGAACACGATCAGGCCGATCCAGTCGAGGGCGGCCGTGAGCCCGGCGAGCGTGCTCAAGCGGCGGCCTCGATCTCAGCAACCGCCTTTGCCACGTCGTCGCTTGTAAGTGTCCAGTCGTTGTCGAGGTTGGCGATCACCTTGCGCATGTAGCGCTCGGAGAGGCCGATGGCGCGGGTCTTGTCGCCGAGGTGGTCGTAGAGGATGGCCAGCGCCAGTTGCTGAGGGCTCTCGCCTTCGTAGGTCCACTCGAAGCCCCACGTGGTGAACTTGGAGACCTCGTAGTGCTCTGGCAGCGGGTTGTCGTCGACAGTCACGAGCAGGCCGTCGAACGCGCGCTTGCCTTCGTAGGTCTTCATTGCCTCGACGTGCCTCCCCACCTCCAGCGCCCAATGAGCGATTGCTCGAGGCGCGTGATATATCAGATCCAGGCTACCCGGGTTGTGGCCGGTTTTCCAGCCCTCCGGAGCGTGATCGGGCTCAGATCGCGTCCGCCACCATTTCGGCCAGCGCCATGGAGGCGGTTAGACCAGGACTCTCGATGCCGAAGAGAAGCATGAGGCCGGGGAGGCCGTGCGTCTCGGGGCCGTGCAGGGAGAAGTCCGGCACCGGCTCGCCCTCCCGATAGAGCTTGGGGCGGATGCCGGTGTAATCGGCATGGAGCCGCGACGGATCGAGCCCTGGATAATAGGTGCGAATGAAGCCGAGGAATTTCTCGATCTTCGTTTCATCGAACGAATAGTCGATCTCTGGAATCCACTCGATGTCGGGGCCGAACTTGCAGCGACCACCGATATCGACGGTAACGTGGAGGCCGAGCCAGGCGCCATCGGGCATCGGATAGATATGGCGGCCGAACGGCGATTTGCCCGCCAGCGCGTAGTATTGGCCGACAGCATAGTAGGTCTCTGGCGGGCGGTAGTTGCCATCCCACGGCAGGGTGCGGGCCAGCTTCGAGGCGTGGAGGCCGGCCGAGACGACGAGGCGCTTTGCGGTGATCACATCGGTGTCGCCATCGCCGACAGCCACTTTGTAAAGGCCCGACGGCGCGATGCCGAGGCTCTTGACGTGCGTGTTCAGAACGACCTGGGCGCCGTTGGTCTCGGCGTGACCCTGGAGTGCCAGCATCAGGCCATGGCTGTCGACGATCCCTGTGGAGGGCGAGAGCATGGCGGCGACGCAGGCGACCTCGGGCTCGAGCTTCCTCGCCTCCTCGCCGGTCAGCGGGACCAGGTCGTCGACGCCGTTCCTGATCGCAGTTTCCTGGATGGCCTTCAGCTTCGGGATCTGGGATTCGCTGGTGGCGACCAGCAGCTTGGTGATCGGCTTGTGATCGACGCCATTCTCGGCGCAGAACGCGTAGAGCCGCTTCTTGCCCTCGACGCAGAGCTTGGCGCGCAGCGAGCCCGGCGGATAGTAAATGCCGGCGTGGATCACCTCGCTGTTGCGGGACGAGGTTTCCGAGCCGATGATGTCGTGCTGCTCGATGACCATGACGTCCTGGCCTCTGAGCGCCAGCTCGCGTGCGATGGCGAGGCCGACGACACCGGCTCCGATCACGATTGTCTCGACGTCAGCGGACATGGGTCCTCGGCTCCTTGCTTTTGTGCCCGGCGCGGTCTGATGGCATGATTTCGAGCCCATGAACAGTGAGCGACAGGAGGCATCCTTGACGAGCGAGACACCGTTCCGGCCATTGGGGCTCGATCACGTCGTGCTGAGGGTGGCTGATGTTGCCCGTGCGCGGGTCTTCTACTGCAATGTTCTCGGTGCCCATGTCGAGAAGGTGCAGAAGGCGCTGGGGCTCCATCAGCTCCGGGCCGGGTCGGCGTTGATCGATCTGGTCGATCTCCAGGGCGAACTCGGCAAGAAGGGCGGCGCCGCGCCTGCTGCCGAAGGGCGAAATATGGATCACCTGTGCCTGCGGATCGAGCCGTTCGACGAGGCGGCCATCCGGGCGCATCTGACGAGGCACGGCATCGAGCCGGGCGAGGTCGTGAGCCGCTACGGCGCCGAAGGTCAGGGGCC
>LNDR01000381.1 GCA_001464755.1 Rhizobiales bacterium Ga0077524
TTTGCGGCCTCGTCAAGGCGTTCGGGCGGTAACTCCATCAGGTTCGGACCGTCCGTCCACAGCAGCGCGGCCCGGATTGTGCGGCCTGGGAAGATGCGGGCAACCGCAAGGCGATAGGCCGCGAGCTGCAGAACGTAGGCATCGGCCACCTGGGCAACATCGGTCGGCGGCGGCCGGTTGGTCTTGAAATCGATGATCAGAACCTCGTGATCGGTCGCAACCAGCCGGTCGATCTGCCCGGTCAGGCGCACCACCTGCCCTTTGCCGTCGGGCGGTGCCAGTTCGGCTGCGATCGGAACCTCGGCCCGGCTGTCGGGACCGAACACGGCGGCAAAGCCGGGCTGCGCGAGCACGGCCAGCGTCTCAGCCGTGATGCTGGCGCGAGCGCGCACCGAGAGCCCCTCGGCCCGCGCCTGCTCGGGTGCGATCCCTGGCAAATGCTGCAGGAGCGCGTGCGTGAGAGTGCCACGCAGGAAACGGTTGGCGTCGGCAAGGACGGTCGGCGAGGGTGCCGCAGGCTCGTCGGCAGGGCGCGGCGCGCGTGGCAACTCGACCGGATCGCCCTCGCTGTCGGACTCGAGCGGAGCCAGCCGTGACGGCGCAAGCGGCACGGCAATTCCCGGCTCACGGGGCGCCTTGGTGCGCGCCCACTCCGGCGGCGCGATTGCATCCACGATGGCGTGCGCCTTGGTCTTGGCTGCCTCCGGCTCGCGCGTTTGTGCCGCCTCCAGCCGGCGGACGGTGTGACCCGACGCGTCGGTTGTCTGGACGAGGGCGCCGGCAAGGCCCGCGCCGATGGCGTCGTACCAGCAACCGGCGTCGCGACCACGTCCCCCCTCGAAGCCGCACACGTAGAGCCTATCCCGCGCCCGCGTCAGGGCCACGTAGAGCAGGCGGTTGTGCTCCTCGGTCTCTCTCTGCCTGGCGGCCTGACGTGCCTTGGTTACGGCCTCAACGCTGGAGGTACCCTTGACCGGCCACAGGAACGGCTGCGCGCTCAGGCCCATGGGGAGGCGCATGTCGGGAAAGGTGACGAGGCCACCAGGCCGTCCGGCATTAACCCCCGCGCAGGTGTCGGGCAGGATCACGACGGGTGCCTCGAGACCTTTCGAGCCGTGCACGGTCATGACGCGGACCTCGCCGCGCCCGTGCTCCATGTCGCGCTTGATGTCGCGGTCGGAGGCTCGCAGCCAATCCATGAAGCCTTGCAGCGAGGGGGGCGCCTGCTCGTCATAGGCGAGTGCCAGCGAGACGAGCTCGTCGAGCGAGTCGGCTGCCTCCGGCCCAAGACGGCCGAGCAGTTTGGCGCGCATGCCGTCGTGCACCAGCACCTCGACCAGGAACTCGTAGGGCGGCACCACGTCGGCGCGCGACCGCCAGCGTTTGAGCTGGTCGGCGGCGGGTGCGAAGTGAACATCCGTCTTGGCCGCCGCCAGCAATGCCGACCACAGCGAGCCTCGCCGCTTCGGGGCGAGGCGAAGGAGATCGTTATCGTCGAGGCCGAAGAGGGGGCTTTTCAGCACCGAGGCAAGTGCCAGATCGTCCTCGGGCAGGAGCAAGACATCGGCGAGCGCCATTAGATCGAGCACGGCCAGCTGATCGGCGAGCCGCAACCGGTCGGCACCGGCCACAGGCACGCCCCGCTTTTTCAGGGTCGACACCATCAGATCGGCAAACGGACGCCTGCGGCGAACCAGGATCAGAATGTCGCCGTAGCCGACAGGGCGCCCCTCGGAGGGCAGCATCTCGCCGCTGTCCACCCATCCGGCGATCGTGTCGGCAATCCGCTCTGCCAGCCGTATCGCAGGCGCGGACTGCGCCACCTCCTCCAAAGGCTGCCAGGCTGGAGCAGGCTCGGTGTCGTCGGGTTTCTCCGTCTCCCAAAGCTCCACGAGCCCCGCCATGCCGAATCGATGCGCGGTGTGCTGAGGCACGTCTCCCGACGATGTAAGACCAGCCGCCCGGCCGGCGTCGGCAAACACGCGATCGACGGCCTCGAGCACCGGTGCCACGGTTCGGAACGAAAGCGTCAGTGGCACGCGCTCGAACTGGAGGCCGGCGGCGTGTGCCATGGTCTCGAATAGCTGGCCTTTTTCCGCGAACATCTTCGGCGCGGCGCCCTGGAAACCGTAGATCGATTGCTTCTCGTCGCCGACCGCGAACACCGTGCGCGGCACGCCGGTGTCGAGCTGCCGCGCGCCGACGCCCGAGAGGAACTCCTGCGCCAGGGCCTCGACGACGCGCCATTGGGTGGGACTCGTGTCTTGCGCCTCGTCGACCAGGATGTGGTCGAGGCCGCCGTCGAGCTTATAGAGCACCCATTGGGCGTCATGGTTGTCGCCGAGCAGCGATCCGGCGGCGCGAATGAGGTCGTCGAAATCGAGCGCAGCGCGCTGGGCCTTGAGTGCGTGATAGCGCTGCATGGCGGCCTCCGCGAGGCGCATCACCGCCACGGTGGCATCGGCAACGGCGAGGCAGCCGAGCTTCTGCTTCAGCTCGATGAATTCGGTCTGCGCGGATTCCAGGCTCGCGGCGAGGTCGGGATTGGCTGTCTTGAGCTTCGCCGTCAGCAGGCGGCTCCGCGGCTCGCCCTTGCTGGTCAGGAGGTATCCTTGCAGCGCGTTGATCCGAGCCTCGTCGCTGCCCGCCGCGATCGCATCGGCAATCGTCGCGGCATGATCCTGGTCCGACGGGGTTCCGCCTCGCAGAACGTCGCGGGTGCGAGTGAGCTGTGCTGCTTTCAGCACATTGGCGCATCGGCTTTGGATCGCATCGGCCGAGTCGGCGGCATCGAGCCCCAGCGAGCCGCGGTAGAGCATCGTGATCGCGTCGTATCCTCGCAACGCACCATGCTCGAAGCGGGAGGCCTGCTCCAGCCAGTCGGCTTTCGCCATGGCATCGGCGAGTATCCGATCGAAGCCGTCGTCGACAGCATAGCGCACGGCTGTCGCAAGGGCTTGGCCAAGCGCGCCCGTCGGCTCGCCTATTGCGATCTCGAGGACATGCGTCGTCGCCGCGCGAATGAGCGACGCCTTGGTCGCATCGTCGAGAATGGCGAAGCCCGGCGGCACTGAGGCCTCGAGCGGAAATCGTTGCAGCAGGCGCTCGCAGAAGGCGTGGATGGTCTGCACCTTGAGACCGCCCGGCGTCTCGATCGCCCGGGTGAAAAGATCGCGCGCCCGGCCCGTCTCGTCAGCAGTGGGAGCGCGCTCCAAAAGGCCGGAGAGCGCGTCGTGCAGGTGCTTGTCGTCGGCCGTCACCCATCGCGACAGTCGATCGAACACCCGCGAAGACATCTCCGCTGCTGCGGCCTTGGTGTACGTGAGGCAGAGCAGCCGCTCGGGCGGGGTGCCGGCCACCAGCAGGCGCAACACGCGCGTCGTGAGGACGTGCGTCTTGCCGGTGCCGGCGTTGGCTGAGACCCAGGCCGACACGCTCGGATCGGCGGCCAGCGCCTGCCGGCGGCTCGTGATGTGCACCTCGGTGGCGAGTTGCGGGGGAAGCGGCGGTTTTGTCATGTGCCGCTCCCGCTACCCGTATCGCTGGTCCATTCGCCGATGCGGGCGAGGTGGGCATAGTCGTCGTAGCTGTAGTCGAAGCGCCGCCGCCGCAAGGCCCGATACGGCGTCGCCTCGTCGTCGAACCGCGCGACGAGCTTCTGCAACTCGGCGAACGCGGTGGCGCCGATCTCGCTCACCGTTTTGTCCTTCGGCGCGATACGGCATTCCTCGCCGGGCGGCTCACCGCCGGTGGCGCGGATATAGCGCAGTGCGGTCACGATCGCGGCGTCGATCTGCGGGAAGACGCCGGCTGCAGCCATCGCGGCCTCGAGCGGCAGTTGCGGCGCCTCGCCGGCCACGACCTCGCCGGTTTTCGGCAATGTTCCGGTCTTGTAGTCCGTGATCACGATACCCGCGGGCTCGATGTCGATGCGGTCGGCCCTTGCTGTCAGCTCGAACCGGCCGCCCGGGGCGTCGAATCCCAGCTTGCCGTCGATCTCGACCAGCCGTCGCGAGCCCTCCGTCCGCCGCGCCGGCTCCGTCTCCGCAAACCAGTGTGCGAAGCGGAGCAGGCGCGGGCGCCAGAACGCCTTGACGCGCGGCTCGCGGCCGAGCTCTCCAATCACCTCGTCGGCAATCGCCATGAAGTCGCCGACAACATTGCCGGGCATCTCGACGGGATAGCGCCGCGTAAAGCGCGCGAGGGCCTCGTGCACGATCTGCCCGCGCTCCGAAGGGCCGGGCTCCTGGCCGAGGGAGGGGAGCGCCTCGAGCTGGAGAATACGACGCGCAAAGATGGCGTAAGGGTTGGCGAGCCACGTCTCGACATCCGAGACGGACGCGCGGCGGGGGCGCAACGCCAACGCAGGCGTCGGCGCGGGCGGGTCGATCGGCTTCGTCGGCACCGGCAGGTCGCGGGCGCGGCCCCAGGCGACCCATGGCGTTGAAGGCGCAAGCGCGCCCTCGAGCCCGAGGCCACCGAGCAGCGCATTCAGGCGCAGCAGCCAGCGCGAGGCAACCATCGGCACGCCGCCGACCTTGTTCGCCCGCGTCAGGTAGACCTTTTCGGCCCCGAGCAGCGTCGCGACGTCGTGCGCCGCACGGCCCGTCTCCTCCTCGGGGCTCGGCAAGCCGAGCGTCGCCCGCATTTGCCGATTGAGCCACGGGCCCGGATCCGAGGCCTTCGGCCAGACGCCCTCGTTGAGCGAGCCGAGCACGACCACGTCCGGCTGATGGAGGCGCGCCTCGTAAGGCCCCCAGATCGACAGTCGAGGGTGGCGCGGCACCCTCGTTCGGATGCTCTCACTCCCGACGAGCGTGCGAAAGAAGTCGGGGTAGTCCGCCATCCGAAGCGACGGCTGGCTCATCTCTTCATTCATCAGTCTCGCGAGGAGTAGCGAGGCCGCGGCCCCTTCGTCGCGATCCCAGAGCGGCGAGCCGGCACCCGCGCCGCCGGATTCCCGATCTCCGACCTCCGTCTCCACCGGCTGGGCGATTGCCTCGGCCACGCCGACGTGCACCCGCACGATCTCGGCCAGCGGGCGCGCCGCGCCGGCATCCTCCAGCGCGAGGAGGGGGGCCATCGCAACTCCAAGCCGGCTCACGATATCGCGCAGCGCGTTCCAGTCGGCTTCCTTCATCCGAGTGACCGAGCGATGCCGCCGCCCACCTCCACTGACATCGAGCCGCGCCCGCTCGACCGCCTCCTCGAGGCTCCACAATCCGCGACCGAGGTAAGTCGTCCTCAGCGCGGCAACCTCCAGATTGCGCGCCCCGCGCCGGACATCGCCCGCGCTGAGGCCAAGCCTCGTCAGCGGATGCTTCAGCAGGGCCATGAGCGCAGCGGGCGCAAAGTCCGACTGAAGCGCATTGGCGACGAGGTCGAGAAACGCGCCGGGCACCGTCTTGGCGAACGGCCGGCCGGCCGAATCGTCGACCCGTATGCCCCACGCCTCGAGCCGCGCCGCCACACGGCGCGCCAGCAGCCGGTCCGGCGAGACGAGCGCGGCCGTGCGCCCTGGCGTCTCGAGCGCCTCGCGAAGGATCAGCGCCACCACCTCCGCCTCGTCCTCGGCCGTCGCGGTCTCGACGAGGTCGACGTTGGCGAGCGCCCGTCGCAGAGCCTCGATGTCCGCTTCGTCCTTCAGGCGGCGCCAGCCGACCATCGAACCCGTGGGCCGCATGGCCTCGCTGATCAGCCTGTTGCGCTGGACGCGATCGGGCGGGAGCCGGGCTCCGGGCAATTCGCCCACCTCGCCGCGCGTCAGGCCGAGCTGTGCGACGAGGCGCGCGAGCCCATGCTGGGGATGCTCCGGGTGCTTCTCGGCCAGCCGGCCGAAGCTGTCGTCGTCGAGGTCGGTGTCCAGGCCGGGAAGAACGATGGCGCCGTTGGGGAGGCGGGCCACGGCACGCATCAGCTCCGCCGTCGCCGGCACGGAGCCGGTGACGCCCGCGACGATCACGGGGAAGTCGGGTGGGGAAGCGGTCAGCCGCCCGGCTTCGGCAAGGATTAGCCGGTTTCGGCGGTCGGCGGGCGAAATGAGGCTATTGCTGGCGAGATGCTCAGGCCAGAACTCCGTGACGATCCTGAGAAACTCGAGCGTCTGCTGCCAATGCGCGGAGTAGTCGTCCGGCACCAGATCGGCCAGCCTGTCGAGGGCTACGTTCTCGGTCTCGACGGCATCGATCAGCCGCGCAAGCTCCGTCGCAAGCCGCGCCGCCTGGGCCGGCGTGGTCGCCCCCGCACCCGCCACGGGCGCCATGGCGGCGGCATCGGGATCGCTACCGGTTGCAGCCGCGCGCATGGCCCGCGACCAGGCGCGCACCAGCTCGGTCAAAAGCAGCGTTCGCTCCAGTGCTCCGATGACGGGCGGCAGCGATAGCTCGGCGCTTCCGATGGTGGCCCCCGCGCTCGCGCTCTCGATGAGGCCCAGGTCCTCCTGCCCCTCCGCGATGGGTCGGATGGCCGGCAGGAGCATCGCGCCGCCGCCGGCTGCGGCGAGGAAAGCCTCTTGCAGCGTGCGGGCCGCGCGCCGGGTCGGCATCAGGATGGTCCAGGCCGGAAGGTCGATGAGCCGAGGCTTCTCTCCACCCGGCCGCGGCAAGTCTCCCGCGAGGATTGCTTCTGCCAGCGCGACCAGGAATGGCCGGCCAGGCGGAACCGTGAAGACGTTGCCTCGGGTGCCAGACTCGCGTTGGCTCATGGCGTCGTCTCCCCCGCGTCGCGCGCGATCAGTGCCTCTGCCGCAGCCAGCGCCGCCGGATCGCCGACGTGCATCCAGGTGCCGGTGAGCCGAACACCGAAGAGCCGTCCCTCGGCCATTGCACGATCCCACACCCGGTTGAGCGAGAAGGGCCCGTCCGGCACGTCGCGCATCAGACGCGCCGTTGCGATCGAGACGCCCGCAAACACCAGATCGGCCATCTCGCCTTTGGCGACACGCCGCAGCCGGCCATCGGCCTCGAGATGAAAATCGCCCCTGCCGGAATAGCCGAGGCTGGTCGCTCGATCAGCGAGCAGCAGAAGGGCGTCCATCCGTTGCTCGTCCATCGTTTCGGCGAGGTGCCGCAGGTTCGAGGCGCCGACCTCGATCCACACGCTGTCCGAGTTGTGGATCAGGAAAGGCTTGGCACCGAGCAGGGGCATGGCCTTTGCGACACCACCACCCGTATCGAGCAGGCGGTCACGTTCGTCTGAGATGACGATCTGCGGGTGGCGCCTGTGCCGCAGATGCAACTCGATGGCGTCGGCGAGATAATGCACATTGACAACCGCCTCGCCGATGCCGGCCGCGGCGATGCGCTCGAGGACATGATCCAGCAACGGCCGGCCCGCGAGTGCCACCATCGGCTTCGGAAGCCGATCTGTGAGGGGCTTCATGCGCGTGCCGAGGCCGGCCGCCAGCACGAAGGCCTTGTCGAGGCGAAGGCTCATGTTTGCCGCGTCCCGCTGTCATCCCGTCAGAGAGGCCGTGCCCCGTTCGTCTTCAGATGCGAATGGTCGTTTGACGAAGCGTCTCGGAAAAGTGGACCTCATACCATGCCTTGAGGGCTGCCAAGTCGGGGTGGGCGAGATTGCGTCCCAGATAATCCCAAGTGCGGCTCATGTGCCTCAGGTAGCCCGGCTTGCCATCGCGGCGCAGGAGGCGAACCCACAGTCCGATCAGACGCGTGTTGCGCTGGGCGCCGAATGCCGCGTAGGTCGCGAGAAAGCGCTCGCGGTCGAAACCGGGCTCGAGGCGGGCCACCTCGCGCAGATAGCGCTCACGCTCCGCAGTCTCGATCTCGACCGGCACGTCGATCCGTGCGTCCTGCAGCAGGGAGACCAGATCCAGCGCCCAGGGCTCGGCCAGCGCGTCCTGGAAGTCGATAACGCCGACCTGCGCGCCAGGCGGCCGTTCGGGCAGCCAGAACAGGTTCGGCGAGTGGAAGTCGCGCAGGAAAAGCCCCGGCGGCTCGGCGAGCAGACGGTCGAGCACCGGCGCCCATAAGGCACGCAGCTCCTGCCGGATCGCGTCCGGTGCGGGTCCACCCTTCACCTCGGGCCAGTACCAATCGAGGATGAGATCGATCTCGATGCCGAGCGCCGTACCGTCGAAACGGGGAAGACGATAGACCGCGCCACCGGGCAACGGCAGCACGTCCGGGAGCGGCGTGCGGCGCAGCCTGAGCAGCAGGTCCACGGCGGCCCCCCAGAGCCGACCTTGCGGCACGCCGACCTCGAGTGCGCGACCGAAAGTCAGATCGCCCAGGTCCTCCAGCAGCAGCAGCCCCTGCTCCAGATCGGCTGCGTGAATGGCAGGTGCCGAAACACCGGCCGCCGCGAGGGCCTGGCCGATGGCCACGAACGGACCCACATCCTCGGCGAGATGTGCGATTCGGCTGTAGGGGAGCCCATTCAGGACCGGCGGTCCGTCGGGCATCCGCGGCGCATCCATAAGAACGAGGCTCGTGCCGCTCGCGCAAACGCGCGCGTAGGACCGCGCCGAGGCATCGCCCTGGAGATACGAGATCCGCTCAAGCCTTGTGCCTTGCGGCAGGGCGCGGGACAGAAAGCCGTGGATGAGCCTGATGCGCTCGAGCCTCGGCGCCCAGCTGCCGAGACCTGTGAGCACCAGGTTACGCAAGCTCGGGGCCGGGCCCGCGTCGATCGCGATTTCGAGACGGTCGGCCGGCATGTCGTCCTCGGCGCGATCCGGCCATTCGACGATGGCAGCGCCTCCGGCGAGTGCTTCCTCGAAGCCGACTTCGACCAGGTCGCCAGGGTCCGCGATCCGATAAAGATCGAAGTGCCCCACAGCAAGGCGTGGGGTGACGTAGGGCTGCACGATTGGAAATGTGGGGCTCGGCACCTCGGCGTCGGCATCCGCGAGGAGGGCTCGGATCAGCGCTCGGGCCAGCGTCGTCTTGCCGGCCCCGAGATCGCCCCGCAGCAGAACCGCGTCTCCTGCCTTGAGCTTGAGGGCCACCAGCTCGGCGAGGCGCTCGACATCTGCCGTATCGAGCCCGGCCAGATGCCAGGCGCGGGTCATGCCGTCGCCTTCCGGGCTTCGATAAGTGGCGGCGCGGCTGCGGCCGGTGGCTCCGGCAGCATCACGGTGACTGTGGTGCCGATGCCGGGCTCGGACTCGAGCTGCAGACGCCCGCCGTGCAGCTCGACGAGGCTCTTGGCGACCGGCAGGCCGAGGCCGACGCCACGGTGCTTCGAGCCCTGACTGCGTGACACGAATCGCTCGAGCACGGCGCGTTGTTGGCTCTTGGGAATACCGACGCCTTCGTCTCTGACTTTGAACGCAATCATGCCTTGCTGACGCTCCGACGAGACCTTCACCGTGCCGCCCGGCGGCGAGAAGCCGATGGCGTTCGACAGGATATTATAGAAGATCTGCCTGACGCGACCTTCGTCGCCGAGGATGGCCTCGACATCGGGCGCAATCGTGACCTCGAGCTTGATGCGGGCTCGCGACGCCCGATCGCGAACGGCGAGGACGGCACCGTCGATGATCGGTCGCACCTCGACCGGTGCCACCTTCAGCTCGAGTGCGCCAGCGTCGATATTGGCAAGATCGAGGATGTCGTCGATGATCGACAGCAACTGGCGCGAAGAGGCGCCGACGTCGGTCAGGTACTCGCGCTGCTTGTCGTTGAGAGGGCCCGTGCGCGGGCTCTCCAGAAGCTCGGAGAAGCCGATGATGTTGGTCAGTGGTGTCCTCAGCTCGTAGGAAACGTGGCTGATGAACTGGCTTTTGAGGCGATCGGCCGCGACCAGCGCTTCGTTGCGCTCGAGCAGCGCGCGCTCGTACCGCTTGGATACCGTCACGTCGGCGAACGAGACCAGTATCCCACCGTCCGGCAGCGGCAGTGCCGCATAGTCGATCACGCTCTGGTCGGCACGAGCGATCTGTCCCTCGGACGACTGGCGGATATCGGAGATGCCCGTTGCGACGTTCGCGATCGTGCTCCAGGCGGCCGTATCCCCGACGAGGACCTGGCACTGCCGGGCGATTTCCTCGATGTGCGGGCCTTGGCCCAACATGCGGGGAGACAGCTTCCAGATCCGCTCGAAGGCGTGGTTCGACAGTTTGAGACGACCGTCGGTGCCGAACACCGCGATGCCCTCTTTCAGGTGGTCGAGCGTCTCGCGCTGAACGTCGATGAGGGCGTTGTAGCGGCTCTCGAGGCCGATCCGCTCGGTGACGTCATCGAAGAACTGCGTGGCTCCACCGCCGGCCCGCGGCTCGATCGTGACGTGAAGGGTGCGCCCGTCAGGCAGGTACCAGCCCTCCTCCTGCGTGGTCTCGCCGCGTGCCGACGCCAGCACGCGGACCTTCCACGTCCGGTAGTTGACCGCCTCCGGCGCGGCCGTATCGCCGGAGCCATCCGGGCTCGGCTCGGGACGGCTCACCACTTCGGGCAACTTGCTGGCCTCCCGCAGCCGATCGAGGATCTCGGCGTCCGTGGGGGCTGTTGCGAGCCACTCGGGGTCGAGCCCCCAAAGCTGCTGATAGGCCGAGTTGGCGAAGGTCAGTCGCTGGTCCGGCCCAAAAATGGCAACCGCCGTCGCCACGCGATCGAGCGTGCGATCGTACGCGACGATCTGGCGATCCAACTCGCCGCGCGCGCTTTCCGCGGCCGTCACGTCCATTGCGGCCGCAGCCAAGGCCTCGCCGAGCGGAAGCGCCACGACATCGTGCGATCGCCGCTCCCCGGCGATGTTGAGTGCGAGCCGCTTCTCGAAGGCACTGCCACCGCTGACGGTGCCCTTGAGTTCTTCCCGCTGCCGGGCTTCCAGCAGCTCGATCTGGCGCTCGCGCACCTCGGCCTCGTCTGTCGCCTCGACGGCTTTGACGTAGGCCTTGTTCACCCAGGCGATCTTCCCATCGGCTCCGCGCAGCCACACCGGCATCGGCAGAGCATTGAGAAGCGCTCGCGACAGGGAGATGTCGCGGGCCAGCTGGCGGTGCTGGTCCATGATGCGCGCCAGATCGCGCCGGGACCCGGCCACGTCGCGGAGCCTGAGAATGGCCCGCCCGCCCGCCACCCTGCCGTCGGCCTCGACGTGTCCGCCCGCCGACGTCCGCAACAGCAGGTTGAACGGTCTACCCATCGCGAACAGTGTATCGAGACCGGACTTGAGGTCGTGGGCCCCCTGCGGCTCGAGCCATTGACCGAAACGCAAGAGCTGCTGCGGGTCGTCCGGGAGGCCGGGCACGGTCGTCAGCGTGTTGACCGAGATCCGCACGCTTTGGCCGTGCTGCCAGAAAATCAGCACTTGCGGCTCGGCTTTGAGGATCGCCTCGGCGGATGCGAGATTGCGACGGAGTTCCGCCGTCTCGTCCTCGCGGCGGTGCCCCATGCGACGGGCCGCGCGCGTCGATCGCCAGAGCAGCGCCAGGGCCACCGCCATGGCTCCGCTCGTGACCGCAAGCGCCAGCACGTGCGCCAGCCTCAAACTGCCGACGCCCTGCGCGCTGCGGTCGGCGATAGCCGCCGTCAAGACAATGGCGCACGCAATGCTTGCCACGAGCAGCAGCATGAGCTCCGCGCGCGCGTTGACGCCCTGATTTTGTGCATTGGCTGCGGACTGCATCGCGCTCCGGGAACAGGAAAGCCAGCTTGAGAGGCTCGGGACGCGGCACAGAACCGGCGGCAGACCGGCGAGAGTTAACGAATCATTAGTGATTATGCGTTTCCTGACGTCCGCTGACTAGAGTCGCTGATGGCCAGGCATGCTTCTTCTTCGCCGCTGTGGCTTGCCGGTTGGCGTCGTCGGCGCAGAGAGGGCGTGTTTGCGCGCTCCCGAACGACGAGAGCCCCGCTCGCCGCACCGTTTTGGATGCGTCCGAGCGAGGCTCAAGAGGGAGTGCCGTCATCCGCTGCCGATGCGGCAGCGGCGTTTTCGATCATCAATAGCGATAGTGGTCGGTCTTGAAGGGGCCTTCGGCCTTGACGCCGATGTACTCGGCCTGATCGGGGCGCAGCTTGGTGAGCTTGGCTCCGACCTTGGCCAGATGCAGCATCGCGACCTTCTCGTCGAGGTGCTTCGGGAGCACGTAGACCTTCTTCTCGTACTTGCCCTGGTTGGTGAACAGCTCGATCTGGGCCAGCGTCTGGTTGGTGAACGACGCGCTCATCACGAACGAGGGGTGTCCCATCGCATTGCCGAGGTTAACGAGGCGACCCTGCGACAGCAGGATGATGCGATTGCCGTTCGGGAACTCGATCTCGTCGACCTGGTCCTTGATGTTGTTCCACTTCATGTTCTTCAGGCCGGCAACCTGGATCTCGTTGTCGAAGTGGCCGATGTTGCACACGATCGCGCGGTCTTTCATGTTGCGCATGTGATCGACGGTGATGATGTCCTTGTTGCCCGTGGCCGTGACGTAGATGTCGGCACGCGGAAGGGCATCCTCCATGGTCACCACCTCGTAGCCTTCCATGGCGGCCTGGAGGGCGCAGATCGGGTCGATCTCGGCGACGAGCACGCGGCAGCCGGCTTGGCGCAGCGATGCGGCCGAGCCCTTGCCGACGTCGCCGTAGCCCGCCACCATCGCCACCTTGCCCGACATCATCACGTCGGTGCCGCGGCGAATGCCGTCGACGAGGCTTTCGCGACACCCGTAAAGGTTGTCAAACTTCGACTTGGTCACGCTGTCGTTGACGTTGATGGCCGGGAACAGCAGCTTTCCGGCCTTCTGCATCTCATAAAGCCGGTGAACGCCGGTCGTCGTCTCCTCGGAGACGCCCTTGATCGCCTTGGCGAGGCCGGCGAACCAGCCCTTGGGCTTGTCCTTTAACGTCTTCTTCAGGAGCGCGAAGAAGATCTCCTCCTCTTCCGAGCCTGGTTTGTCGAGGAACGCCGTGTCGCCCTGCTCGGCGCGCAGGCCGAGATGCACGAACATGGTCGCATCGCCGCCGTCGTCCAGGATCATGTTGGGCGTGCCGCCGTCGCCCCACTCGAAGAGCTTCAGCGTGTAGTCCCAGTAGTCGGACAGGCTCTCGCCCTTCCAGGCGAAGACCGGGATGCCGGCCGCCGCGATGGCCGCCGCCGCATGGTCCTGCGTCGAGTAGATGTTGCACGATACCCAGCGGACGTCGGCGCCGAGGGCCTTGAGTGTCTCGATCAGCACAGCCGTCTGGATGGTCATGTGGAGAGAGCCGGCGATGCGCGCGCCTTTCAGCGGCTGCGACGGGCCGTATTCGGTCCGGGTTGCCATCAGGCCGGGCATCTCGGACTCGGCGATGGCGATCTCCTTGCGACCCCACTCGGCGAGCGAGATGTCCTTGACGATGTAGTCGTTGGCTCGGGTCATGTGCCTAACCAGTCCTTCCCGTTGTCTAAATCGGCGGATCGCCGCGCATTCGAGGCTGGCCAACAGGCCAGCGCGACAGCGGCTCCACCTCGCGCGCAGCGGATGATCCGCCGCAGCGTCGGGGCTCTATACCCGCCAGATCCCGGACGCGCAACGAGGATATAAAGAGATCCTTATGTCTAGATGTCTCATGCGCCCGAGTCTGCTGCTGGTCGGCCGAAGGCGGGCGGGCGCGGCGTTAGCCCCGTTGCTGCGTCGGCGAGCGGTCTCCCATCCGGGCTTGCGGCGGCCTTCGCGGGCCGTCGTCACGTCAGCGCCAAGACGATCCGGCCCATGCCATACGGACTGGCTCTTTCACAATCGTTTCCGAAAAATTACGCTGTTGCATTCAATTTTATAATAAATGCGGGAGGAAAAAGATGAAAACCTGAAACATGATAGGGCCGTGATTCAGTGATCGAGTTAAATCTAGTGCAAGACGCATACGGCATTATCATCCAGCACTACGAAAATTTGCGCTGGAGGCGTAACGTGGCAAAAATCGGAATTTCGGTCTCGGTTCCCGAGGCCCCAAACAGCCGGAGGCGAGCTTTCTCGCCTGCGGTCGCAAGCATGAGAGCCAGGGCGACTGGCTTCCGTCGCGACGAAAGGGGTACGGTCGCCATCATTTTCGCCTTGATGACGGTGGTGGTCTCCTCGTTGGTGGGCGGCGCCATCGACTTCGGTCGAGCCGTCACGGTTCGCGAGCAAATGCAGAACGCCATTGACGCGTCTGTACTTGCGGGCGCCCGGGTCTGGCAGACGGATCAGGACCTGGCGCTGGCCGAGCAGAAGGCATTGAACTACTACACCAGCACCAAGCCGCATGGGGTCGACAGCAGCGTGACGCGGTTCGAGCCCGACATGGGGCGGAACGCCATCGTCATGGAAGCGCAGGCCACGGTGACGGCTCCGTTCCTGTCCATGGTCATGCCGGGCGGGTTTACGATCCGTGCCAGCGCCGAAGCCCTGCTTGCTGCGGGCGGCAATGGCGACACGAGCCTCGAGATCTCGATGATGCTCGACGTCACGGGCTCGATGTCTGGCTCCAAGATCACCGATCTCAAGGCGGCGGCGAAGGATCTGATCGACATCGTCGTCTGGAGCAACCAGAGCGAGCGGACATCGAAGGTCGCGATCGTCCCATTTGCGAACGGCGTCAATCTCGGCTCGACGACCCTCGTCAATCAGGTGCGCGGCAGCACGAAAACGGGTTCCTGCACCGCCTCGGGGTCTCCCTGCACGGCCTACACGTCAAGCTCTTCGCCTTCGAGCACGCAGTGGACGTGGGGCGCGCCGGCCGCGTTCTACCGCTTCACGAACACGTCGGGTTCACAGAGCACGTTCCGCCCCTCGTCCTACTGCGTCAGCGAGCGGATTGGCACCGACAGATATACGGATGCGGCACCAAACGCCGCAGCGAGGCGGGTCGGTCCCGTCTACCAGAGCGGCAACTCGGGCGAGGGCGACCGTTGCTCGCTGCTCAAAACGGCTGATCTCGAGATCAATGCGGTCATGCCGCTCTCGAGCGACAAGGTCGAGCTGAAGCAGCGCATTGACAAGTTGGCACTCGCAGGCGCTACGGCCGGTCAGATCGGCACCGCGTGGGCCTGGTACATGTTGGCGCCGAACTGGTCCTACCTGTGGCCGTCGGCCAGCCAGCCGGTTGCCTACAACACCGAAGGCACCCAGAAGATCGCGATCCTGATGACGGACGGTGAGTACAACACCGCGCACTGTAACGGCGTCATGTCGCAGAACAGTGCGAACAACGGCACCCGGATCAACTGCAATGCCACCAATGCGATCTCGGATACGCAGGCAGACGAGATGTGCGCGGCCATGAAAAACGGCACGGGCATCACCGTCTACACCGTCGGCTTCGCCCTCGGAAACAACCAGACGGCGATCAATACGCTCCGCAACTGCGCCTCGGACACCACGAAGTTCTACGAGGCGTCGGACGGCGCAGAACTCCGCCAGGCCTTCCGTGACATCGCACTGCAGGTCGCAAAGCTGAGGCTCTCTCAGTAAGCCGGCCGACCACAGACGTCCTCCACGGCATCAGCCGGGCCTCGACATCGAGACCCGGCCGATCTCGTTTTGAGGCCTGCCGCTGCGTCCCCGGTGGCTCGCTCGTTGCAGGCATTTGGTACCAGGGCGGTGCGTCTGGGCATGGGCGCGAGATGGTTTTCAACACGTAAACACGGGTCATGTAATTAGAATAAAAGACAGTTCTATTATTAGAATAATGTTGTTTATAAAAAACTGATGCGCATCTATCCAATTAAGCTGATGTAAATACCTATTTCTGCAATATGGAGGTCGGTTGAGCACTTTGGGTGCGGAGGCGTAGCGTGTTCGAATATAACTGGCGTTCCAACGGTATCGAAGCAGGCGACGCGCGACGCGCAATTGCCGGCTCTCTGGGAGAAGTGCGCAAGCGCACGGCCTCTTTTCGTCGCGACGAGAAGGGAACCGTCGCGATCCTGTTCGGTCTGACCGGCGTGGTGGTCATGGCCTTGGTGGGTGGCGCGGTGGATTACGGCAGGGCCGTGACGGCGCGAGACCAGATCCAGAATGCCGTCGACTCGGCCATCCTGGCGGGTGCCCGGGCTTGGCAGACCGAGGGCGATCTGGCTCTCGCCGAGAGCGTCGCCCGTCAGTTTTACGATCGCAACAAGCCGCACGGCATGAACAGCACTGTCGCGGCGTTCACCGTCGATCAGGGGCGGAATGCGCTGACGATCCAAGGCAGCGCCTCCTTCTACGCTCCGTTCCTGTCCGCCGCCGCCTCGATCGGCAACACCATGCGCGGACTGCCGAGCGAGTCGGTCGAGTACACCGTGTCGGCCAAGGCCGAAGCGCTGCTCGCCGCCGGCGGCAACGGCGACTCGAGCCTCGAGATCGCCATGATGCTCGACGTCACCGGCTCCATGTCCAACGGCAAGATCGATGATCTCAAGGCCGCGGCCAAGGATCTGATCGACATCGTCGTCTGGGAGAACCAGTCCGAGCACACCTCGAAGGTGGCGCTGGTGCCGTTCGCGGATGCGGTCAATCTCGGCTCGCCGAGCCTTGTCAACGAGGTTCGCGGCAACCTGAAGACGGGCTCGTGCACGAGCTCAGGCTCGCCGTGCACGACCTTCACCACGGGATCGCCGTCGACCACGCAGTGGACCACGGGCGCGCCAGCCAGATATTACAGGTTCGAGCGCCCGGACAGCAGCTTCAATACGTGGCAGGCCTCGTCCTACTGCGTGACGGAGCGCATCGGCGCGAACCGGTTCACTGATGTCGCGCCGAGCACAGCGGCGAACAAGGTGGCACCGCTCTACGGATCGTCCTCGGCGTCAAGCTGTGGCTACATGACGATCAACACCGGTGACCTCGAGATCAATACGGTGCAGCCGCTGAGCAGCGACAAGGTCATGCTGAAGCGCCGCATCGACAAGATGCAGATTGCCGGCTCGACCGCCGGCCAGATGGGAACCGCTTGGGCCTGGTACATGCTGTCGCCGAACTGGGCGCATCTGTGGCCGCAGGCCAGCCAGCCGGTCGCCTACAACACGGAGACCGTCAAGAAGATCGCGATCCTGATGACGGACGGCGAGTACAACACGGGCCACTGTAACGGCATTGTTGCCAAGGACAGTGGTTCGGGCAGCGGCGGCAACAGCACCAAGATCAACTGCAATTCCAACAACGGCTCGTCGAACAGCCAAGCCCAGGCTCTGTGCACGGCCATGAAGAGCGGGACGGGGATTACGGTCTACACGGTTGGGTTCGCCCTGGCCGGCAATGAGACGGCGATCAACACCCTTCGCAACTGCGCCTCCGACACGTCGAAGTTCTACAACGCGACCGACGGTGCGGCGTTGCGGCAAGCCTTCCGCGACATCGCTCTCCAGGTCGCCAAGCTGAGGCTCTCACAGTAGGCGCTACCCGGAAGTCTGCCCAAGCCTCGGCCGGATCTCGAAAGAGATCCGGCCGTTTCCATATGGTGCGCCAGACACGCGATATACGCAGGCGGCACCGCGAGCTGGTTCACCCCCCGTTGGCGCGTTTCCTGATTTCGGCGAGTTCCGGGTCCATCTTGTCGAAGGCGAGCAACGGGGCGACGCTCCGGAAGCCGCGGTTCACCAGCGGCCAGCGGTGACGGAAGTACACCCACATCGGGTCGAGCCGGCTGCCGAGTTTCACCTTCTGCGCATAGGCCGTCTGCCCGGATTGGTACTGCCTGGCGCCGTGCCGGAGGGCGAGCCGCACGCCTTCCATCCAGCAGACGAAGAACAGATTGTGGTCGCGGCCCGCCGGGTAGCGCATGCCCCAGAACTTGTCGATGATCCGGTCTTGCTCGATGAACAGGAGCTTCATGGCCAGCAGCCGGCCGTCGACACGGGCGAGGATCACCGCCGCCCGCTCGGGCGCCAGCGCCGCCACGCAATCGCGGAAATAAGCAGGCGAGAGCTGCTCGAAATCGCCGTAGTCGAAGCGGCTGTTGGCCCGCGTCTCCTCGTAGAGCGAGAAGATCTCGTCCTCGATCCCGGCAATGGACCTAACCGTCTCGACCTGGACATGCCCCGCCGTCTTAAGCTTCCGGCGCAACACGGAGCGGTTGTTCGCCGAGAGGGACTGGATGTAGGCGGCCTCGTCCGCGAAGGGGAGATCAAGCACACAGACTGGCAGCCCGGCGATGCGCGAGAATCCCGCCCCCGCGATTGTTGCATGCAGGGGCTCGGCCTCTCGGGCGGCGAGATCCTTGATCGCGAGGAGACGCACGCCCTCCCGCGCCGCCTTCGCTTCGAGGCCAGCCAGCAGCGCCGCCAGTGCCCGGTCGCGCTCGGCAGGCGCGAGTGCCGGGTCGAAGCCGAGATGGCAGCGATCCGCGAGCGGCGAGCCGATCCCCATCACCGGATGCGCGACGAGGCGCGGCAACGTGCGATGCAGCCAGTCGCCGACGGGCCGCATGCGGCCCTGCAGCGGCGTATCCAGGCGATAGGTCACGTGGAACAAGGGCGCCCCGGCGATCACCCGGCCGCCTCTGCGCACGACCATCGCCTCGAAGCGAAAACCCGGTGGCGGCACGGCCTCGACGGCTCGGTAATATGCGCTTCCCTCGGCCTCGTCCGGAAACAGGCGCTCCCAGTCCGCCTCGGGAACGGCACCGACGCCGGGCAGGGCCTCGACCGAAAGCTCTTGCGCGGATGGGGTTGGATTGTGGGCCACGTGGCTCCTCTATTCCGCCGCCGTGATCGTCGATTGCATGGGTGCCGATGCCGTCGCGAGACGGCCTTCGTTCGCCTTCGCGATACCGTCGGCGAACGCGATCGAGCGCTCGATCACCACCTGCCGCTGCTTGTCGAGTGTGATGATGTGGTAGCTGTCCTCGAGTACGATCATCTCGACGCGGCCACCCAGATTTTTCTGCAGGTAGAATGCGTTGTCGATGTCGGCGAGATCGTCGTCCCGGGGATGCAGGATGAGCGACGGCGCCTTGATCTCCTTGAGGCGCGGCTTCACCTCGTCGCACATGGCATTGAAGTGCGAGAGGCTGCGCACGGGCGTGCAGAACACGCCCGCCTCGGAGCTATCCTTGCCCTGCATGCTCTGCACGACGAGCGCTCGCACGCGCTCGTCCTTGAGCCCGTAGGGCTCGTGCTCCGGCAGTGTCATCTTGATGTTGAACCGGGACGGGCGAATGTAGCGCAGCACGCGGCTGTGCCACGGCATCGACCAGCCGTTGAGCCATATCGTCGGCGCATAGAAGGCGAGGCCCTGCACACCCTCTGGCCGGTTCTGCGCAAGCTGCGCTGCCAGGATGCCGCCCATCGACAACCCGCCCGCGATGATCACGTCGCAGTGCGCCTTCAAACGGTCGTGTGCCAACTCGACGCTTTCGTACCATTCCTGGGCGGTCGAGTTGCGAAGCGTCTCGACGGACGCGCAATGCCCAGCGAGCTGGCAGCAATGAACCGTATAGCCGGCACGCGCGATGCCTTGCGCCACGTAGCGCATCTCGACGGGCGTTCCGCCGAGCCCATGGATCAGCAGGAAGCCGACCCGGCCTCCAGCATGGATCGTACTCCTGTCAGGAGTCACCGAGGTCGACGTGCTCATGATCCCGCGTCTCGTTTCAGGGCGCATCTTCGCGGCGCCATGCTGCCTCAACTGCGGGGTCCAGCCCATCCCATCATGTCCGCGTCATAGGCGTCAGGCATGCCCCTCGAGGCGCGCGACGCGGCCCATGAGCTGGTCGAGGAGTTCGATCGCGAGGTCGATCTCCTCGTTCGAGATGTGCAGGCTCGGCGCCAATGTGACCACGTTCTTGTAGTAGCCGCCGATATCGAGCACGAGACCGTAGCGGCGGCCCTTCACCTCGAGATCCGCCTTGAATGCCTCGTCGACCATCAGATCGACCAGCCTCTTCGACGGCGTGAAGCTGTCGGACGGCTCGCAGATCTCCATGCGCAGCGCCAAGCCCAGGCCATCGACGTCGCCGACCATTTTGTGGCGACGCTTGAGGTACTGGAGCCCGTCGAGGAAGCGCCGGCCCTTTTCCGGAACCGAGCGCTCGTAGTCGCCCTCGGCAAGCATCCGCATCACCTCGAGGCCGACGCCGGTGCCCATCGGATTGGCGTTGAACGTCGAGTGCGTCGAGCCTGCCGGGAACACGGTCGGATTGATCAGCTTTTCCTTGGCCCAGACGCCGGAGAGCGGGTTCAAGCCGTTGGTCAGCGCCTTGCCGAACACCAGGATGTCGGGTGTGATGCCGAAATGCTCGAACGACCAGAGCTTGCCGGTCCGGTAGAAGCCCATCTGGATCTCGTCGACGACGAGTAGAATGCCGTGCTCGTCGAGCACCTTCTTCAACTCGGCGAGGAAGCCCATCGGCGGCACCACGTACCCGCCTGTCCCCTGGATGGTCTCGATGTAGAACGCCGCATACTCGCACTGGCGCGTCTTCGGGTCCCACAGGCCGTGATACTCGCTCTCGAAGAGGCGCTTGAACTGGGCGACCGAGCGGTGCCCAAGCTCCTCCTTCGACATGCCCTTCGGTCCCCGGAAATGATACGGGAACGGAATGAACATCGCCCGATCGGAGAAGTGCCCGTAACGCCGACGATAGCGGTAGGACGAGGTGATCGCCGAGGCGCCGAGTGTACGCCCGTGATAGCCGCCCTCGAAGGCGAACATCAGTGTCTTGCCCGTGGTGTTGCGCACCAGCTTCAGGCTGTCCTCGACAGCTTGGCTACCGCCGACGTTGAAGTGCACCCGGCCCTTCTCGCCGACCTTCGCCTCCATGTCCTGGCCGATCATCGCCGCGAGCTCGATCTTCTCGCGATGGAGGTACTGCGAGGCGACTTGCGGCAGCGTGTCGAGCTGCCGGCGCACGGCATTGGCAATCCGCACGTTCTTGTAGCCGAAATTGACGGCCGAGTACCACATCTGCAGGTCGAGATATTCGGCACCGGCCGCGTCGGACATGAACGAGCCCTGGCAGTCCGTGAACATCTTCGGCGGCGTCGTGTAGTGGACCGTGTCGCCGTGGCTGCAGTAGCGATCCTCGAGGGCGAGCAACTCCGCTTCGCTCAAGGGCGCTGGGCACGATCCGCCATCGGTCCAGTGCATCGACTTGTCCATGCGCCTACTCGTCCCTCATCTCGTCTTGCCTGGAATGGTCAGCGGGCAGTGTCTCGTCGAGCCACGCCGCGAAGAGCGACGTTGCCTCGGCGAAGGATTGAAAAGGGACGTGCGGCAGCCCGGTTTCTGCCGCATGGCGAAGGAGCGCACTCTTGGCGAGCACGAGTTCAGCGTTTTGCGCCACGCAGAAGTCCGATCGCCCATCGCCGACGATGACGCGCACAGTGCCCGCAGGGGCAACGGCGAACTGGCATTTGCAGTTTCCGGCGAGCGAGCGGCAGTCGGCCCGCCCGTGCGGAAAGAGCAGACGCCAGCGATCTCCCCCAAGCCACTCGAGCTGATTGGCGCGAAAAGGCAGCTCCAGCCCGTTCCGCTCGAGCACCGCGCCGACCGTCCGGTCGAGCCCGTCCGAGACGACGGTGATACCGAGCCCGCGCGAGCGGCAGAGTGCAACGAAGGCCGGAAACGCCGGATCGATCTCGATCTCCGAAACGAAGTTGTCGATCTCTGCCGGAGTGGCTCGAAGCAGGGCGATTTGGCGCACCATGCACTCGCGCGAGCCGATCTTTCCGGCCTTCCACTCGTCCTCGACATCCTGCCAGGCCGGCTCCGCGAATCGTTCGAGCAAGCGGTCGGTCGTGTCGACGGTGGCGATGGTGCCGTCGAAGTCCACCAGCACCTCGCAATTCAGACGCATGCTCGACCCACTGGCCCAACCCATTGATTGATTGCTTGTATTCGGCAGGGGCACTGCCATCCTTCAAGCAGTAGCGCCTCTCTAGCTCCCCGCAAACACCATGCCAATGGGCATCGTAAACGAGCGGCTACCCACGGCGGCCGCGTGCGTATCGCAGAAAGATGTGGTTGTCGCAGAGGTTTGTGACTGCGAATTAACTATTTCCAGGCGCTGGTGGCGGCGGCCGGCCCGACTGGGAACGATCAATGTGTGGCGGCCGTGCAATACCGTTGCCGGAGCCTTCATCATATGCCCCGAGCGTCATTTCGGGACGCGCCGCTGCTCCAATATTCCAACGATGATATAAGCACTTAGGGCGGTTGCGAGCGCGATCAGATAGGGTGTGGAAACGGCAAATAGGAACTTCCCTCCTGCCCAGACCAGCGACCCCGAGAGCAGCGCCACCGCGGCGGCGGCCGGCCCACCGAAGCCAGTGAAGAGGCCGAACAGCGCGACCACGATCGCCCCCGCGCTACCGAAGGCCGAGGCGAGTTCGACGAGTTCCTTGATCGTCTCGACAGAGTTGGCCAGCACCCAGGCGACGATGCTGAGCACCAGCACGCAGATCCGGACGCTCGCCAGCCGCGCTCCGGGCGAAAGGCCGGGGACCAGACGTGTCACCACGTTGTGCGAAAGCTGGGCGGCCGGCGCATGCAACGCCGCGTGCACCACCGACAGGATCGCCGAGACCAGTGCACCGACGAACAGCGCATAGGCAACGGGCGGCAGGTAGGCCTCGGCCAGCTTCGGAACGATCTGCTCGGGCTCTGCAAGATCCTTCATGAGAAGTGGTCCGACGAGGCCGAGAAACAGCGGCAGCAGCCCCATGACCAGGTACATCAATCCGCCTGTCACCGTGCCGACCGCCGCGACCGTCGCCGTCCGCGCTCCGAGAAAGCGCGAGATCAGCTCGACGGCGACTAGGCTTCCACACAGGACGACGGCCAGCTTCTCGATTTTGTCGAGCGCTCCGTTCTCCCCGCCCCCGCTCAGGCTGAGGCGCGCCGGCTCGATCCGTGCGAGCCCGGCCTCGATGCCGCCTACGGCACCTGCCACGAAAACGGCGAGGACCACGAGGCCGACCATGACCGCGATGCCTTGCACCACGTCCGTCACTGCATCGGCCAGCAGGCCTCCGACCACCGAGTAGGCACCGACCAGGACGGCCGCGACCAGGATCGCCGTGTCGACCTCGAGGCCCGTCGTCGAGCCGAGGATCTGGCCGAAGGCGCGCACCTGCGCCGCCGCCCACAGCACCGAGCCGGGCAAGAGGATGAGCACGAAGAGCTTCTCGATCTCCGGCGAATAGCGCGCGCGCACCATGTCGGCATAGGTGACGATGCCGCGCCGCCACAGCGGCGCGGCGAGCAGCAATCCGACGATCAAAACGGCGATGCCATAGCCGAATGGATCGGTCAGTCCGCCGGAAAGCCCCTTCGTGTAGATTTCTCCGGCCGACGCGACGATCGCCTCTGCGCCGAACCATGTGGCGAACACCGAGAATGCGACGAGCCCGGTGCCGAGCGAGCGGCCGGCGATGATGTAGTCCTGCTCGGATGTCATGCGTCGCGACACCCAGGCGCCGATAGCGAACTGGAATAGGACATAGCCGAGGATCCCGGCGAGCGCGTAGCTGTTCACGTCTTTCCGTCTCCGAGCCCAAGGCCCCGCCTTCTGCCACAGTTGAGCCCACCGCGGCGAGCGTGTCGGGCCGACCTAGGCAGATTCAGAAATGGTAAATCAGTCTGGCGTCACCTATCTGTCACGCGAATGCCACGCTGGCCGGCCATGCGTGCGCTCCGATCCAGTGGACGGCTGGGAGGCCGCGTGACGATCCGCAAGAACGCAATCCGACGAGGTCTTGCAACGGGGCTTCTCTTGCACGTCGCAGGGCTGTCAACCGCTGTCGCTCAAACCAACTCATCCCCTCCCGCGGTGAACCGTCCGGAGGCACCCGCAACGTCGCAGGGTGCATCTCGCGCCCTTACACAGAGGCAGGAGTACGAGGCATGCCAGTCGCGCGACGAGGCGCAATTTAGTGAAGCCATCGAGCGCGTCACCCTCGCGGCCCTGGAAGGGGCGATACGGGGACTGGACTATCAACCAATCGTCGCGGAGGCGTGGCGGAAGGGCAACATCGACGAGGTCGTAGCGCGTCGTGTCGATGCCGTTCTGGATGAGCTCAAACAGGAGACGAGCTGGAGCGATCGGATCGCCAGCCTAGCCTCGCGCGAGAGCCAGGAGAAGCTAGCGAAGGCGGCAGCCGAGCGGGTTTTCGGCTCTGCCGACATACGGCGTGCGATCGAGACGCTGGCAACCGGTGTCGGCCGCCATGTGGGTGAGCGCCTCGAGCTGGCGACCGCGGACGCGGCCGAGCCGACGACTCGCTGCCTCGAGGCGTTTCTGGGCCCCCGCTACGGTATGACGGTCGCGCGCATCGTCGCTGTGGACGCTGGCAAGGAGTTCGCCATAGACGCCAGCAAGGGCGCCGCACCCGTCTCGCGCGGCAGCGTCCTCGTCGAGAGCAAGGAAGGGCTCGCCGGCCTCGTCGCCGTCATCATGCGCCGCCAGCTCGGCAACTTGTCGGCCCGCGTTGGCCAGCGCCTCGTCGGTGCCGTGCTTGGTCGCGTCGTCTCGGTCGTGGCCGGCGGTGTCGGCGTGGTGCTGATTGCCAAGGATATCTGGGAGTTGCGTAACGGCGTGCTGCCGATCATCGCCAGCGAGATGAAGGCGCCGGCCACCCGTGACAAGGTTCAGGGCGAACTCGCCCGCTCAGTTGCGACGGAGATCGAGGTCCACCTGAAGGACATCGCCAAGCGCACCTCAGATCGTGTCATCGAGATCTGGCACGAGTTCCGCCGCGCCCATGCCAAGGTGCTGGAGCTGGCGGAGCGTAACACCGCCTTCAAGGCTTTCATCGACAACGTCTCGCCGTCGAACCTCGGCCGCCTCGACGAGGTGGTCGCCCTACAGCTGCCGCACGGGGGCGAGGCGCGCCTTCTATCGCGCGTTGCCGACGGCTCGCTTGCCGAGGCCGTGGAGCGCTGGCCCGCGCGCGTGCTCGACATCGCACGCGATCGCCGCTCCCTCGAGGCGGGGTTTAAGTGGCGCGCGCTTGCCGGAGACGCCCTGGTGCCCAAGGTGCTCGAACTCGAGGTCCACCGCCTCGCCGATCCCGACCAGCTGACCCGCGCGGCCCTCGAGCGGATACTTCGCATCGACGACCGTGTCGCGTCCGGCCGGCTGGCAGCAATCGCCGGCAGCCGGCTCGAGCCTTTGCTGGAGGTGGGAGACGCCGAGTTGAGGCGTCTTGCCCGGGCCTTGGGCGAAAGCGAGCTGGCGAGCCTGTCCGGCTATCTCACGGCGCTGGAGCGACCCGCCAGCCACAGGCTTCTCGCCGCCGTCGCGGAAGTGCCGAGCCGTATGCAGGCGGTGGCTCCAGCACGCGTGCGTGAGGCTATTCTCGCCAGTCGCGACCAGCGCGCTGCGCTCGAGATGATGCTGAGATCCGGCGATCTGCTCGACCTTGGCGAGTTCGTGAAAGATGTCGATGCCGCGCGCTCCGGCGCCGTGTCTCCGCGCCTGCTGCTCTGGCGCTATCCGGCTGCACTGGCTGTTGTCGCGATCGTTGGCCTTGCGCTTCTCCTCTTGCTGTGGCGGGCAGTCGCGGGCCGCCGGCCGGGCAGGCGGCGCGACGCCACGCATGCCTGAGTCGGCCATCACGCCGGGCGTCACGCACCGCTTTCGCGGCGGCGTGCACGAATTCCGTCTGTCCTTTGCGCAGGCTAGCCGTTTTTGCTACTCGAAGGACGAGCGCTCGAGCGAGTCGGCTCGCCGGGGGGATAGAGGAGCACGACGCTGATGGGTCTCAAGGCACCGGGAATTCTTTCGTTCACCTCGTCCATCGTTCTGGTGGTGATTGCCGCCGTGTCACGTTTTGCCAACGCGAGCATCCCACTCGTGACGGGCCACGAGTTCGTCCTCGTGTTGGTGGCCTACCTTGTGCTTGTGGTGGGCTGCGTCGTGCGCGGTCTTTGATCGCGTCACGCTGCGGTCGTCGCGCTGTCCACGTCTCATGTGTTCTTCTGTCGCGCGGCCAACGGCGCCCTGTTCGGCCGGTCGCCGGTCACGCTTAATCCAGTGATGACATCGCGGCATGATTCTGAACTCAGCGAATGGCGGCGGCGAGCCCAGCGTGGCGCGCGCGACATCGCCGTGGCAGTCGCCCTGACGGTCACCGCGGTGGCGCTGATCGGCGTGGCATGGCTCGGCAATCATCGCTCGGCTGGCCCGGGTGTGGGTTCATCGGCTGAGGTGATTCAGCGCTGAGCCGCTCCCGCAGCCCGTCGGAGGTGTTGGCAGAACGGGCGTCATGATAGCTTCACCCGCAGCGATCGGGTGGCGAGCTTCGGACGAGATGGCACGCGTCCCGCCATGAGCTGGTCCTTCGAGGACGCAATGATTGCGCGCACTTATCTTCGCCCTGTCGGACGGCTGACGCGTCCGCCCAGTCGTGTCGATGCGACGCCAGACAGGGTCGTCCGCATTGGCGAGCGCGACGATCTCGCGTTCGCGGCCCTCGAACTCATCCACCGCCGGTCCGACCGCACCTTTGATCGCCGGCTGATCGAACTGGCCGAGGCCCGTGGCGAGATTGCACGGGGCGGCCTCGCGGCCGAGCAGCTCACGGCGGCGCTCGCCGGCCTTTCGGCACCTCGGGCGGCAATCGCAGGCGTGGCGTTGGATCGTCCGCGAATCATGGGCATCGTCAACGTGACGCCCGACAGTTTTTCGGATGGCGGCAGCTTCGCGTCGGCGCGGGAGGCGATTGCCTTCGGTCGCCAACTCGCCGACGAGGGTGCCGATTTTCTCGATATCGGCGGCGAGTCGACGCGTCCCGGATCTGATGCGGTGCCGGTCGAGGAAGAGCTTCGGCGCATCATGCCCGTCGTCGAAGGGCTCGTCGGCAAGGTTCGCGCCCGGATCTCGGTCGACACGCGCAAGGCTGAAGTGATGCGGCGTGCGGCTCAGGCAGGCGTGCATGTCCTGAACGATGTATCTGCGCTGTCATTCGATCCCGACAGCCTGCGTGTCGCGGCCGAGACGGGCCTGCCGGTCGTGCTCATGCATGCCCAGGGCGACCCGAAGACCATGCAAAGCGACCCGCGCTACGACGACGCTCTCCTCGACGTCTATGATGCGCTCGACCTGCATATCGAGACGTGTGTGAGGGCTGGCATTGCGCGCGAGCGGATCGTTGTCGACCCCGGCATCGGATTCGGCAAGACGCTCGAGCACAATCTCGAACTGCTCGCTGGGCTGTCCCTGTTCCACGGTCTCGGCACGCCGATTATGCTCGGCGCGTCCCGCAAGCGCATGATTGGCACGTTGACCGGCGCCGTCGACCCGCAGGAGCGCGTGCCCGGCTCCATTGCGGCCGCGCTTGCCGGTGCCATGCAGGGCGCAGCGATCCTGCGAGTCCACGACGTCGCGGCCACCCGCCAGGCAGTCGTCGTTTGGGAGGCAGCGTGCAGCGGTCTTGCCGCTCCCGCCGGATCGGCCGGCTGAGGTCAATGCGAGCTCAACCCGCGCGCAACGCGGCAACCGTGCTCGCCGCAGTCGTTGGCGCTCTGGAAGCCGGCGCGCGCCCGGCATCCGCCCACGAGATTGTGCCTGGGGTCAGTGGTTTCGCCTCCCTGCTGCTGCACCCTTTCGTCGCGGTGGATATGGCGCTGGTCATGGCCGGCTTCGCGCTCGTCGTCGGTGCAGTGAAGCGACGGCCGCCCGTAGTGGCCGGCATCGCCGCCGTCATTGTCGGTAGCCTCGTCGGCGTCTCCATGCAGCCTTGGGCCTTGAGCGTGCCAGGTCTGTGGCGCTGGCCGCTCCTTCTAGCTTGCGGCCTTGGTGGTCTGGGCGCGTCGGGTGTAGCGCTCCGCGCCGGAGCGCTTTTGGCGCTCGGCTTCTGCTCGGCCGCCACTATCGGTCTTGGCGTTCCACCCGAGCGGCCGGGGTGGGCCGGAACGGTGGAGGTAGCCGCGGCTGCATCCGTGGCATTGAGCGTCGCTCTGTTCGCTTTGGCGCTACCCCGCGCTGTGCTCGGCCGCCATGCCGCCGTGCGGATCGCTGGCCAGGTCGGCGGCGCCTGGTGCGTCGCAATCGCCGGCCTTGGCCTGGCCGTGGCGTTGCGTTGAGGCCAGCGTCCGATCCTCCGGGTGCGTCATTTACTTTGGAACGTCTTGGTGTTTGACGCGTTGTTGCGCTGCACCATAGTGTCACGTACACTTCATGCACTTGTGATGCTGGCGGCGTCTGTCTCGCCGATTCGGGCGGGGCACGGACACGAGGATTGGGCGAACCATGAGCAGTGGTGGCGAGAATATCGGTCTTCTCGAAAAGCCGCCCGTCGACGCGCCTGCGCCGGCCCCAGAGGCCAGCGCGAGGACGCGGCGCGTTCACATCAAGACGTTCGGCTGCCAGATGAACGTCTATGACAGCGAGCGCATGAGCGAGGCGCTGGGCGCGGGCGGCTACACCGCGACCGATACGCCGGAGGACGCCAGCCTCGTGCTCCTCAATACCTGCCATATCCGCGAGAAGGCGGCAGAGAAGGTTTATTCCGAACTCGGCCGTATCCGCGCCATCAAGATCAGGCGCGCCGGGATCGGCCAAGAGACCATGGTCGTCGTCGCCGGGTGCGTCGCCCAGGCGGAAGGCGCCGAGATCATTCGCCGCGCGCCGGTCGTCGACCTCGTGATCGGCCCGCAAAGCTATCATCGCCTGCCTGCCCTGATCGCGCGCATCCAGTCAGGAGAGCGCGGGCTCGTCGAGACGGAGTTCCCCGAGGAGGACAAGTTCGAGCATCTCCCGGAGCGTCAGCTGGCACCTCGCGCACGGCGCCAGACAACGGCGTTCCTCACCGCGCAGGAAGGTTGTGACAAGTTCTGCACGTTCTGCGTGGTGCCCTATACGCGCGGCGCCGAGCTGTCGCGGCCCGTTGCGCGTCTGGTCGAGGAGGCACGACGCCTCGTCGATCAAGGCGTTCGCGAGTTGACGCTGCTTGGCCAGAACGTCAACGCCTACCATGGCGCCGGCCCTGACGGGAACGCGTGGTCGCTGGCCCGGCTGATCGGCGCGCTTTCCGAGATCGATGGTCTCGAGCGGTTGCGTTACATGACCAGCCACCCGCGTGACATGAGCGACGATCTGATCGCCGCCCACGCTAACGAGCCGAAGCTGATGCCCTACCTGCATCTTCCCTTTCAGGCTGGCGCAGACCGCATCCTGGCTGCCATGAACCGCAAGCACACAGCAGCGGACTATATGGCGCTCGTGGGCCGGCTGCGCCGCGCCCGCCCCGATCTCGCACTATCCACCGATATTATTGTTGGCTTCCCCGGGGAGACCGACGCCGAGTTCGAGGCGACGCTCGCCATGGTGCGCGAGGTCGTCTTCGCGCAAGCTTACTCGTTCAAGTACAGCCCCCGTCCAGGCACGCCAGCCGCGAGCATGGATCGCCAGGTGCCGGAGCCCGTGAAAGCCGAGCGGCTCCAGCGTCTTCAGGCTTTGCTCGAGGAGCAGCAATCGGCATTCGCCAGGGGCCTCGTCGGGCGCACTGTCCCGGTATTGTTCGAGAAGGCCGGGCGCAAACCCGGACAACTCATCGGTCGGTCGCCATATCTGCAATCGGTCCACGTCGAGGCGGCAGACGCCTGGCTCGGCCGCGTTGCCGACACGGCGATCCTCTCCGCCGGGCCGAACAGCTTGGCCGGCGTCATAAAGGCGCAATGATCGGGGCCGATGACACCTTGCGAAATCTGTCGCGCACTGGGACCGGATCGGTGTTAGCCTTTGCCGGTTCATCGAGTGCACCAGCAGGAGAGCACGATTGACCGAGGCTCGCGGATCGGCCGCCCCGGGGCCATCCAGGCCGACAGCGGCCACAGATGACCAGGATCGTATCGTCCTGACGTTCGAGGACAATCGCCTCTTGCCGCGGCTGCTCGGCGAGTACGATGCCCATCTCGCCAGTATCGAGAACCAGCTTGGCGTTACAGCCCACGCCCAGGGCAACGTCATCACGTTGAGCGGCCCGAAGGCCTCCTGCGAGATTGCTCGCGAGGTTTTGTCCGCACTCTATGATCGCGTGGCCAAAGGCGAGGCGATCACCAAGGGCGATATCGATGGGTTCGTCCGGCACGCCCGCTCGGGCTCACCGAAGCCGGAAGGGTTGGCTCAGATCCGAACCCGGCGCCGCATCGTGACGGCACGCACGCCGATGCAGAGCGCCTATCTGCGTGCCCTCGAGCGCTTCGATCTCGTGTTTGGGATCGGTCCGGCCGGCACCGGCAAGACCTATCTCGCCGTCGCGTTCGCGGCAGCCTGCCTCGAGCGTGGCGTCGTCGAGCGCATCATTCTGTCGCGTCCCGCCGTCGAGGCTGGTGAGCGGCTGGGCTTTTTGCCAGGCGACATGAAGGAGAAGGTGGACCCCTATCTCCGCCCGCTCTACGATGCTCTCAAGGATGTGCTCTCGCCCGAGAAGGTCGAGAAGGATCTCGCCTCCGGCATCATCGAGGTAGCGCCCCTGGCCTTCATGCGCGGTCGTACGCTGTCACACGCCTTCGTCATTCTTGACGAGGCACAGAACACGTCGAGCATGCAGATGAAGATGTTCCTGACCCGGATCGGTGAGGGCTCGAAGATGGCCATCACTGGCGATCCCAGCCAGATCGATCTGCCACGCGGCCAGGAGTCAGGGCTGGGCGAGGCCGTGCGCCTGCTTGAAGGGGTGAAGGGCATCGAGGCCGTCCGCTTCACGTCCGCAGACGTGGTGCGCCGCGATCTGGTGGCGCGCATCGTCGAGGCTTACGATCGCGCCGATCATGCGGCTTCGATACGCGAGTGAAGGATAGCTCCAAGACTTCGATGGAAACGCCGGGCGACATAGGCCCCAGCAAGCTGGACGAGGAGGGGCCCGAGAGCGAGCCTCCTCAGCGATTATCACTCGAGGTGGTGATCGAGAGCGGCGATTGGGCTGCCGCAGGCGATCTGAATGCTCTCGTTTCAGGTGTCGCGGAAGTGGTTGCGGCCGCCACGGAGCTGGCGCCCCGGTTCCGGACGCCGGCCACCGCTTGTATTGCTTTCACCGGCGATGCCGCGGTTCGCGCCCTCAACGCCCAGTATCGCGGCCAGGACAAGGCGACCAACGTCCTGTCGTTTCCCGCGCCACCGCCGCCGCGCGGCCACCGATCTGACGGTGAGCCCATGTTCCTCGGCGATGTTGCCCTGGCCGCGGAGACCGTCGCGGCCGAGGCGCGCGAGCAAGCCATACCTTTCACCCATCATGTCCGGCATCTCGTCGTCCACGGCGTCTTGCACCTGCTCGGGCACGATCACGAGACAGACTCTGAGGCGGAGATCATGGAAGCTCTTGAAACGCGGCTGCTCGCAGATCTCGGCGTCCCCGATCCTTATCGCAGCAACGGGTGAGCATCCGACCATGGCAAACTCAAACGATGCGCCGTCACCGGTCGCTTCCGAAACTGGCCAGTCCCCCCAGAATGGCGAAAGCCCTCGAAGTTCAGGCGGCCCTGGCTGGCTCGGAACACTCCGCGTTCGTCTCGGCCTCGGGCCCCAGCAAACGTTGCGCGAGACGCTCGAGGAGGCGGTCAAGTCGGAGTCGGCCGGCGACAGCACATTCTCGTCCACCGAGCGCGACATGTTGCTCCGTCTCTTGCGCTTCGGTGGCCTCAAGGTGGAGGACGTCATGGTGCCGCGCGCCGACATCATTGCCATCGAGCAGAGTGCCACGGTCGGCGAGTTGATGAGCCTCTTCGAGGAAGCTGGCGTCTCGCGCATTCCCGTCTACCACGAGACCCTCGACGATCCCCGCGGCATGGTCCACGTCAAGGATGTGCTGCGCTATCTCGGTGCCACCGCTGCGCGCAAGGACGAAGCAGCGGCCGGCACTGCGCCAAGCGGGGGCGCGGTGCTCGGTGGAGATCTGTCGCGTTCCATCGCCACCGCCGGGCTGTTGCGCCCTGTGCTCAATGTGCCGCCCTCGATGCCAGCGGTGAACCTCCTGATCCGCATGCAATCGACGCGCAATCACCTAGCGCTCGTCGTCGATGAGTACGGCGGCACCGACGGCTTGGCCACGATCGAGGACCTCGTCGAGCAGGTGGTCGGCGACATCGAGGACGAGCACGACGTCGAGGAGGCAGCCAATATCACCGAGGACCCGCGCCATGGCCTCGTCGCGCAAGCCCGCACCCCCATTTCCGACCTCGAGGCCCACCTCGGCGTCAAGCTCTTGGAGCCGGATGACGAGGGCGAGATCGACACTGTCGGTGGCTTCGTGGTCGCGAGGCTGGGCCGGGTACCTGTGAAGGGTGAGCTTGTCGCCCACGAAAGCGGGATTGAGCTGGAGGTGCTGGACGCCGATCCTCGGCGCATCAAGCGGCTGAGAATCCATCGCCCCCATGCAACGTCCAGTCCTGCGAGTGCCGATGGCGCCGCGGACCGGGACCCGCATGCAGGCGGTGCGTCCGCAGCTCAGGCTGTCGGTGCGACCGGACTAGGCGCGTCGGCCGCGAGGAGTTGAGGACGTTTCGGTGCGCTGGAGCGTTACTCGATTGGCAGCGGCCATCGCGATCGGAGCGCTGATTTCGCTGGCGGTGTGGTGGGCGTGGGGACGGCCGACCAGGCTCTCCGATATCTGGCCGATCGACCTCTCGCGCCCCGGTGGGTTCTTGGTGGATCGGCAAATCGCCGATATCCGGCACGATGCCGCGTTGTGCAGTGCCGTTCTGTCCTCGCCCCAGATCCAGGCGAAACCGGTGCCAGACGCGACACCGAGGCCAGGCTGCGGATGGAGCAACGCAGTCGATGCGTCGGTCGTCGGTGGCGCGCGCCTCGCGGTAAGGCCCGTCACCTGCGAGCTCGCCGTCTCCCTGGCCTTCTGGATGGAGCACACTGTCCAGCCTGCAGCGCTCGCCACCCTCGGGACCCGCGTCGCCTCGATCGAGCATCTCGGCAGCTATGCTTGCCGCAACATCCGCGGCAGCCCGTCCCTCGCCGACCAGCCGAGCGAGCATGCGTCCGCCAATGCCCTCGACATCAAGGCTTTCAGGCTCGCCGATGGTCGCCGCGTCGCCGTCGCTGCCGACTGGGGCCGAAGTGCGCCGGAAGGCCGCTTTCTGAGCGAGGTGCACGCCGGCGCCTGCCGCTATTTCCGGGTCGCCATCGGACCCGAATACAATGCGGCCCACCGCGATCATTTCCATCTCGACCGTGGCCGTTGGCGCGCCTGCCGCTGACCGCCGGGAACGCATGGCGCAACGGACAATACGAAATTAACCGTGCTCGCTGCATCTCCGATTAAGGCTCGTCGGCTATAAGCACACTGAATATGGTCGGATGTCGGGAAATGCGCTTGTCGAAGCTCCTACAACATTTGGCTGGCGATCGACGGGGAAGCGTCCTTCCGATGTTCGCCCTGAGCATCGTGATACTCTGCGGCGCGGTCGGCTTGAGTGTTGACGGGGCGCGGGTGTATGGCGCCAAGCAGAAGCTGCAAGCAGTCGTCGATGCTGCGGTGCTGGCTGCAGCCCGCCGGGCAATCGCCGACGGCAACTCAGAGGCTGTGGCCGAAACATTTGCTCGCTTCGTCTCTGCCTCGATCGGCGAGGCCGACATACGGCTCCGATCGACCGAGCCTGATCTGTCGGTTCCACGCCGTATCGGTGCCGAGCTCGTTGCTGACGTGCCGACCTCACTCATGCAGGTCCTCGGTTTCGACAGTGTGGAGGTCAGAGCCAGATCGGCGGCCGAGTTCGGTTTCACCAAGCTCGAGATCGCA
>LNDR01000382.1 GCA_001464755.1 Rhizobiales bacterium Ga0077524
CTGCGGCTGAGGCCGATGTCCTTCAGCATCCGATCGTCCAGCGTGGCGAGGCGTCGGCGCTCGCCATAGACCGAAAACGCGCTCCAGAGGAACACGCTTGGATACCACCACAAGCCGAGCCTCTGGCTTTGAAGCAACGACCGGATTGCGGGCACCGACCCGCGTGAAAGACCGGATGTCATGATCATTGCCTTTCTCAGTTGAGGATGCTGGGCATCCCGAAGCATGATCTACAGCAGCCGATTGCATAACGAAATCGAATGATGGTAATGACATCTATAACGCTTTTTCATGGATCAACGGTCATGCGTCGCGATCTCGATCTGACTATTCTTCGCGCCTTTCTCGCCGTCGTGGACACCGGCAGCGTCACCGGCGCCGCGCGCCAGTTGAACCGGACCCAAGCTGCCGTCAGCCTGCAGATCAAACGTCTCGAGGACACCCTCGATCAACCGCTCTTCGATCGCGGGCACAAACGGCTATCGCTGACCCCCGTCGGCGAGCAGCTGATTGCGCAGGCCCGACGCCTCGTCGCCATGAACGACGAAGTCTTCGAGACGATGACCACGCCGAGCTTCGAGGGCGAGGTACGGCTCGGGCTGCCCGTCGATCTGATCGTTACCTACGCACCACCTATTCTCCGCAGGTTCAACGCCAAATGGCCCGGCGTTCGTGTCAGTCTCGTCGCGTCGAACTCGCAAGAGCTGGTCGAGGGTCTGGAGCACGGCCGGGTCGATCTGGCGCTGACCACGGACCTCGAGGCTGGTGGGCGGCACGTCGAAACCCTGGCCCACGATGATCTCGTCTGGGTCGGGACGCCCGGCGGATCGGCGCACCGGCGCATGCCGCTGCCGATCGCCATCGGTGGGCGGAGCTGCCGTTTTCGCCCGGTGCTGCTCGAGGCACTCCGGCGCGCGGGGATCGAGTGGCGCGTCGTGCTCGAGGTCGCGAACCAGGACGCCGTCAATGCCATGGTCGCTGCCGGCATCAGCGTGGCGGTGCTGCTTCGCGAGACAGTGCCGAGCCCTCTGGAGGTGCTGATCGGTGACACGGGGCTGCCGCCGCTCCCATCGTTCGCGCTCAACCTGCGGTTCCCGCCAGCGGGCACGAACGAGTTGGCCGAGGAGATGGCTCGACACATCCGGGCCGACTTCGCAACGCGGGCCTCGCTGCGCGGCGAACGCCTGTTCGACGGCGCTGCGTCCGAGCGGCGAGTGAGGCGCCCGCGACGCGCGGCAGCATAGGGGTTGCCTGGGGCATCCCCCGAGGCACGCGACGCGTTCCTGTCGATATGAGATCCGTCGCCAAAGGCTGCGCGTAGACTACCTGTTCGCGCGGGGAGCGGCGGAAGGAACCTCATGGCAGCACGACGAACGATCGCGGTGATCGGCAGCGGCATCTCGGGGCTAGGAGCGGCTTGGCTCCTCAGCCAACGCCACGACGTAACGCTGTTCGAAGCCGCCTCGCGCCCCGGCGGCCACTCCAACACGGTGGATGCGCCCGCCAACCGCCGGACGGTGCCCGTCGACACAGGCTTCATCGTCTACAATACAGCCTGCTACCCCAACTTGATCGCGATGTTCGAGCATCTGGGCGTCGACACCGCACCGACCGACATGAGCTTCTCGGTGTCGCTCGACGGGGGCGGCTACGAGTATGCCGGATCGAGCCTTGCGACGCTTTTCGGCCAGCCAACGAACCTCGTGCGGTCCGGACATTGGCGCATGCTCGCCGATACGTTGCGCTTCTTTCGCGAGGCCCCGGGATTAAGCGGCGCCGCGGCCGACGAAAGCATGACACTTGGTGCATACTTGACCGCCCAGAGCTACTCCGACGCGTTTGTGTCGCGCCATATCCTGCCAATGGCGGCTGCGATCTGGTCGACGCCATCGGCACGCGTCCTCGACTTTCCGCTCGCATCATTCGTGCGATTTTTCGCCAATCACGGGCTGCTGCAGGTCCGTAACCGTCCGCAGTGGCGGACCGTCGCCGGCGGCAGTCGAACCTACGTCGATCGCATTCTCGATGCGGCGCGGATCGAGACACGGCTGGGCGAAGCCGCCCGCGCAGTTCTTCGGAGTGAGGCGCATGCCACGGTTCGGACTGCGCACGCGGAGCACCGCTTTGATGCGGTCGTGATCGCCACCCACGCCGACGATGCGCTGGCCTTGCTTGGCGGCGACGCCGACCACGACGAGAGACGACTGCTTGGTGCCTTCCCCTACGCCTGCAATCGGGCAGTTCTGCATAGCGACGCTAGCCTGATGCCTAAGCGCCGGAGGCTCTGGTCGAGCTGGAACTACATCGGCGGTGGCGATGGCCCCGAGGCTCGTCTCTGCGTGAGCTATTGGATGAACAAGCTGCAGCCGCTCGGCCCCGATGCGCCGCAACTGTTCGTGACCCTCAACCCGCCCCACGAGCCGGCGCCCGGTACGAACATCGCCGCGTTCGACTACGCTCATCCGATATTCGACCGTGGGGCGATGGCGGCGCAGCGGCAGCTCTGGCAATTGCAGGGCCGTCGCCGAACATGGTTCTGCGGCAGCTATTTCGGTTACGGCTTCCACGAGGACGGATTGCAGGCGGGGCTCGCGGCCGCAGAGGACATCGGGGGTGTGCGCCGACCATGGAACGTGCCCGACGAGTCGGGCCGGATTCATCTGCGGCAGGCGAGCCAGGCCCCGCGCTTCCTGGAGCCTGCGGCATGACCGGCTTCACATCGTGCATCTATGATGGCGTGGTGGTCCACAAGCGGCTCACCCCCAAGGAGCACGCCTTCTCGTATCGCGTTTTCGCCCTCTGCCTCGACGTGGATGAAATCGATCGCCTCGATCATGGCCTGCGGCTCTTCTCGCGAAACCGCTTCAATCTTTTGAGCTTGGGCACGCCGCCTGCTGGAGGGTGCCGGGCTCGGCGGTTTCGGCACGCGGATCGAACTCGTCTGCTATCCGCGGTTGCTCGGCTATGTGTTCAATCCACTCAGCGTCTATTTCTGCAGGGACGAGAACGACCGCGTCGGTGCCGTGATCTACGAGGTCAGCAATACGTTCGGCGAGCGCAAGAGCTATGTGATCGAGGCCGGCGAGAGCCACGCGGGCGTGCTGGCGCAGTCCTGCGGCAAGGAACTCTACGTCTCTCCCTACACCCACGCCGCCGGCACTTATGGCTTTCACATGGTCCCGCCGGGCGACAGCGCACTGATCGGGGTCGCGTTGCGCGAGGCTGGCCGTCCGGTTCTCAAAACGCACTTCAGTGGCAAGCGCATCGCCCTCAGCGACCGAGCCATCGCCGGAATTGTCCTGCGTCATCCGCTCATGACACTGAAGGTGACCACGGCCATTCACGTCGAGGCGGCGCGGCTGTGGATGAAGGGCGTGCCGTTGGTGACGCGGCACACCTCTCCCGCCTACTCGACCACCATCGTCAAGTTCGAAGACCAGGGTTCCCATCATGCATGAAAAGCAGTTGGCGGGCGGGCGGCGCTCAGATCGAGCCGGCCTGGGCCTCGGCGTCCGTCTCCCTATCGACAGGACATTGCTCAGGCTCCTCGACACAGCCTTGAGCAGCACTGGCGTGGGCCGCTTGCGCATCACATTGCCATCGGGCACGTCGGCCACTGTCGGACCAGCGAGCACGCCGTGCCAGGCGAGCCTCGTGCTCCACTCCTACAAGGCGATCTGGAAGCTCGTCCGCGGCGGCGCGCTCGGGTTCGCAGAAAGCTACATGGCCGGCGAGGCGACGACCGACGACCTCACCGCGCTGTTCGAGTTCTTCATCGCCAACGAGCCGGCGCTCACCAGCGCATGTCCTTCGCTGGCCGTGTCGCGGGGCCGAGACCGCTTCTGGCATCGCTTTCGCCGCAACACGCGGGCGGGTAGCCGGCGCAACATCGCCGCGCACTACGATCTCGGAAACGCATTCTACGAACTCTGGCTCGACCCGAGCATGTCCTACTCCAGCGCCATCTTTGCTCACGATACGGCAAGCCTCGAGGAAGCCCAGCACCACAAGCTCGCCCGCGTGCTCGATGCGCTCGAGCTTCGAAGCGGGCAAACCATGCTCGAGATCGGCTGCGGCTGGGGGGCGCTCGCGCAAGCGGCCGCTCAGTACGGAGCAAAGGTCGAGGCCATCACCATCTCGCAACAGCAGTTGAGCGCGGCGACAGCACGCATCGCCGCTGCGGGGCTCGAGCAGAGCGTCGATATTCGATTCGAGGATTATCGCGACACGCGCGGCTCGTTCGACCGGGTTGTATCGATCGAGATGATCGAAGCCGTCGGCGAGGACAACTGGCCGCGCTACTTCGCGACCATCGAGCAACGGCTCGCGGCCGGCGGCGTCGCCGTGGTGCAGGCGATCACGATCCGCGACAGCGCGTTCGAGGCCTACCGGCGCAATCCGGATTTCATCCAGCGCTACATTTTTCCGGGCGGCATGCTGCCGACGGTCGAGCTGATGCGTCAGCGCGCCGGTGAAGCCGGCCTCGAGTTCGAGACCGTGCAGAGTTTCGGCGCCTCGTATGCACGCACCCTCGAAGAATGGCGAATTCGGTTCGAGGCTGCGTGGCCGCGGATTGCAGCCTTGGGCTTCGACGACCGTTTCCGGCGCATGTGGCTTTATTACCTCGTCTACTGCCAGATCGGCTTCGAGCGGGGCATGATCGATGTCGGGCTCTACAGGCTTCGCAAGCCGGGTTGCAGCACCCCCACGGATCGCCCCGATCTCAGCACGAGAGTCATGCAGTGATGGCCCGAGCCGTAGATCCGACAGGCGCCCGCGACTATTTCGAGCTGACGACCTTCCTCGAAGGACGCACCCGAGCGTGGGGCGTATTCGAGGACAGGTTCGGCCGCCTGCGCCGCCGCATCAGCGTCGACATGGAGGGGCGATGGGAGGATGGCACCTTCATTCTCGAGGAGACCTTCGTCTACGATACGGGCGCGCGCGAGCAGCGGACCTGGCGCGTCGTTCCGACGGGCGATGGACGGTTCACGGCAACCTGCCCGGACTGCATCGGCAGCGCGGTCGGCGAATGCGACGACCAGTCGATTCGCATGCGCTACCGGTTCCGCCTTAGGCTCGAGGCGCGTGAGATCAGCGTCGACTTCGACGACCGCATCTATCGGATGAGCGATACGATTGCTGTCAACCGGGCGACGATGCGCAAGTGGGGCGTGAAGCTCGGCGAGCTGTCGCTCTTCTTCGAGCGTCGTGCGGACGAGGTGAAGGAAAGCCGTGCCGTACCGCGATAGGTCTCGTCAATGAGCCGCCATGCGGCCAGCGATCCGCAGGAACAGAGCGTTCGGCATCACCCGCAACGCCTTCATCAACCCGACGAGCTGCCAGGGAAACGCGATCTCGAATTTCCCCCGCGCCAGGCCGCGATAGATGCGGGCGGCGGCATCGTCCGACTTCAGAATGAACGGCATGGGGAACTCGTTGACCGACGTCATCGGGGTCTCGACGAAACCAGGGTTGACGAGGCTGACAACAATGCCGTGACTCGCCAGCTCCAGCCGCAGCACCTCCGCCAGGCTGATTACCGCGGCCTTCGACGGCGCGTATGCGGCGGCCATTGGCAGACCGCGGTAGCCCGCGACCGACCCGACAAGCGCAATCTGGCCACGTCCCGCCGATTTCATGTCCGGGATCAGCACGTCCACCGCGTTGACGATGCCGAAATAGTTCACCGCCATCGACTGCACGGCCCGGTCAGCGTCGTACTCGGTGGCCTTCATCGGATGCCAGACGCCAGCATTGAGGACGGCAAGATCGACGCTGCCGAATTCGCCGACGATGCGGCGGTGCGCCTCCGCCACGGCAGCCCGATCCGTCACATCGAGCGGGACCGCGACGAGATTGGGCTGGCTCTCCGCAAGCTCGCCAAGCTTCTCCGCTGAGCGGGCCGAGACGGCAACACGTACACCCTCGCGCGCCAGGCGGAGAGCGAGCTCACGGCCTAGCCCAGTGCTGCCCCCCGTGATCCAAGCGGTTCGCCAGGGTGCCGTCATGGGGCTGTGGCCATCACAAGCCAGTCCACGGCTGAACCAGGCGCGCCACAAGCCCTTTGAAACGTGCCGGGCGGTCGCTGGCAATCAGACACACGCAGCCCACGTCCGGATCTGCCATGGGCGTATGCTCGATGTCCTCGTCAACGTCCTGGATGTCGCCAAAGCGAAACGTGCCGGTCTCGTCGCTATAGGCGCCATCGAGCACGAGCGTCAGCTCCGAGCCGCCGTGACCATGCTCTGGCATCCGGCGCCCCGCCGCGATCTTGAGCAGCCGCAGGTCGCCCTCGACACCATCGGTCAGCGGGAGGCGATGGTGCCAGACGCCTGGGCCGAGGCGCTTCCAGGGAATGGTGTCAAAGGTCAGCCCGTAAACGCGGGCGATCGGCGACGGCAGGCGGTCATCATGGAAATCCCGAGTTGTGGCCGGAAGCTTTGGCGACGGCAGGCCCGGTGCCGGCGCGCGCACAACGGAGCGTGTCGGGCGCTCGACCGGTTCGGTGCGCAACATCAGCGACGCTCCGATCAGCTCCATATCGGCGATCTCGCCCCGACACTCTGCGCACAACGCGGCATGGGCGGCGACGGCTGCCGCCAACGCCTCCGGCAAAGTCCCCGCCGCAAAGCTCAGCAAGGTGGCCGGATCGGGGTGATTTTTGATCGACATGCTCACCTCAGCTCATCCAGTGCTTCACGAAGCTTGGCGTAGGCCAACCGGATGCGGGACTTGACGGTTCCGAGTGGCAGAGACAGACGCTCCGCGATCTCGCTATGTGGCAACCCTTCGATGAATGCGAGAGTCACAGCCTCGATCTGCTCCGGTGGCAGATCCCGCAAAGCGGCCTGTACGCGGACCTGCCTCTGCTGCTGGTCCACTCTGCTATCGGCGGGCTCGTCCTCTGACGGGATGTTCGCGGCGTGCTCATCGGTAAGCTCCTGCCACCCGCGCTGGCGCCGAATACGATCGATTCGCAAATTGCGCGCAATCGTGAAGATCCAAGCGCTCGGGCTCCCCTTTTCGGACGAATAGAGGGCTGCCTTGCGCCAGACAGTGACGAGTGTCTCTTGGGCCAGCTCGTCGGCCAGGTCGCCGTCCGCACCCTGCTGCAGCATGTAGCGGCGGACCCGCGGACGATACTCGTCGAAAAGACTACGGAAGGCTTCGTCGCTGCGGTCCGTGGCGATTCGGGACAACAAGTCGGACATCGAGCCCCATTGTCTGGCTGGTCCCGGCCGTGGGCGAGGCCTCGCATCGTGCGCTGTGCCTAGCATAGATGCTCTCCCCGGCTCTGCAATTGCGTTCATTGGTCAAATAACGGCACGACATGGCCGGCAGATCACTGCGCGCCGAGACGGTCCCGAACCATGGTCATTCTCGCCTCCGTTGATCCGATCGGGCGGAGGGGACGTACCCAAATCAAAGAGAGAAGCGCCAATGTCAGTTATGCAAACGTCCGGACCTAAACTCGCCGGATATGCCGCCACGCTGGTTGCATTCCTGCTTATGGATGCCGCCTGGCTCGCCCTCGTAGCAATCGACATGTTTCGCGACACTTTGGGCCCGATCCTGCGCGCGCAGCCCAATGTCGGCGCCATTGCCGCCTTTTACCCAATCTATGCCGCTGGCCTCTACGCGCTTGCCGTGCGGCCGGGCGAAACTCAGCGGTCATGGAGGGCGGCAGCCACAAATGGCGCGCTGGTGGGACTGACCGCCTACGCCACGTTCGATCTGACCAACCTTGCCATTATCTCGGGTTGGACACCCCTGCTGGCGATCGTCGACATGGCATGGGGGACCGTCGTCTCGGCGATCGCCGCCGCGGTCGGCTATGCGGCCGAGGCTCGCATGAGGTCTCCGAGAGGGCCCACGCTCGAGGGGCCCGGATCGTGAACCGCCGCCAAGTCGCAGAGCTGGCCGGCTTTCAAATCGTCTGGCTCGGCTGTGCCCTCGGAGCCGCCTACGGCTCGAGCGCCCCCGGCATCATCGCGGCGGGCATGTTCGTCAGCGCACAACTCTGGCTGCAAGGCTCCAGGAGGGCCGTCATCGGTCCAGCGCTCGCGAGCGGCGTGGCCGGGCTCGTGGCTGAGACGGCGGCGAATGCTGCCGGGTTGTTGAGCTATTCCGCCCACTGGCCCTACGACGGCCTGGCGCCCGCTTGGATGGTCGCCCTGTGGCTGGCATTCGGGAGCACCATCCCGACCACCGCCGCACTCCTCGGCAAGCGGCCGATCATCAAGGCAGCGGTACTGGGTGCGCTGTTCGGCCCACTCGCCTACGCCGCCGGTGCTCGGCTCGGAGCGCTGCAGATGACTGAGCCGGTTTGGATCCCCGCTGCGGCGATCGCGTGCACGTGGGCTCTGGTCTTTCCGGCTCTCGTCGCTTTCGCCCAATCCGCAGGCCGCATTGATTGAAAGCCGCAAGATGCTATCGGCGAGAAATCAATCTCCCGCTAAGTAATTCCATCGAGTTCACCAAGGAACGCCTCGGCACTCGCGAGGGTGAGGCCACGCCGCTCGCCCGATAGCTTGTCCCAGGTGCGATACATCTGCGCCATGCGCGGGTTCCCCGCGAGTTTCTCACGGTGACGAGCGAGAAAGGCCCAATAGAGCGCATTGAAGGGGCACGCGTCTTCACCGTGCGGCTTTGTCACGTCGTAGCGGCAGCCCTTACAGTAATCCGACATCCGGTTGATGTAGGCGCCCGACGCGACGTAGGGCTTCGAGGCAAGAAGGCCGCCGTCTGCGAACTGGCTCATGCCGAGCGTATTGGGCAGCTCGACCCATTCGTAGGCATCCGCGTAGACCAGCAAATACCACTCGTGAAGGGCCTGTGGCGAAACTCCTGCAAGGAGCGCGAAATTGCCGGTCAGCATCAGGCGCTGGATGTGATGGGCGTAGGCTTCGCGCCGGGTTTGGCCAATCGCCGCGCGCAAGCACGCCATCGGTGTATCGCCAGTCCAGTAGAATTCCGGGACAGGCCGCTTCTGGTTGAAATAGTTCTGCTCGACGTACTCCGGCATCTTCAGCCAGTAGATTCCACGCACATACTCGCGCCAGCCGATGATCTGCCGGATGAAGCCCTCGGCAGCGTTCAGCGGCACGCGGCCGGAACGGTAGGCGGCCTCCGCGCGCCGGCACACGTCGAGTGGGTCGAGCAAGCCGACGTTGAGATAGACCGACAGGACGGAGTGATAGAGGAACGCCTCGCCGTCGAGCATCGCGTCCTGGAAATCGCCGAAACGGCCAAGTGTGGTACCGATGAAATGCGTGAGAGCCTGCTCGGCCTGGGCGCGCGTTACGCCGAACCAGAACGGCTCAAGATCCCCGAAGTGGTCGGGGAAGCGCTGCTCGACGAGCCCCAGCACGTCGCGCGTGATCTGGTCGGGCTCGAAGCGCAAAGGTCGCGGCATCAGCAGGTCTGGCCGCGCGGGCTTGCGGTTGTCGTGATCGAAATTCCAGCGGCTACCGCAAGGCTCACCGGCCTCCATGAGCAGCCCCGTCTTTCGGCGCATCTCCCGATAGAAATCCTCCATCCGGAGCTGCTTTCGATCCTCGGCCCACGCCGAGAACTCGGTTTCGGAGCAAATGAAGCGATCGTCAGCGCGAATGTCGACAGCAACGCCAAATTGATTCTGCCAGCCGCGCGCCATCTCGAGCAGACGCCATTCGCCTGGCGACGTGACGACGATCCCCGCCGGCCTGGATCGCTCGATCCAATGCTCGACCTCGGTCGTGAAACTGCCGGAGGCTCCGGTCTCTCCGAGGGTGTGATAGTCGACCGTCCAACCTGCGGCGCGAAGCTCATCGGCGAAATGGCGCATGCTGGATAGAATGAAAGCGATCTTCTTCTTGTGATGCCGGACATAGGTGGCTTCCTCCGCCACCTCACACATCACGACGACATCGCGCGCCTTGTCGGCGCCCCGCAACGCCGAGATCGCCGGTGTCAATTGGTCGCCGAGAACGAGAATGAGGCGGCCCGTCATCGCTGACCGCCCGTGCGGTCCCGACGGCTGCGCCGGCAGCGTTCGGAACAGTAACGCACGAGCGGCCAGTCACGTGCCCATTTCTTGCGCCAGGTGAACGGCCGATCGCACGCCAGACACGTCTTCTGCGGGAAATCGGCTTTGCGGAGGCGTGAAGCCTTCCCCGCCGATGGCTGCATCATGGCTCGCAAATCCTCACGCGCGCGGCGGCGAGCCCCTATGGACCATCCATCCATGCTCTTGAGGTCCTAACGCTGGAGTGCTTGCTCTGGATCGCGGGGCCGTCTCGTATCAAGCCCTCAACCGTCTCCCATCGCGTGCGCGATGACCTTGCGCATCAGGCTCGGGAGCGCAGCTTTGGCCAACGCCCGTCGCGGCAACCAATGGCATCGATCGGCATCGGCCCAGAGGTCGAGTTGCGTATCGGCCCGGACGACCGCACGGACGATCGCCAGCTCGAGCCGGAAGTGCGTGAACGTATGGCTGACCACGCCTGTGACGGGCCACCACTCTGCGCGCAACGGGGCCGACTTCATGGCCTGCGCGAGTGCGGGTTCCGCGTCGCCCCAGTCGGTCGATGGCACCTCGAGCATGCCGCCGAGCAGCCCGGCCTCGTGCCGGCGCCGAAGCAGAATGTGGCCGTCCTCGCGCAAGGTAACAAAGGCAATGCCATAGCGCACCGGACGCTCGGCCTTGGCCTTGCGCATCGGCAGGGTTGCCTCGATCCCGAGGGCGCGGGCGTCGCAGGCCGCGCTTAGGGGGCACATCAGGCACGAGGGCCGCTTCGGGGTACAGATGCGGGCACCCAGGTCCATCATCGCCTGGGCATGGTCGCCGGCACGGGACTCGGGCGTTAGCGTCGCGGCAAGGCTACGCAGAACCGGCTTGGAGCCCGGCAACGCCTCGCGCACGGCGAACAGGCGCGAGACGACGCGTTCGATGTTGCCGTCGACAGGCGTGGCGCATTGCCCGAACGCGATCGCCGAGATCGCGGCGGCCGTATAGGGGCCGATACCCGGCAGCTCCCGCAACTCGGCCTCTCTGGACGGGAATCGTCCGTCGTGGCGTTCGACGATGGCTTTGGCGCAGGCGTGAAGGTTGCGGGCTCGCGAGTAGTAGCCAAGCCCTGCCCAGGCGGCGAGCACGTCGTCGAGCTTGGCCTTGGCGAGGCGCTCGATCTTCGGCCAGCGGCGCACGAACTCCAGAAAATAAGGCACCACCGCCTTCACTGTGGTCTGCTGAAGCATGATCTCGGACAGCCAGACCCGATAGGCGTCAGGTGTCTCGCCCGGACCGTAGCGCCACGGCAGGTCGCGCCGCTCGCGGTCATACCAACCGAGCAGCGGGGCGTTGATCTGGGCCGCGGTTGGGCCGACCGAGTGCACGAGTGGAGCGCCGGCCGTGCCCTCTACGGTCTCGGCCCCGCCAGGTAACGCCTCGCTAGTGCCCAGTGAGGTGTCCCTCGACCGGAGTGGTTGCTCTAATGCCACAGTGCTCATGGCAGGCCCCCGCGCATCAATCCGGCGAATCATTTAACTCGATCTTAAGGATGAGCAGGTGCGATGGGAACCGCACTGAGTGGGGACGACCAGCGATGCAGCTCAAGGCACCAGCTCTCGGCAGAAATGACACGCCGACAACCAGCGGACACAGCCGCCTTTCTGCTTATGCCGCTCGGCTGCCGCTTCGACCAGCGCCGACCCGCATGGCCGGTCCGCAGCCGGTCTACGCAAAGACCGTTGGCAGCTTCGTTCCACGCCTCACCAAGCCGGCGTTCGAGCGCTATGGCTTCTCGGCTGCGGCGCTGATTACCGACTGGGAGACGATCGTCGGCGCCGACATTGCCCGATATACGATGCCAGAACGCCTGAAATGGCCGAAGCGTGTCGAATGGTCCGGTGCCGAGGCCGCCGAAGAAAATCGCGGCCGGCCCGGCGCGACCCTGGTGCTGGCCGTGGCCTCCGGCCGCGCGCTCGATATCCAGTACAAAGGCAGCCAGCTCATCGACCGGATCAACGCCTACTTTGGTTATCGGGCGATCGCCGACATGCGCATCGTGCAGGTGGCGGCGATCAAGCCAGCCTCGAGCCTTGGCCCCGCGCCACATGCCTCCGTGCCGGCCGCCACACCTCTGAAGCCGCGTGAGGAGCTCGCCCGGATCGCCGAGCCCGGCCTCAAGGCCGCACTCGAGCGCATGGCCCAGGGTCTCGGCGCCCGGTCGTCGCGGGCACGCGCCAAGACTTGACGAAGCCGCCGTCCTGACGCATTGCCTCGCTCACGGCGAGTTCATTGTGCGTTCAGCGCGGAACCGCCTTAAAGGCTAGGCACTTCGCCATGGTCGATGAGCGATCAAGCATGCCCCGATCCGAATCGGAGGAGACCGACGTGACCGATTTCAACGAGCGCCTTCTGCGGACGGCCGTGACGCGACGTCCCGTCGTGATGGCCGGCGCGGCGCTGCTGCTCGCGCCGAGCCTTGCCCTGGCGCAGGACACTAAGGCTGACGCCGATCTCACGGCCGAGCTGATGAAGCCCGGCCCGATCCCCGACATCGTCGTCGGCAAGGCGGACGCGCCCGTGACCATCGTCGAGTATGCCTCGATGACATGCAGTCACTGTGCGAACTTCCACAACACCTTGCTGCCGAAGCTCAAGGAAAAGTACATCGACACCGGCAAGGTGAAACTGATCCTGCGTGAGTTCCCGCTCGACAATCTGGCGGCGGCCGCGTCGATGTTGTCGCGATGCGCGGGCGAGGGAAAAACTTACGACCTCATCTCAGCCTTCTTTGAAAAGCAGAACGACTGGGCTTTCGTGCAGTCCAATCACGTGCCGGCGCTGTTCAAGATCGCCAGCGAGCACGGCTTCACGAAGGATCGTTTCGACAAGTGTTTGACCGACCAGAAGCTGCTGGACGGCGTCACGGCCACGCGGGACCGCGGCAACAAGGTCCTCGGCGTGCGCTCGACCCCGACGTTCTTCATCAACGGGCGCAAGCTCGCTGATCGCGCCGACACGATCGAGAGCTTCGATAAAGCCATCGAGCCGCTGCTGAAAAAGTAGCGACTCCAAGGGGGAAACAGCATGCGGCAGGGCCGAGCCACGACATTCGCGAAGGCCCTGGCGGCACTAGGCGTTCTGGCGGCCCTGAGCGGATGTGCCGGTAGCGATGGCGCCATGCTGCTGGCCTCCGGCTCACCCCCCACGCCTCCGGGCACGTCAGCGGATTCGCCAGACACGTCTCCTTATGGCACGACGCAGGCCAAGCCCGCGGCCTTCAGCCCGTTCGCTCCGGACGGCGCCTCGGATCGTCCGCTGCGCGAGGTGATCGCCAATCCCACCCTCGACGACGTGCTGAAGCCTGGACCACTGCCCGAGTTCTCGCTCGGCCGCAGCGACGCCCCGGTCGTGATGGTCAAGTACATGTCGTTGACCTGTCAGCACTGTCGCCGCTTCATGGCCGAGACGTTTCCGCCGCTGAAGCGCGAGTATATCGACACGGGCAAGGTGCGGTTGATCATCCGCGAATTCCCAATCGGCCGGACCAGCGGCAACGCAACCATCGCGCTGCGCTGCGCGCCGATGGCGCAATACTTGCCGCTCTATCGCAAATTCCTCGAGCAGCAATCGGCCTGGGTCTCGCAGGAGGTGCGCCCCGAAGCGATCCTCAAAGTGGCGGCTCAGGTGGGCCTGACATCCGCCGAGTACGAGGCTTGCGTCAAGAACGCCGGGCTCATCGAGGGACTGAAGCAGATCAAGGACCGCGGCCGCGACCTCGGCATCATCGGTACGCCCAACTTCTTCATCGGCAACAAGCTGGTGAAGTCGGTGGTGGGGATCACTGAGATCCGAGCGATGGTGGATGCGGCGCTCGCCGGACGAGAGTAGACGGCCGCAGATCGACTTCGTAGAGCCATGGTTATTTGCGGCCGTTGAGCGCCTGGACCAGGGCGCGCGCGATCTCCGACGCCCCTTCGACCACCTCGCTTGCACCAAGGCTAGTCAAGTGCTGCGCCTCCGCGTCGGTGTGAGCCCGCGCGATGATGCGCAACGCAGGGTTCGCAGCCCGTGCCTGCTCGACGATCTGCCCGGCTTCGAATACGTCCGGGATCGCAATGACGACCGCCTTGGAATCGGCCAGGTTGGCCGTCGGCAGAGCCTTCAGGGCGTTCCCGGCAATCGCTTTAATGCCCTGTTTGCCCAACTGCTCGATGAGTTCGACATTCTCGTCGAGGACCAGCACGCTGGCCCCGCTGCGGACAAGGTCGTCCATGATGCGGCGCCCCACGCGACCGCAACCGACCAGCACGATCTGGTCAACCGAGACGCCCGGGAGCAGGTTTCGCCGCATTAGCCCGAGCTTCCAGCCACGGTGTCCACCGATCGAGCACCAGGAACAGGAGCGGATTGACCAATATGGAGAGAAGGGCACCGGCGAGCAGCAAGTCACGGGTGCTCTCCTGGACGACGCCCAGCATGACGCCGAGACCGGCCAGAATGAATGAGAACTCACCGATCTGGGCCAGGCTCGCCGAGATGAAGAGGGCCCTGAGCAGCGAATGCCCGAACAGGAGGACGATCGCCAGCGCCGCAATCGACTTGCCGAGCACGATGATTGCAACCGTCGCCACCAGCGGCCAAGTCGCTGTGATCAGGATCGATGGATTGAACAGCATCCCCACGGAGACGAAGAACAGGACCGCAAAGGCATCGCGCAACGGCAGGCTCTCTTCAGCGGCGCGCTGGCTGAGTTCCGATTCGCTGAGGATCATCCCTGCAAAAAATGCCCCGAGCGCAAAAGACACACCGAACAGCTTGGCTGCAGCGAAGGCCACTCCCAGCGCAATCGCCAGCACGCCCAGACGGAACAGCTCGCGGGACCCCGTGTGGGCGATGTAGTGGAGGATAGCTGGTATCAGCCGCCGCCCGATCACCATCATCAGGACGACGAAAATTGCGACCTGTCCGATAGTGACGGCAGCCTGCTTGGTGACCATCCACAAGCCTGCACTCGAGAGTGTGGCCCCGACCAGCAGCGGCGCCAATGCGGGCAGCAGGACAAGAGTGAGGACCATCACGATGTCCTCGACCACCAGCCAGCCCACGGCGATGCGCCCGCGCACCGTGCTGAGGAGCCGCCGCTCCTGAAGGGCTCTGAGCAACACCACCGTGCTTGCAACCGACAGCGCGAGGCCGAATACGATCCCCTCCCCCATCGGCAAGCCCATCGCGCGGGTGAGGCCGAAACCGAGGGCCGTGGCGGCGATGATCTGGACGAGAGCCCCGGGGATGGCGATCGCCCTTACCGACATGAGATCGGCGAAGGAGAAGTGCAGGCCGACGCCGAACATCAGCAGGATGATCCCGATCTCGGCCAACTCGAAAGCGAGTGCCTGATCCGCGACGTATCCCGGCGTAAACGGCCCGATTGCGACACCAGCCAGCAGGTAACCGGCGATGGGCGATACTTTGCACCGCTGGGCCAGCGCGCCAAAGGCGAACGCCAGCGTCAGACCGACGACGATCGTGGTAATCAGCGGCGTGTGATGTGGCATCGGTCTCACGGTCCGAGGGGTTCGAGCCATTATAGGGATCAGCCCTCGGACGCCAACGCCGTTGGAGCGTGCGACATCGTGACGGGACGCGGACCGACGCAGCGTTTGGCGGCCGTCACGATGCCGATCCACAGGCCAGGTCACTGGAATCGGATGAGCGTGCTATGCGAAGTCTGTTGAAGCGCGAAGCCGCAGCCGGCGGCGGCAACGGTCGGGACGGGCATGCATATCACGCGACTGAGGTTGCTTGGCTTCAAGTCGTTCGTCGAGCCGACCGAGCTTTGGATCGAGCCGGGGCTGACAGGCGTCGTCGGCCCGAACGGCTGCGGCAAGTCGAACCTGCTCGAGGCGCTGCGCTGGGTGATGGGCGAGACCTCGTACAAGGCGATGCGCGCCTCGGCGATGGAGGACGTGATCTTCGCCGGCACCACCTCGCGACCCCAGCGCAACTGGGCCGAGGTGACGATGTTCGTCGACAACTCTGCGCGCAAGGCCCCGCCCGGCTTTAACGACAACGACCTGCTGGAGTTGTCGCGACGCATCGAGCGCGACATGGGCTCGGCCTATCGCATCAACGGCCGGGACGTGCGCGCACGTGACGTCAAGGTGCTGTTCGAGGATGCGGCGACCGGCGCGAGGTCGCCGGCGCTGGTCCGTCAGGGCCAGATCGGCGAGATCGTCAACGCCAAGCCGGAGCAGCGCCGCCGCATCCTGGAGGATGCCGCGGGCGTCGCCGGGTTGCATACGCGTCGGCACGAGGCCGAACTTCGTTTGAAGGCAGCCGAGGACAATCTGGCCCGGATCGGCGATGTGCTCGGCGGGCTGTCGAGCCAGGTGGAGGGCCTGAAACGGCAAGCACGGCAGGCGCGGCGGTACCGGGAGGTGTCGGGCGAGATCCGCCGCGCGGAGGCGCTGGCGGCACATCTGGCGTGGATGTCGGCGCAAGCGGAGGTCGAAGCGGGCGAGTCGACGTTGCGCGGGGCGCTGATCCGCCTCGCGGAGGTGACCGAGGGCGAGGCGCGGGCGCTCGCCGAGGAGGCCGCAATCGCCGAGGGGCTCCCCACCCTGCGCGAGGCCGAGGCGATGAAGGGCGCGGCGGTGGCGCGTCTGCGCATCGAGCGGGACACGTTCGAGAAGGAGGCCGAGCGGCTGCAACGGCGTCGTGGCGAGCTGGAGGCTCGGGTGGCGCAACTCGAGCGCGACCTGGCACGCGAGGAGGGGCTCGCCGCGGAGGCCGCCGAGGTGATGGCGCGGCTCGACGACGAGACGGCCGATCTCGCCGCCCACGCCGACGCCGACGCGGAACGTGAGATCGAGGCCGAGGAGGCCCTCGCCTCTGCAGAGGCAGCGCTGCGCGCCGCAGAGGCGACGCTATCCGGCGTGACACGGCGGGCGTTCGAGGCGCGGGCCCGGCGGCAGAGCTTGGAGCGCGGTCGCACGGAGCGAGTCGCGGCGGTCGAGAAGGGCAAGCGCGAGCTGATGGCGCTCGAGGGCCAGCGGCGTGAGGTTGCTGCGCAGGCGCCCGATGCGGCGCGGTATGCATCGCTGACCGAGGCGGTGACACGGCTCGCGGACGAGGTCGCGACAGTCGAGGCGCAGACACTCGCGGCGGAGGAGCAACTCGAGGCGCTGGCGGTGTCGGCGGCCACCTCGCGCGAGGCGAACACCACCGCGCGTTTGGAGGCGAGCCGGATCGCGACGGAGATATCGACACTCGAGAAATTCCTGTTGCCGGTCGGCGGCCGCAATCTGCCCCCGGTCGTCGACCGGATGACCGTTGCGCCAGGGCTCGAGATGGCGCTCGTGGCCGCGCTCGGCGAGGATCTCGATGCGCCCACAGAGGAGGCGTCGGCACTGCACTGGCGTCTCGTCGCGGGCGGCGGCGATGATCCGCCACTGCCCAAGGGCGCCGAGCCGCTGCACTTGAACATCGACGGGCCGCCGGAGTTGACACGCCGGCTCAGGCAGATCGGGCTCGTGGCGCGCGTCGATGGGCGGCGGTTGCAGGACCAGCTCGAACCCGGCCAGCGGCTCGTCTCGCGCGAAGGTGATCTGTGGCGGTGGGACGGGTTCGTCGCCGCGTCGGAGGCGCCATCACCGGCCGCAATCCGACTCGCGGAGAGAAACCGGCTCGGCAAGCTCAAGGCGCGCGAGAAGGCCCTCGCGCGCGAGGCTGCGGTGCGGGCGCAGGAGGCCGAGCGGGCGGCGCAGCGACAAGCGGCGGGCGAGGGCGAGGGACGGCGGCTCCGCCATCTCTGGCGCGACCAGCAGGCTGAGCTGGCGCGGACGCGGGAGACACTCGGGACGATCAACCGGCAAGCGCGCGAGACGGAGCAGCGGCTCCAAACGCTCGACGAGACGCGCGGGCGCATCGAGGACACCATCACCGAGGCCGAGGAGCAATTGCTCGATGCCGAGACCGCGATCGAGACGCTCGATTCCGACGCGGGCATCGACGAAAGCGTGACGGCGGCCGAGGCGACAGCACAGGCGGCGCGGCACACTCATGCGGAGCGGCGAGAAGCGGCGCAGGCGTTGTCCCGCGAGCGGCGGCAGCGGGCCGAGCGCGTCGAGGCGATCCGGCGCGAGCGCGAGCGATGGGTGGCGCGGGTGGCCGACGCCGCACGCCAGCTCGAGGCGTTGCAAGCCCGCCGCACGGAGATTTCCAGCGAGCTTTCAGCGCTCGACGACCTTCCCGCAATGCTGGACGAGCGGCGCGAGCAACTGGCCGAGGCGCTGGCATCGGCCGAACGCGACCGGCATCAGGCGGCCGACCATCATGCCGCGGCCGAAACGGCGCTCAGGCGTTCGCAACAGGCGCTTCGGGCGGCACAAGCCATGGTGACGGAGGCGCGCGAGGCCCGCGCCCGCACGGATGCCCAGCTCGAGGCGGCGCGCGCCAAGCGGGCCGACGAGGGCCGACGCATCCGGGAGACGCTGGAGATCGCGCCCGAGGAGTGTCTGGCGCACAGCGGCGAGGCACCCGGCGCGAAGCTGCCGCCGCAGGCCGACGTCGAGCGTCAGCTCACGCGGCTCAGGAGCGAGCGCGACCGTCTCGGCGGGGTCAATCTCAATGCCGAAGAGGAGCTCTCGCGGCTCTCCGAGCAGCACGACAAGCTCGATGCCGAGCGCGCCGACGTGGAAGCCGCCGTGGTCAAGCTGCGCGGTGCCATCGGGCAGCTCAATCGTGAGGCCAAGAAGCGGCTCGGCGAGGCGTTCAAGACGGTGGACGGGCATTTCCGGCGCCTGTTCGGCACGCTGTTCGGCGGCGGCGAGGCACGCCTCGAGATGATCGAGAGCGAGGAGGACCCGCTGGAGGGCGGCCTCGAGATCATCGCCAAGCCGCCGGGGAAGAAACCGGCGACACTCTCGCTGCTCTCGGGCGGCGAGCAGACGCTGACGGCGCTTTCGCTCATCTTCGCGGTGTTCCTGACCAACCCGTCGCCGATCTGCGTGCTCGACGAGGTCGACGCGCCGCTCGACGACAGCAATGTCGACCGCTTCTGCACGCTGATGGAGAGCATGGCCTCCGAAACGGCGACACGGTTCCTGGTCATCACGCACCACCCCATGACCATGTCCCGCATGAATCGCCTGTTCGGCGTCACCATGGCCGAGAAAGGCGTGTCTCAGCTGGTGTCGGTCGATCTGGCGACCGCCGAGCGCATCATCGAGGACGACGACGGACTGGTGGCGGTGTGAGCCCATTTCACGATGTCAAAAAGCGGAGCGCAGGATACGCGCCGCCGCGGGGGCGGGGATAAGTCGAGGGGTGGCAGCTCGATTGCCGCAGGGCACCCTTGAGCACTTCATGAAGGGGCTGACAGCAACACCGAGCACACACAACGACGGACCCTCGCGGCGGTCATGCTCGCGCTGGTGCGCACCCTCCCAGATCCTCGCCAAAGACCTTGTGCGCTGTAGATGGCGTGGTCGAGCCCACCCATGCCGACCAAGGCTGCCCCGTAGTGATCGGCCAACCAAACTGGCGAAAGCCAAAGCGAAAAATGGCGATCAACAGAAGGTCACAAAAAAGTTCAAAGCACCCTTGACCCCTGCAGAACGCGCCACTATCTAGCGCTATGTCCGGGCCCCTCTGGCGTTCACGGCGGTGAATGCGATGTCGGATACTACCTTCAGCATCGCGGACGCGGCGAGGGTTTCGTCTCTTCAAGTTGAGACGGCGCTGTAGAACATGGGCCCGTTAAAATGGACTTCCTTTTCGCCAGTTTTTTGGGCACGCCGGCATGGTTCTGGCTTGCGTTCCTGGGGCTTGTGGTATCCCTGACCGCGTTCGACCTTGGCATATTGAACAAGGAAGACAAAGAGATGGGGATCGCCGAGAGCCTCAAGCTCTCGGCTTATTACATAATAATCGCGCTTCTTTTCGGTGTCTGGGTCTGGTTTCAAAAAGGCGCAGAATCTGGCGTTTTATATTACACTGGTTTCTTTATCGAAAAGGCACTTTCGATTGACAATGTGTTTGTGATAAGCCTGATTTTCACGTACTTCGCCATACCCCGTCGCTACCAATACAGAGCTCTCTTGTGGGGCATCGTCGCCGTCATCGTGCTGCGCGGCATCATGATCGCGCTCGGCGCGGCAATGGTTGAGCAGTTCTACTGGGTGCTCTACTTCTTCGCGGCGTTCCTGATCGCCACCGGCATCAAGATGCTGTTCGTCGGCGACCAGCCGATGGACGTTTCGAAAAACCCGCTCGTGGCCTTCATGAACCGGCACTTCCGGGTCACACCCGAGTTGCACGGGCAGAAGTTCATCGTCAAAATCAAGGACGATAAGACCGGCAAAACCGTTCGCGCGATAACACCACTTCTACTTGCTCTGATCGTGATCAATCTTGCTGATCTGGTGTTCGCCGTCGATTCAGTCCCGGCCATCTTCGCAATCACCACGGACACGTTTATTGTCTACACGTCGAACATAATGGCAATCCTCGGCCTCAGGGCACTTTACTTCGCACTTGCCGCAATGGTTCACCGGTTTCACTATTTGAAATTCGCACTGGCTCTCGTGCTCGTGTTCATCGGCTCGAAGATTTTCGTATCCGATTTCATCTTCGGTGGCAGCAAATTCCCGCCGCTTCTGAGCCTTTTTGTGACCGTCGCCCTGATCCTTGGCGGCATCGTCTACTCACTTTGGAAGACGCGGGGCGGTGATCACCCAGGCGAAGTGACGCGATAACGGGGTAAAGCCATGACGATCAAGTCTGTTTTCCTCTTTACGCCGGCCGAACTCGGCCAGGTCGACCGAGGGCCCGCAGCCTACGCGATCAGCGTCGCAAAGGCACATGCCGCGCACCTCACGATCTTCACCGTCGCGCTTGATGTAACGACGCCGGGACTGCAAACCGACGTTCCTTCCTTCGCTTCTGCTCTGAAGCGAGCGGCAGAGGCGATCGGAGTGAGGTGCAGTCTCGTCATCACGCACTCGCATGCACTCGGTGTGCATGAGGTGATCGCTGAACACGCTAGGCTGCACGATATAAGCGTTGTGGGCTGTACGGGATCAGGCGTGTTCAGTGAGCGGCAGGTCGCGGGCTACTTGCTCTTCGAGAGCGGTCGTCCGGTCATCGTGGTGCCCGAGAGCCATTCTGCGCCATATCGTGCTGGTGCAGTGGCTGTGGCCTGGGACAACACGGCGGCAGCTGCACGCGCGCTTGGCGACACACTCGCCCTGTTTGGGCCAAATCGTGCTCATTTGCTGACCATCACGGGTGAAAAGCCGCTCCCGACCGACCTGAACACCGGCAGGCTGGTGGAGGCGTTCGAGCGGCGTGGTGTCACGGCGAACCATGAAGTCGTCTCGCTGGGAACGCGGACGATCGCTACCGCCCTCCAGGACGAGGCTGAACGGCAAGGGGCTACTCTCCTGTGCATGGGAGCTTACGGGCATTCGCGCCTTCGACGTATGGTCTATGGCAGCGCGACCGCGGATCTGCTCCGGAGCAACAAAGTGCCGACCCTCCTGTCCCATTGATAGGACACCAAGCCGGGGAGGACAGGCGCGATGCCGGCCTGATACGAGGCCCGGCCTTCGATCTCGCCCCCTATCCCAGCGCCTTTCGGTGCATGCGCTCGGACCACCCGAGGGTGAGGTTCTGGAACAGCCAGCGGCTGTGGTCGCGCAAGCGAAGGTAACAAACCTTCATGTCGAGCAGCAGCGTGATGCGGCGGCTATGGCTGCGCAACTCGCCGACCTCGTGCGTCGCGATCGGCTTGAAGCCGATGACGCGGGTATGAAAGCCATAAGGGCTGTGCGGGTCGTCCTCGAAAACGTCGGTGACGAGGTGCGTGTATCCGCGCGCGATGATCTCCGAGAAGGCGGCGCGCATCAGGCTGGTGGCCACCGTGAAACGCCCGCGGCGCTTGGCCACGACGGCGAACCGGCCGACCTCCGCGATGCGCGAGCCGGCGAGCAGCTCGTCCACCTTGAAGGTCGGGTCGATCAGCTTGAGGCTGTATTTGGCGTACTGATCGATCGGCGGGTCGAACAGGATGCGCAGCACGCCGACCGGCTCGCCACCCATGGTGGTGACGAACCAGGCCACCGAGGCGCGACCGATATCCTCGACCGGGATCTGGCCCTCCGGCTCGACGATCCAGCCCTTCTCACCGGCGTAGGTCTGCCGCAGGACATCGATGACCTGCTGGCGCTCGGCCTCGCTGCTCACCCGGCGCGTGATCGCGTGCTCATGGCGTCCCATGACGAGGCTCCTGTGGCAGTGGCTCCCAGGCCTTCCCCGAAAGCCGGGCAATCTCAGTCATGATCCGATCGTGCCAAGCGCGCACCTCTGCGCGTGTGACAGAGCCCTCGCGGCGCTCGTCCGGATGCAACGGTGCACCAAGATCAAGCTGCAACTGAGGCCGACGTGCACCACCGCCGATGATCCGGATGCCGCCCGGCACGACGGGCACGCCCGCCTCGAGCGACAGACGAGCGGCACCGAGACGGCCCCGCAGCAGCCGCTCAGGGTCGCGGTTGACGGTACCTTCGGGAAAGATGCCAACGCTGCGGCCGGACTGCAGATGCGCCAGCGCCCGCTGATGCGAAGGCTCGACGTGGGCATAGAGCGGCTTCAGAGCATTGAGGAACCGGGGGCGCGCGGATTTCCGCATCACAACGATCGCCCCGGAACGGCGATAGAGCATGCCGATGCCAGGGATCATCTGGAAGTTCCAGTCGGCCAGGAAATGAACGCGTCGACCTCCGCGATGATACATCAGCAGCGCCGGCAGGGCCAGCGCCTCGAAGCGAGTGGCATGGTTGAGCGCCAGCACGAACGGGTCGCTCGCCGGAGCAACATGCTCGAGGCCGCAAATTGACGCGAAGCGGGGAAGCACGAAGTACCCGAGCGACCGCGTCAGCGCTCGATCGATCAACCCGAGGGCGGGCAACGGCTGCGTGTAAAGCTCGCGTGCCGTCGGACTGCGCCATGGCGGCTCGGGCGGGAGCCCTTGGAACCGGGTCTCGCACTTGGTCACGACAAGGACCGCCCTTGCTGGCACGCACCGCTCACCAGTCGGCTGGCACCGGCACGCGGGGTCAACTGTCTCGCGCGCCGCCGCCTTCGGGAGTGGAGCCCCATCATGAAGACAGGATCGAGACGATAGATCGCGTAGGCGAAAAGAAGGATCCCGCCGGCCAGCGAGAAATACCAGAACACCTCGGGCACGATGGAGCGCTTGGCCCGCTCGCTCGCGATCCATTGGAGGATGAAGCGCATCGAGAACATGAGCTGCGCGATGAAGCCGATCATCAGCCAGATCAGCTCTGTCGTCGAGATGGAGGCCCACCAGGCGGCGAGCTTGGCGGCAGTCATGGCGACAGTCTCCGGCGGCGTAATGACGAGCGGCTCAGCACGCGAGCGGCACTGTGCCATGACGGCTCGGCGCGGCTGACAGAGATCCCGCGGCTCACGATTTGTCGTTCATGCCGGTACGGCGCGGCGGCGCAGGTCCTCGACGATCGGCGGCACCTTCGTGCGCCGCCTGATCCACGACACGCCAACGAGGTCGTAGATGCCGATCAGAGCACGACCCAGATTGGTGTACTTCGATTTTCCGGCGATGCGCGGGCGATCGTTGACCGGCTCGTAGGCCACCTCGTGCCCGTAGGTGATGAAGAGGGCCGGCAGGTAACGGTGCATCGACGTGAAGTAAGGCAGGCGCAGGAACGCCTCGCGCCAGTAGACCTTGATACCGCAACCGGTATCTGGGCACTCGTCCTTCAGAACGCGGTCGCGCAGCCAATTGGCGAAGCGCGAGGCAAGCCGCTTCGAGCCCTCGGCCTTCCGGTCGGTACGAACGCCACCGACCAATGCCGGGCCTTTGGTGGCGGGGGCGGCAAGCCGCGCGATCAGACGCGGAATATCGGCCGGGTCGTTCTGGCCGTCGCCGTCCATGGTAGCGATCACGGGGCTGGTGGCCGCCATGATGCCAGTGCGCATGGCGGCGCTCTGGCCGCTGCGCTCGCCATGTCGCAAGTAGCGCAAGCCGGGCATGGAACCGCGCGCGATCAACGCTTTGACCTCGCTGCCGGTGCCGTCCTCGCTGCAATCGTCGACCACGATGACCTCGGCCAGCATCTCGGCAGGCACCTGGACGTAGGTCTCCTCGACCAGGCGACCGATGTTGCCGGCCTCGTTGAGGGCTGGAATGACCACCGTGACGCGCATGGTGCTCGTGCTCCCGGACCGGCAGCGGTCAAGCCGTCCCGCCGATGTTTCAAGGTCGGCATGGCATAGGCCCGAGACGCCGCCCATGCGCCGACCTGACGCGGCGGCGGTCTTTCCACGACTTTCCGTGCGTGGCCGCCTACAGTGCCTCCGCCACATTGGGGCACGTCGCGGACTTCAGCTCGCCGTCGACAACGATGAACCGAGCCTACCTTTCGGGCTTTCGTGCGGCGTGCCGACGCGGTAAACGACCCGGCACGATGCTCGCCGGGACAAATTCGTGGCCGGGCGAAGCTCACTCCGAGCGGCGCATCGCCGCCAACAGGGACGATATCCTCGCATGAGACGAGCGCTGACGGCGCCCGCATTGGAATCCAGCCGGCTGACCACGGTGCGGCTGCTGTTGATAGCACTCGGCGGCCTCTTGGCGTGGCGTATGGCGGCGCTGGCCGTGAATGCAACGGATCTTTTCTTCGACGAGGCACAATACTGGAGCTGGGCACTCACACCGGCGTTCGGCTATTACTCCAAGCCGCCATTGATCGCCGCTCTGATCGGCGCCGCAGGGGCGGTATGCGGAGACGGCACATTCTGCGTGCGCGTGGCATCGCCGATCCTGCACACTGTCACGGCGGGGCTCGTCTTCCTGATTGGGCGGCGCCTCTACGACGAACGGGTCGGGCTCTGGGCCGCCCTGACTTTCGCCACGCTGCCGGGCGTTTCGCTGTCCGCCGGCATCATCTCGACTGACGTGCCGCTTCTCGCCGCCTGGGCTCTGGCGCTCCTCGGGATCGTCGGACTGGTGCAGGAGCGAGAGGGTTGGGCGCCTGCCTTGGCTCTTGGGCTCGGCATCGGTCTCGGGCTCAACGCCAAGTACGCGATGGTGTTCTTTCCAGTGTCGCTCGCCGTCTGGCTGATCGCGACCCCCTCGGCGCGGCCGCTGCTGCGGGACAGGCGGCTTTGGGCGGGGCTCGCGATCGGGGCCGCGCTGATCGCGCCGAATCTCGCCTGGAACGCAGCCAACAAATTCGCCACCTTCGCGCACACGGCCGACAACGCGAAGTGGGGCGGATCTCTGCTCAAGCCCGGCAAGGGCCTCGAGTTCATGGCAGCTCAGCTCGCCGTTTTCGGCCCGATCCTACTGGCCGGGCTGGTCCTGACGCTGCATCGCGGCTGGCGGAGTGGCCTTTCGGCCGCGGACCGGATGCTGGTGTGCTTCACACTACCGGTGATCGCGGTGATCACGGCGCAGGCGTTCGTCTCGCGGGCGCACGCCAACTGGGCGGCGACGGCTTATGTCGCGGCAAGCATTCTGGTCCCGGCGATGCTGCTGCGGCTCGATCTGGAGCGCTGGCTGAAGGCATCGCTCGGGCTGCATCTCGTCATCATGGCGCTGCTCACTGCCGGGACCTCGATGGCCGGCCGCTTCATCCTTCCGTTGGCGGGCGATCCGTTTCAGCGCACGCTCGGCTGGAGCGAGATCGGCACCCGGACCGCTGCGCTTCTCGCGGAGGCACGCGCCAAGGGCCAGCCCTATGCCGCGGTAATCGCGGACGAGCGCGCGGTGACGGCTGCGCTCATCTACTACATGCGCGACGAGGCAACGCCGGTGCAGGCCTGGCTCTCGGGACCGAGGCCGCTCGACCACTACGAGATGACACGGCCGTTCCAGGGAGCGGCAAAGGGGCCGGTGCTGCTGGTGTCCGTACGGCAGGACGCAGATCGGATCACCGAGCAGGTGCCCGCCGGGCTCGGGCAACCGTGCACCGTGCGGTTCCTCACCCTCGAAGGCTACCGTGGCCGATGAGCCGAACCGGCGCCGCATCGCGATGCAAGGAGAAATCACCATGACACTCAAAGGCAAGAGCGCGGTCGTAACGGGCTCGACCTCCGGTATCGGCCTTGCGATCGCCTGCGCGCTCGCGGAGGCCGGCGCCAACGTGATCGTCAACGGGCTCGGCTCCGAGGCCGACAATGCCGAAGCCATTCGCAAGGTGGCGGCACACGGCACCCGCGTCGCTTTCGACGGAGCCGACATGCTGCGCCACAATCAGATCGCCGAGATGATCGCCAAGGGCGAGCGCGATCTCGGCTCGGTCGACATCGTGGTCAACAACGCCGGCATTCAGCATGTCTCGCCGATCGAGGCTTTTCCAATCGAGAAGTGGGACGCGATCATCGCGATCAACCTGTCCTCGTCGTTCCACACCATCCGGGCAGCGCTTCCGGGCATGAAAAAGCGCAACTGGGGTCGCATCATCAACGTGTGCTCGGCCCACAGCCTCGTCGCGTCGCCGTTCAAGTCGGCCTATGTGGCGGCCAAGCATGGGCTGGCGGGCATGACGAAGGCCGTCGCCCTCGAGGTCGCGGAGACCGGTATCACGGTCAATGCCGTCTCTCCGGGCTTCGTGTGGACGCCTCTTGTCGAAAAGCAGATCCCGGATCTCGCCAAGTCCCAGGGCATCAGCGAGGAGGCCGCAAAGAAGCAGGTGCTCGCCTCGCAGCCGACCGGCCGCTTCGTTTCGGTCGAGGAGGTCGGCGCACTGGCCGCGTTCCTCGCGGGCGAGGGTGCCCGGTCGATCACCGGCGCCAACTACTCCATCGATGGCGGCTGGGTCGCGCGGTAGCAACCTCGCTTTCCATGCCCTGAAACAGATCTCGGCCCCGATGCAAGCATCGGGGCCGATCTCATGGTCAGTCAGGTCAGCCAAGCGCAAGCCCGCTCGCCCATCAGGTCTGCGGTTGCGGCTCCAGGCCGCCCGCACCGGGCTCCTCGCGGGGCGGGCGCTGCTTGCCGGCAACGGGCACCGCCGAGCCCATTGGCCCCTTGGTCTCCTCGTCGTCGGATTTCCTGATAATCTTGCCGCCACGCATGACGGTCAGGCACTCCTCGCCGTTGATCGTCTCGTACTCCATCAGGGCCTGGGCAACTGCCTCGAGATCGGCGCGGTGGGCGCCGAGCACCTCCCAGGCCTTGGCCTGACCGGCCGTGACGATCTTGCGAACCTCCTCGTCGATCATCCGAGCCGTCTCCTCGCTCATGTTCTGGCGCTGAGTGATGGAGTGCCCGAGGAAGACCTCTTGCTGGTTGTCGGTATAGCGCAGAGGGCCGAGCTTCTCGCTCATGCCCCACTCCGTCACCATGCTGCGGGCGAGGCTCGTCGCCTGCGTGATGTCGGACGAAGCACCGGTATTGAGATGCTCCTTGCCATAGACCAACTGCTCGGCGACACGGCCGCCAAACGTCATCGCGATCCGAGCCTCGCACCATGTCTTCGAATAGCTGAGCTTGTCGCGCTCGGGCAGGCTCATGGTGACGCCGAGAGCCCGGCCGCGCGGAATGATCGTCACCTTGTGCAAGGGGTCGTTGCCCGGCACCAGCAGGTTGACGATGGCATGGCCAGCCTCGTGATAGGCCGTCGCCAGCTTCTCCTCCTCGGTCATGGCCATGGACCGGCGCTCGGCGCCCATCATGACCTTGTCCTTGGCATCCTCGAACTCGGCTTGGGTGACCATGCGTTTCGAGCGACGGGCCGCCAACAGAGCAGCCTCGTTGACCAGGTTCGCGAGGTCGGCACCCGAGAAGCCCGGTGTCCCGCGTGCGAGCACTTTGGGATCGACGTCAGGCGCCAGCGGCACCTTCTTCATATGCACGCGCAGGATTTTCTCGCGACCGACAACGTCCGGGTTCGGCACGGTGATCTGCCGGTCGAAACGGCCGGGGCGCAGCAATGCCGGATCGAGCACGTCCGGACGGTTGGTCGCCGCGAGAATGATGATGCCCTCGTTCGCCTCGAAGCCATCCATCTCCACGAGCAACTGGTTCAACGTCTGCTCGCGCTCGTCGTTGCCACCGCCGAGACCGGCGCCGCGATGCCGGCCGACGGCATCGATCTCGTCGATGAAGATGATGCACGGCGCATTCTTCTTCGCCTGCTCGAACATGTCGCGAACACGGCTGGCGCCGACGCCGACGAACATCTCGACGAAGTCCGAGCCCGATATGGTGAAGAACGGCACGTTGGCCTCGCCGGCCACGGCGCGCGCGATCAACGTCTTGCCGGTTCCCGGGGGGCCGACGAGCAGGCAGCCGCGCGGGATGCGGCCGCCAAGGCGCTGGAACTTCTGCGGATCACGTAGGAACTCGACGATCTCCTGGAGATCGACCTTGGCCTCGTCGACACCGGCAACGTCGTCGAACGTGACCCGCCCATGGCGCTCGGTCAAAAGCTTGGCCTTGGACTTGCCGAAGCCCATGGCACGACCGCCACCCGACTGCATCTGGCGCATGAAGAACACCCAGACACCGATCATCAGCAAAATCGGGAACCAGGAGGCGAGCAGACCGAGAAGAGAAGGCACGTCCTCCTCAGGCGGGCGGACGTTGATTTTTACGCCCTGCGTTTCAAGGTCCTTGATGACCTCGTTCTGATTGTTGGGTCCAAGCGTGCTGAACGAGCGCGACTTGTCGGCGAACTGGCCCGAATACCGGTTCCCCTGGATCAACACCTCGTTAATGTTGCCCGACTTCACCTGGGACTTGAACTCGGTGTACCCGATCTCGTTAGCGCGGCGGTTCTGGACAGGATTCTGGAACAGATTGAAGAGCGCGAACAACAACAGGCCGATGACGACCCAGATCGCGAAGTTCCTGAAGTGAGAATTCATCGAAGTCCCTTCCTGGGGCGTGCATCGCCTCGGCAGCGATGCCTCGGTGCCAGCCTGGCCGCGCATTTTCAGGTCACCTGTGCGCTACAGGGCCCCGCTAACATAGGGAGGTGCAGGAGTCTTGCCAAGTTGGGCAACGATAAGGCCGACGAGTTTAGGACGCGTTTGCGCCGGTGCCTAGCACCATCGGCTCCATGCAGATGCACACCGACACGCCAACGCGGGCTCCAAACGTTCACCATGGCGCCCTGCGGGCATGCATTCCGGACGGCCAAGCCGGAACGGTCCGGAAACAGGAGACATCGATCTCTTGCGTTGCATCTCCTACGCGAGGCAGCACCACCACGGGCGCCGCATGGCCAAGCTCGCGCAGGCCATCGGCCAGCAACGGCACGGTGAGGTGACCATTCGATTCCCGAAATGCCGGAATTCCGCGCGCGGCCGCCGCCGGAAGAGAGAGTTGCGACAGCTCGGGATAGGCTGCGAGCAGTGGCTGCCACTCGTGCCCCAGTGGACCGACATCGACATTCGCCGGATAGTCGATCGAAACCTCCACCCAGAACCGGCCGTCCCATAGTTGACGACCTCCCGGAGCAAGGCGCACGTGGGCAATGCCAGCCCCACGGTCGGGCTCCCGGTAGACCCGCACAAGCGCTCCCGCGCCCGCACTGCAAAGCGCCGTCTCGACGATGCAGCCGCCCAGGGTGAACGTCGCCAGCGGCTCATCGGCGGCACGGATGCGGGCAACGGCGTCCTCGACGGGGGAAAGATCGGCAGGGCGGATCTGGCCGCCAGCCCGCTCGAGCAACCGCCTCAGTAGACGAACGCCGGTCTCGGCCGGCGCGCTTGCCAACGCGTGGCGACCGATCTCGTGGACCACGCCGAGGCGGCTCGTCACCGCACCTGCCTCGAGCGTATCGGCCGCCAGCTCCAATGCCTCTTTGGCCGTCTGCATGCGTCGCGCCGTGCGCGCCAGCGCCTCTTTGGTGACACCCAAGCCCTCGAGGACCGCGAGCGCCTCACGGACCCGGACCCGCTCGAAACGACTGTCACGATTGCTCGGGTCGTCGACATAGCCGATCGCGCGTGCTCGAAGCGTGGCCAGAGCCCGCGCCCGAGGAACACCCAGCAGGGGCCGAAGCACGATCACCGGCGCAGCCCCTTGGACGCCGAGGCTGTATGGGAGAACCCCTCTCGGAGGGATGGCTGCCAAACCGTCGACACCACTGCCTCGCACCAGACGCATGAGCAATGTCTCCGCCTGATCGTCCGCCGTGTGTCCCGTGACAATGGCGACCGGTCCAACGATACCCGTCGCCAGCTCACGCGCGGCATCCCCCAGCAGGCGATATCGGGCTGCGCGCGCCGCGGCCTGCAGCCCTGTGGCAGGGGCAGGTCCGGTCCAGCTTAGGGTGGAATGTGATATGGACAGTCTTGCGGCGTCAGTGGCCACCGCGACAGCTTCCTCGGCCGAGGCCGGCCTGAGGCCATGATCGACCGTGACGGCCACGAGGGTCGTCTTCAGTCCCCGCCTGCGGTTCCAGTCGGCAGCAAGGTGCATGAGCGCCGTGCTGTCAGGCCCTCCAGAGACGGCGAGCACGAGCCCTCGATATGCCTCGAGCGGGGAGAGCAGTCCGTCGGCCTCGTCATCACCGATCGGGGCATCATCGCCCGTGGCCACATCGCCTCCTCAGCAGCCTTGTCGCTGCTTCAAGGCACGCGCCTTGACGCGCACATCTGCTGGCGCGTTCGGATGGCGGCTGTCGAGTTCGGCGAAAATGCCACAATCCTTCTGGCCGAGCTGCTCGAGTGACTGGGCGAGCTTCAACAGGCTGTTCGGCACCTTTGCGGACGTCTTGTGCTTCTCGATCACCGCCAGGAACGCCTGTCCGGCAGGCTTGTAGCGGCGCTGCACATAGAGCGCCTCCCCCAGCCAGTACTGCGCGTCGGCGGCCAACCGGTCACTCGGATAGCGTCGCATGAACTCGTCGAAGGCAGCCTCGGCCGCACCGTAGTCCTGCTGCAGGAGGTAGCCGTATGCCGTCTCGTAGAGATCGCGCGGATTGCCGGCGCCGGCCGCCGACGGAGGCAGCGCGGGCGACGACGATACCGGTTGCGGCGCCTCGGTGCCGAGGATGCGTCCAATCGGATCCGGCTTTTCACTCTGAGTCACGGTGGTTGAGCCGAAGCCTCCCGAGGTTGGCAGCGGCGATGAGGCAGGCGGCGGTTGCAGCGAACCGGCGTCGGTTCGCCGATTCCCCGAGATTTGGCGCACCTGCGCAGACAGTTGCTCCAGTTGCGCCGTGAGCGCACGGATCTGCGTTTCAAGACTGTCGACACGCGCTTGATCAACACCGCCGCTGGTCGGGACCGAGCCGGCGCGCGCCCCAGCCGTCGCACTACCGCCCCGGCCTAGTGATTCGAGTGTGCCCACCACGACCTGCATGTCGGCCAGCTGCTCTTCGAGGTGCTCGACGCGCCCTTTGAGCTGAGCGTCACCCGAGGTGGATGCGGGGGACGCCTCTTTGGCCGATTTGGCGCGTGGCTGGCCTTTAGCTTGTGGCTCTTGAGCGATGACCGGCGCGGCCAGCACCCATCCGGTCGCAGCCAGCGCGAGAGCAACAAGCCAGGGTCTTTGGATGCTCATCCAGGCTCACTCCGGTTGCATGGCGCTTCTCGCCAATTGACTAGCCCACGGATGTCGTCGCGGTCGATACCCCGAGCCGGCGAAACTCGAACGACCCCTCGACGGCCGAACCGCCGCACGGCACCGCGATCTCGGGGGCTCCAATCGTGGTGGTAAGTGCCCCTTCCAACTCGCCCTTGTCAATCGCGCGCCATGTCCCGCACACACGTCGGCGCCGCGTCAATCGCCCGGGTTGCGCAATGTCCGCCTCGGGGCGGTTGCAAGCGCCGGCTCCTCGGGACCGCGGCGCGACTCGCTGCCGTCACGCTCGCTGCCGACGCGGACGACAACGCGGCGATTCTGCGCGGCACACTCAGGTGCCTGGCAGGTTGCGACGGGCCGGTCACGCCCGAATGCATAGACGACAATTCGATCCGGACCGACCCCCTGTTCGACCAGAAGCTCGGCAACAGCCTGAGCCCGCTTCTGGGAGAGTTCGGTATCTCGCTCGCGATTCGTGCGGTGATCGTCGGCATGTGCCTCTATCACGATCGGCAGATCTTTATGCTGCCCGAGCCATCGTGCCTGGGCAGCGATCACGGCACGGCCACGGGCACCAAGCTCACTGCTCGTCTCGGCGAAGAACACCCTGTCGCCAGCCGCCGCCTGAAACTCGAAGCCGAGCACCTGCACGCGGCGCTCGTCCTGCAACTGACGGCGCTGTCGAACAACCGCGTCGTCCAGACCGGGCCGAGCGGCGCTTGCGCCCGTGGTATCACCGTCTCGACGAGCGGGCGGCGGCTCGGCCACCTTAGAAGTTCGTGGCGGGAGGAAACCCGATTGGCCACCGCGCGGCTCGTTCTGAACCGACCGGGCGGAACCCGAATCGCGGCGCTCCCCGAACAGGCTTGCCAGCCGTTCACGAGCGATATCTGCAGCGGGAGTCTCAGGATAGGTCTCGATCAGAACTTCAAGCCGGCGCCGCGCCAGCATGACATCACCTTGCTGGAGCGCATCGCTGGCGTCATCGAGAATACCTGCCGCCGATCGCCGCCGGTCGACAACATCGGAGTCTTCATCCGGTTTGGTGATTCTGCCCGGCCGTCGCTCGCCCGCCGGCGATTCGACCTGCCGCTCCGGCCAGGAGGCTCGGGTCCGATCGGGGGACTGAGCGACGCTTGTCGCCGCGTGCATTACCACCAGGGCACCAAGTAGTGCGGGCGCGACACGACGCGCTAAAACAGATTCACACCGGAGCAGCCCCCGAACGTGCCTCGCACCAACGCGTATGCCACCGTTTTCCGAGCCGTACGCCGCCATGTGACCGGTCCCGCCGCGTCTGCGCTGATGACCTCATATGCTTCGAAATTGGGGCGCATTTTTGTTTTCGGACTCACGGGCCACAGGATGTGCCCGATCTGCATCAGCGTGAAGGATGCCGCGAAAAAGAAAAAAGGCCGGCGAACTTGCCGGCCTCAATCTAAGCGTAGCGGACACCAAATTCCTTCACGAGCCGACGCCTCTGCTGTTCAGCACGGTCTGCGCGCGGCGATTCTGCGACCAGCACGAAATGTCGTTGCACACAGCGACGGGTCGCTCCTTGCCGTACGAGATCGTCCGAATGCGCGCGCCGCTCACTCCATTGCGAGCCAGGAAGCTCTTGACCGACTCAGCACGCTTGGCACCGAGACCGATGTTGTACTCTCGCGTACCGCGCTCGTCGGCGTGACCTTCGATGGTGATCGTATACTGCGCGTACTGCTGCAACCAACGCGCCTGGCCGGCCAGCGTCTGCTGAGCCTCGGGCGACAGGTCGGTCGCGTCGGTCGAGAAGTAGACGATATCGCCCACGTTCTGCGCGAAATCCTGCGAAGAGCCCGGCTTCGCTGTGCCACGCGAACTGCCCAAGCCTCCCGGTCCGAGTCGCACGTCATCAGGTTTCGGATTCTGGTTCGCGCACGCACCAGCGCCAAGCGCCAACAGCCCCACCATGACCATGCGCGCAAGCACCCGGCTACCCCTCGGCTCGCTCATGCTAACCCCCATATCGGCGATGCGACCGT
>LNDR01000383.1 GCA_001464755.1 Rhizobiales bacterium Ga0077524
TCTGGACGACGGTGACTTTCATGGGCGGTCCCTGGCATGGTGTGTCGCCGAGAGCATACACCGACCACGTCCCGCGCAAGGAGCCCCCGATGCCCGAGTTGAAAAGCGAGTTCCTGTTCACGCTCACCGCGTCGGTGACGCAACTGCTCGACGTGGGCGAGGTGCCGGTCGGTCGGCGGCATGTGGATCTGCTCGGGGCGGGCACGTTCGAGGGGCCACGCCTCAAGGGCGAGCTGGTGGCCGGCGGCATCGACATGAAGACCATCCGCCCGGATGGGGCCGTCATTCCCAACGTGCGGCTCGTGCTCCGGACCGACGATGCGGCGCTGATTTTCATGCACTACACGGGCATCCGCTGCGGAGCGCCCGAGGTGATGGTGCGCATCGCCGCCGGCGAGATCGTCGACCCATCCGTGTACTACCACCGCAGCACGCCCTACTTCGAGACGGCGTCGGCGAAATACGCGTGGCTCAACCGCATCTGCTCGGTCGGCCTCGGCTGGCGCAAGGCCGATCGCGCGGGCTACGACGTGTTCGAGATCCTGTAAGACGCGAAACGGGCGGAGCCAGGAACCCCGCCCGATGTCGTTGGCGGTCGACGTGGCCGATCACGCCGCCTTGGCGGTGCCGCGTTGACGCGCGATCTGGACCTGTTGCGCGATCCAGGCATAGGTTTTGGCGAGGCCGTCGCGCAGCGGCTGCGACGGGCGCCAGTCGAGCTTCTCGGAGATCAGCGTGTTGTCCGAGTTGCGCCCGCGCACGCCGAGCGGCCCCGGAATGTGGCGCTTCACGACCGTTTTGCCGGCGATCGAGGCGGCCATGTCGGCGAGGCCGTTGATCGAGACCATCTCGTCGGAGCCGATGTTGACGGGGCCCTGCCAGCCCTGGCGCATCAGGCGCGTCGTGCCCTCGAGGCACTCGTCGATATAGAGAAACGAGCGCGTCTGGTTGCCGTCTCCCCAGACCTCGACCTCGCCGCCGTTGTCGGCTGCTGCAACCTTGCGGCAGATGGCGGCCGGCGCCTTCTCCTTGCCGTCGTTCCAGGCGCCCTCGGGGCCGAAGATGTTGTGGTAGCGCGCGATGCGCACATCGAAGCCGTGGTTGCGCGCATAGGCCATGTAGAGCCGCTCGGAGAACAGCTTCTCCCAGCCGTACTCGCTGTCGGGGCCGGCCGGGTAGGCGTCGTTTTCGGCGAGGCCCGGGTTGTTCGGGTCCATTTGCCGGGACTCGGGATAGATGCAGGCCGAGGACGAGTAGAAGATGCGCCACGAGTTCCGCCGACGGCACGCCTCGAGCATGTTGAGGTTGATCTGGGCGGAGTTGTGCATCACGTCGGCGTCGTTCTCGCCGGTGAAGATGTAGCCAGCGCCGCCCATGTCGGCGGCGAGCTGATAGACCTCGTCGAAGCGAGTGTCGACGACCTCGCGGCAGACGCTCATCTCGCGTAGATCGCCGAGGATGAAGTCGTCGGCCTCGGTCTCGCTGAAACGGGGATACTTCAGGTCGGTGCCGCGGACCCAGAAGCCTTCCCGCTTCAGGCGCTTGACGAGGTGCGAGCCGATAAAGCCGCCGGCGCCGCAAACGAGTGCTTTCTTCATCCCACTACGATCCCTGTATTGCGCCCGCGAGGCGGTCGCTGTCTCTTATTCCGATCACTGTCGGGTTGATCAAGGCTTGTTGCCTCGTTTGGTTTCCACCTGAAGGCCTGTTGGGCCCATCACTTGACGTGCCGGCTGCTCGGCCAGATACCAGCGCATCAGTCCCTCGAGGCGGCCGAGAGACCGGCCGGCGCCCGCCGCCAGGTCCGGTCCCGGCGTGGCGAGGAGGGGGGCGAGCAACCCGCGAGCGATCACCCAGGCCGGCAGGCGGTGCTTGGCATAAAGTGCGCCTGTGCCGCGGGCCCGGGCTCGCTCCTGGCCGAAGCGCGCATCGTGGCGAGGAGCGCCCGCGACCGCATGGTGAACGATCACCTCTGGCGCGTGCGCGATGCGATAGCCGCGCGCCACGAGTGCCAGGACGAGGTCCGTCTCCTCGCCCGAGCCATACCAGCGGCCGACGCCGATACGCTCGTCGAAGCCGCCGACGGAAAGAACCGCGTCACGCTTCAGCATCAGCGTGATCGAGGCGACGTTGCCGCCGCGAAACATGCGGATGGCGCTGGGGCTGATCGGGCCGGTGGAGAGATCGCCTGGCTCCAGAGGCGCCTCGGCCCAACGGGCGGCGAGGCCGTCGAGATCGGTCGCCGACGAGAGGCAGGCGGCGGCAAGGGCGAGCGTGTCGGGATCGTACCAGCAGTCATCGTCGGGAAACGCGACATACTGGCCTTTTGCCGCCGCCAGGCCCGCATTGCGGGCTGCCGACAGGTTGGGCTCGGGTAGCCGGATATGCGCGCCGAGCCGTCCCGCTGCCCTCAGCGGCTCGAGCAGCATGACGACGCGATCGTCGGGGTTCTGGTCCGCGACGACGACCTCGAATGACTGGCATGACTGCGCGGCGAGCGACGCGACGAGCGGCTTCAGCACCTCGGCTCTACCGTAGGTGGCGACGATCAGTGAGAACATCGGAACCGCGCTCGTGCTCATGCGTGGGCTACCGTTCCGTCGACGAAGGAGAGCCAGATCGTCTCGTCATCCAACCGCGCTGCGGCAATCAGCGTGCGGCCGCGCATGGCATTGCGCGCCTCGGCGATGGCGCGGGCGATCACCGGGTCGCGCGCCGGATCGCCCAGCGTGTGCAGGGTCGAGTGCTTGTATAGGTAGACGGCTGAAAATCCAAGGGCTGCAGGAATGAAGAGCCACCGTTTCACGGAGAGACTCTTCTGCGCCGAAGATGGGCGATCCCGGGTCCAGGCCATCGGAGCCTCGGCACCGACCTCCGTGAGAAAGGCCGGAAGTCCGGGCTTGTAGCCGGCCTCTGCGAAGCGCTGGCGGTAGCCTTTCAACTCACGAATCAGACTGTTCGGGTCGTCGCGGTACGTGTAGGCGTGGACGGACAGCGCATCGACATGGTCGCGGCCGAGGCCACCGCCGCCGTCCGGGGCGAGCGAGAAGCGAACCAGCGAGTTGCCGCGCCCGCCCTCGAGGGCCTGGCCCTCCCAAGCGCCGGCCATCAGTCGGACACCGTCTGGTAGAACGCTCTTCACGGCACGGGCCAGTGCGGCGAGGTCGGCGGCTGTGCCGGTAAAGAACCCGGGCTCGCGCGAATGCTCGGGCCAGCGCCCGGCCGCACCGCCGCGACCAGGGCCGAAGTTCGGCTCATTCCAGACCTCGACGAAGTGGATCTGGCCGGGATGGCGGGCGAGAAGTGCCCGGATGAACGCGGCCGCAACGGTTGGGTCGCGGGGTGGCGAGCCGCCACCCGGCAGGTATGGGTAGCGCCACGGCTCACCGGGGTATTTCTGGTAGAATGCCGGGCAGCCGAACAGGACCCAGATGCGTGTCTTGCCGAGGTGGGCGGCCAGCCATTTGTCGACGGCGGTCCAGTCGTAGCGGCCCGGCTCCCGCTCGATGCGCGACCATTGGGTAGCGGGCCAGCCGTCCGCATCGTCGGTGTCGTGGGAGCGGATGGCGTCGTAGGGATACGTCGGCGCCGGCACCGGCTTGCCGAGCCCATGGTCCGAGTGGAGGCCCACGTAGTCGTCCGGGACGCGGAATGGCAAGTCGCGGGCGCTATGCAGCCATTCGGCGACCGGGCGGGGCGGCTCGGCACGGGCTTGTGACGCAACGAGCGATCCGGCAAGCGCGCCCACGCCGGCAAGCAGGTCGCGGCGGGTCGGTCGTACGAAGCGATGGGGACGGCGCGCGGTCATGATCAGATCCGCCCCAGCCGGACTGGGCGCCCGAGCAGCGCGTTCGCGCAGACGATCGCCGCCGAGCGCAACCGGTAGATCGGCCGATGGCGTGTCACGGGATCGCCGAGCAGGGCCTGGGCGCCGTGTCTATCGCCGGCCTCGGCGCGGGCGCGGGCGATATTGAGCCAATGTGTGGCGACAAGGCGAAGGGCCGCAGCCCGATGGGCGGCGGGGAAATCGGGCTGCGCGAGGCGTGCCTTCAGCCGCGCATAGGACGGGAGAGGGTCCGTGACGGTGCCCGAGCCGGTGAGGCTTGAGCCCAGGCCGATCGTGTAGAGTGTTCCGACGCTTTCGCTCCACGCGATAGGGCCGCTCTCGACCAGTCTGAACCAGAGGTCGTGATCCTCGCCGAGCTTCTCGCCCTTGGGGAAGGCCGGCGCCAGCCTTTCCAGTGCGGTTCGGCGCACGATCGCCGACGACGTGAAGAAAAACGCTCCCTGCTGCCAGCGGTCGAAAAAATCGGACACGATGCAGGACGGCGCGTCGGGCTCGTCGGCGAGCGCTCTGGCTATTTCGTCCTGGCGGCCTTCGGCGACCTCCCGATATGCGGCAGCAAGAACATCGACCTCCGGATGGCGGGCCGCGAGACGGCCAGCGCGCTCGAGATGGCGGGGGAGCAGCACGTCGTCTGCGTCCAGGAACGCGACCCATGCCCCCTTTGCCTCGGCGATGCCCCGGTTGCGCGCAGCCGAGGGGCCGGCGTTGGTCTGACGGACGATCCGCACGCGGGAATCCTGGGCGCTCAAGCGCTCGACAATCGCGGGGCCGTCATCACGGGAGCCGTCGTCGACGACGACGATTTCGCGCGGAGCGAGTGTCTGGCCGAGCGCCGAGCCGATGGCGCGGCCGACATAGGGCGCTTTGTCGAACAGGGGCACGACGACGGAGACGTCGAGCACCGGGGTCCGGCCATCGAGCGCCGGATCGTCTTTGGTGGCGCTCGCGGGCATGGTGATCAGCGGTTCGACTCGACAAAGGCTCAACAAGCGGCATCCCGCTCGACGTAGACGGACACAGTACAACGATCCCGGTCCAGGCGCTGCACTCTTGGCACATCTCCAAGACGCGCGGTTAACGTCGATGAGCGACCGCGGCCGCGGTAACTTTGCTCGCAGGCAGCCTGCTGATAGAACGAGGCCCAATACGACGCAAGCGTCCCGATTGCGAAGTTCGTCTCGTTTCTCGTCATCTCCGAACGAGCCTTGCGATCAGGAACGTCTTCAAGTTGGTTGGTCCGGTGCAACGCCACACTAGGATCACAGCGTTACTGGTATTCCCGGTGGTTCCGACTGAACCGTTGGCGCGGGGAGGCAAATGTCGGAACCGGAACACCAGCGGCGCCGTATCCGCCTCGATGGCCTCGACCTCAGGACGGCGACCCTCATGGCGGCCCCTCTGACGATCACCCTGCCCACGCTTCGAGCCGCGGTGCCTTGCCTGCTGCTCGCGATCCTGCTCGGACCCTCGGTGGGCACCATCCTCTCGGGGCGCGACCTGCAGCAGCCGGAAACGCTCGATCCGGGTAACCTCAACGTGCTCTCGGAATGGCTGCTTCGCCTGATCACATTGAGCATCGTCGGGTTGTCGGCGCTGGTTGTCGGTGAGCGGTGCCTCAGGCGTGACCGGCAATGGCCCGACACAGGGCAGCTCTGGCTGATCACGGCGTTTGCCATTTTTGCTGTCGGCAACGTCCTGGTGCCGGGCCTCCTTGGCGCGGAACCGGGCTTTCAACGCAACTATTTCTACGTCTCACTTGTGCTGCTGGCGATTTATGCGCGCCGCACGGACGGCGCGATGTTGCTGATCGACGTTCTGAAATGGACGCTCGTCGGCTTCATGGTGGCCTCGTTCGTCTATGCCGCAGTCAGTCCGTGGGCTGCCCTCAGGACCTATGCGCCGGAGTTGCGTTTGCCTCTGGTGCCGTTCCGCTTCTGGGGGCTCGGGCCGAACGCGAACGCGATGGGGCCGCTGGCTCTCGTGCTGATGTTGCTGTTGTTCGTGCGACCCATCGAGCGGCGCGCAGCCAACGTGCTGGCACATGTCGTGGCATGGGCCGTGCTCCTGCTCGCGCAATCACAGACCGCCTGGCTGGCTACACTCCTGATCGTCCCCCCGTTGCTGTTCTATCGATCCTGGCTAAGGCGCTTCGGTGAGATCCGATGGCGGCCTTCAACGGGACTCCTTGTGGCGACGCTGGGCGTGGCCGTGGGCCTGGCTGTGCTCGGTGTCGCCCTGTTGCTGCAGGGGATGCCAGGCAGCAGGATCGAGCCCACGAGTGGTTTGACGGGCTACGGCGAGTTGCTGACGGGACGTGGCAGCATCTGGCGGGTCGCAATCAAGATCTTCCTCGAGCACCCGATGTTTGGCTACGGCCTCAGCACCTGGACGCTCGATTTCCGAACAGCGCTCGGCATGCCGTTCGCGACCAGCGCGCATAATCAATGGCTGCAAGCACTGTCCGTCGCTGGAATATGCGGCTTCGTTGCCGTTTCGATCTATATCGCCGTGCTCGTCGCTCTCTCGTTCGGTCGCGCCGCCAGCCTCAGCGGCGGCTTGGCCCCGTCGCTCATGGCGCTGACCGTGTTGCGCTGCCTGACGGAAGTCCCCCTCGATATGGGGACCTTGCTGGTCGTCGACGTGGTGATCCACGGGCTGCTGTTTGCGGTCCTGCTTGATCGGAGAGGCTTGAGTGCGATCCGACCGTTGGTCGTGCCCGAGCCTTCGCCGTCCCGATCATCGCCGCGCCGCCATGACCCCGAGCCGGCCCCGGTTCGTCGCACCGGGCTCTATATCCGCTGATCGGGCGCGGTATCGGCTAAAAAGCCTCAACTCGAACGATCGCGTAACGGAATCAGCATGTGCAGCAGGTGATGGCCGCCGTCGCCCGGCACTTTGCTCGCCAGCGCCGAGAGCAGATGGCGAATGTCGTCGTCGACGGATGCATGCAGCAGCCGCAGGCCCGCCAGCATGGCAACGCCGCAGGCCACCATGTCGGCGACCAGCAGGAAGGGGCCTTGGCCCAGCGTTCCGGCCAGGAGGCGATCCGCCGCCAGCCCGGCGAGGCCGACGATACATGAGAGCCACAGCCCCGCCCGGCATCGCGTAACGAGTTCGGCAAGAGGCATCTCGATCGCCCGCAGCGTGGCTCCGATGATGACCGCGGCACGCACGACAAAGAGCGCGAGCACGCACCAGGCGAGCACAGGCAGCGATCCGTTCTGAGCGACGAGCCACAGGGCGACGACCCATACGACGGCAATGGGGATCTGCAGCTCGAGCTCGCGGCGTGTGGCGCCCGAAGCCCACAGCACGGGCGTCGCCAGCCCCATCATCAACTGCGCGATCATGGCCAGCGCCAGCGGGGCAAGCACATCGCCACCACCGGCCCAGCGTATTCCGTAAAGGCTGACCATGATTGTTTCGGCGGCGGCGGCGACCCCGGTGAAGACTGGGGCGGCAAAGAGCAGCACCGTTCCAAACAGCGTGCGCAGGCCTCGGCCCAGCTGCTTTCGATCGTCCTGGACCTTCGCGCTGGCCGAATAGAAGACCGATTGCAGCAGAGACAGGATCGTCGAAGAGGGGGTGCTGATCAGATTGTAGGCGGTCGCATAGAGGCCAGCCGAGGCGACGCCGAGCGAGGTGCCGACGATGGCGCGGTCGATGCCGGCCATGGCCCAGTTCACGAGGTTGGTCGCGAGCACCGTCGCGCCGAACCCGAGCATGGCCGGCGCGCCACTTTGCCAAAAGAGCGGGCGAATGGTGTGGCGCACCTTCGCATACTGGATCGCCCCGTAAAGTATCGCCTGGACGAGAAAACCTCCGGCAAGCGCCATGACACCGGCGCCGGACAGAGCCAACGGAATGGCGACAAGAAAGTAGCCCACCGCGTAGCTCACGACGGCGGCGATGTTGAGGGTGCGGAAGTCCATCTCCCGACGCAGCAAGGCGCCCGAGGCCGAGGAGATGCAACTGACCAGGCACGTGGGGGCGAGCATGACGACCACCGGCACGACGCGGGGGTCACCGTAGAGCGCGCCGACATAGGGTGCGCCGAACCACAAAAGTGCGGAAGCGACCACTCCCAGGATCAGTTGCCAGGTGAAGACGAAGCGGATGTCGTCTTCGCTCACGTTGCGCTTTTGTATGAGCCCGTAAGCAAGTCCAACGTCGGCAAAGAGGCCCGATAGCAGCACGATGACCAGCGCGATGGCGAACACGCCGTAAAGTTCGGGCCCGAGAATGCGCGCCAATACGATCTGGCTGACGATCTGCAAGACGATGCGCGCAGCACCACCACCTGCGCCCCATAGCGTGGCCGTGATGCTGCGATGGCCCAAGCCGTCGCGGTCTGCTCCGACGTCAGCCATGCGACGGGTTCGTCTGCGGAGCCGGTTTCCGCTGCAGCGGGCTGGTGCGAGCCAAATGTGGGATCACGCAGGTTGCACCATGACAATGCGGACCTTGCCGCTCGTTGTCCCATCGAGCCAACCGATGGCGTCCTCGACCACGGCCTTGCCTGCACTGCCCTCCTGCGCGACGAGGAGGCACGCATCGGCGTGCCCGGCGATAGCCTCGGTCAGGCGGTCGCGACCGCCTGCCGTGGCATCGACCACGATAACGTCGTAGGCGTCGAGCGGCGCCAGCAACGTCTCGCTGAGGCGGTGCAGTTGAGCGCGGGACGGGCGGGCCGCCTCCAACTGTCCTGCGGGCAACAGATGCACGGGCGGGTCCGTCCGCTCGACGATGGCCGTCAGACACGGGACCGATCCCAGCACGATCTCGGCGAGCCCCGGCTTGTCGGCGGCGCCGGCGTCGAGCGTTGCAACCCTCGCGTCACGATCGGCATCGATCAGCACGACATTGTCGCCAGCCCGGCTCGCGGCTGCCGCGAGGTTCAGTGCCACGGTCGATTTGCCCTGATAGGGCTCGCTGGCGATCACGACATAGACTTGGCTCGCGGCTCGGCGGCCGCTGCTGGCGAGCGAGCGATACAGCCGATCCGTGGCGACCGCGGTCGCGCTGCCGGGGACAGCGGCGAAATAGAGGGCACGCTCGGGGCGTGAGCCGGCACCAAGGCGCAGGCCTCCGCGGCGAGGCGCGGGAACTGGAATGCGATATATGTTGTCGGGAGCGATCAGGCTCTCGAGCTGGAGGTGGCTGTAGAGACGCGGGTCGCGGCTGTCGCGGCGCAGTGCGAAGGCCGCACCGAGCCCGAGGCCGGCAATGCCGGCGGCGGCAACCACGGGTAGGAGGCCGGGGCCCGATGGCACGCGGCCCGGCTCGGCCGAGGCGAGCATCACGGCGATGCTCGGGTCGATGCGCTGCTGCTCGACGAGTTCGCGCGTGCGCACCAGGAACGACTGATAGATGGAGCGGTTGGCTTCCGCGATCCGTTCCAGCTCGCGAAGCTCGACCGTAGCCGCGCTGTCGCGGGCTGCAACCCGGGTCACGTCTGTCAACTGCCGCTCGAGCGCCCGCTCGGTCGAGCGTGCCCGTTCCAGAGCCGCCGTGGCCGTCTCTGCGATGCGCGTGAGCTCTTGGTCGACGCTGCGTTCGACCGACTGCACCTCTTGGCGGGCCTGACGAACCAGAGGGTGCGAGGGGAGCATGGTCGCCGACAGTGAGGCCTCGCGCTGGCGTGCCACCGCCTGGCTGCTGCGCAAGCGCTCTAGCGTCGGTGATTGCAGAGCCTCGAAACCGGCGTTGGAGCCGGCACGATTGCGGCGTGCGGCATTGATCTCGTCAACGTTAGTCTGGGCACGCACCGTCTCGCCGCGGGCGACCTGGAGCTGCGTGCTGAGTTCGCCCATGCGCTGCTCGGTGAGGAGGCGCCCCGAGGAGCTGGCGAGGCCCTTCTGCTCCTTGTATCGCTCGACGGCGGCGTCGGTTTCGCGGACCTTCTCGCGCAGCTCGCCGAGACGGCCGTCGATCGCCTCGGCGGCCTTGCGGGAAGCCTCCGCGCGACCGTCGAAGCGGGCACTGATGTACTGCGAGGCCACCGCATTGGCGATGCGGGCGGCCAGGTCTCGGTCCTTGTTCGCGACCGAGACGTCGACGACGTACGTGTTGGGTTGGCGTGAAACGCGGACGGAGCGCTGCAACTGCAGCATTTCCGCTTGCTCGGCAGTCATCGCCGTGGCGGAGCGGCCGAGCATCGCCTTCAATCGATCGATTGCGCTGCCGATCGTATCGCGGATGGCGAGCAACGGCGCGGGCATCGATGATGCGGAGGCCTCATCCTTCGACGGCGCCGCGAGGCCAAGATGATCGATCACCCGGTGCAGCACGAGATCCGAGCCGAGAATGCGCATCTCGCTCTCGATGATTGAAACGCTGAGGTCCGGCTCGCGCGCCTGAGGTGCGATATCCTTCTCGACGACCTTCAGGCCGCGGGGATCGATGAGAATCTGCGCCGTCGAGGTGTAGCTTCGCGGTATGGCGAGAGCGACGGCTCCCGCCGCCAGTGCGAGCGCTAGCCCGGTGAGCACGATCATCGATTTGCGGCGCCACAGGGCCTGCAACAGGGCTGCTGGGCGAACCACATGACCCTGCGAGACTGCTGCCCCTGAGGGGGAAAGCCGCCGCGGGTGGTCAAGTCGGTGCGTCATATCCATGGAGCCGCTTCTTGTCGCGCCGGTGTCCTCGTTCGAGACGGCCTTTTGCACCTTATAGACGATTGTGCAGCTGGCTGACGCATGGCCTGAAAGCATGGTTTCGATGCTGCAGACGCGAGATGCGAGGCGCCTCGCTGGCTCGAGTTGGCGCTCCGTCGGACCCTTGTAGCGAATTGACCCGGCGTTGCATATCCATTACTCCGATGTCGAATGACTGTTATAAGGAAGTTCCCTCCTGCGTCATTTCGGGATATATGTTGCACTGCAGCGTTGTGGCACGGGCAATGCATGTGGGGATGTGCTCCCGATTGCGAGCGCGCCGTGTGACGGGTCGCGAGGGACAGTCGAGTTTGGCGTATCAGCAACTTGAGGTCGGCCTATCGTCCGATCTCGCATCGTGTGACGTGGGAGTGTTTTATGGCAGGGGCGATCTCGGCCGTGGATGCCACGAAGGCGGTCGATACAATCGGTAGCTGGATACGCGAGCGCGCGGGCACGAGCAGCAAGTCGCGCTACGTTTGCGCCTGCGATGTCTTCAATGTCACCCGTGCACAGAGTGATGCGACGCACATGCGCGCCTTGAAGGGCGCGGATATGGTGGTTGCGGACGGGGCGCCACTCGTCTGGGTAAGCCGGCTCAGGGGTGAGAAGAACCTCCGCCGTGTGCCCGGACCGGATCTGCTCGCCGCGATCTGCGAGCGCTCGGCACGCGAGGGTTGGTCGCATTATTTCTATGGTGGAGCGGAAGGCGTGGCAGGCACCCTCGCCGAGCGCCTGTCTGTGCGATACCCCGGCCTCAACGTGGCGGGCACCGCCTGCCCGCCGTTCCGCCCGATGTCGGCCGAGGAGGTCGATCGCGACATTGCCCGCATCAACGGTTCGGACGCCGATATCGTCTGGATCGGCCTCGGGTGTCCGAAGCAGGAAATCTGGATGCTGGATAACCATGAGCGGCTGCAAGGCCGCATTGTGATCGGCGTCGGCGCGGCGTTCGATTTCCACTCCGGTCGCATCGAGCGCGCGCCGCTTTGGATGCGCGAGAACGGCCTCGAGTGGCTTCACCGGCTGCTGTCGGAGCCCAAGCGGCTGTGGCGCCGGTATCTCGTTTTTGCTCCGACCTTCGTTGCGCTGAGCCTCGCCGAGACGGCCAGCCTGATGGGGCGCCGTGCCATGGCGCAGTTGTCGCCAAAGGGCTGAGGATCGGGTTACGTACATCGTCGCGGATCTACGCGGGAGTGCGATCGCCCCGCGTGGTCGGTTGCGAGATGACCAGGAACTCGACAGGCTCGGTCCCCTCGTTCAAGGCCTGATGCGGCGTACCGGGGGCGACCTCGAGGCCGGTCTCGCGCCCCAGAACGTGTCGTGTGCCGTTGACCTCGAGCGTCAGCGTGCCAGCCAGAACGAAGAAGTATTGCCGCGCCACGGCGTGCCGATGCCGCTGCTCGCTGCGCGCGGCCGGCATTCGCTCGTGAATGACACTGAGCGATTGCCCGTCGACGAGGCGCCAGCCGTCACAGTCGCCGCCCCAGACATAGTGCTCGGCGTTGGCCTTGCTCGTTGGCTGGTGAGCCATGGGTGTCGACCTCGCCTTCAGCCGCGCCTAGCCTCTCCCGCCCTTCAGGAGTGGGGCAGGCTGGGCCGCCCCTGGGAATGCCGGCGGCATCGGGCCACCGGAGGCCTTGGCGGCCTTGGCGCGCTCATATAGCCCGGCCACGTCCTTCAGGTTGTCCTTGATGATCTTGATGCGGGTGTCGCCGGCGGGGTGCGTCGACAGCCATTGCGGTGGGGCGCCCTTCGCGGCCGCGCTCATCTTCTCCCAGAGCGTGATGCCGGCAGCGGGGTCGTAGCCGGCACGCGCCGCCAGTTCCATGCCGATCAAATCGGACTCGAGCTCGTCGTTCCGCGAGAACTGCAGCGTCAGCAGGTTGCCGCCGGCGGCCCCGATCAGCTCGCCCGCGCCGCCACCGAAGATCAACGAGCCGATGATGCGGCCGCCGACGTTGGTCAGCGTGTTCTTCGCGGCGCGCTCGCGCGCGTGCTCGCGCAGCGCATGGGCAATCTCGTGGCCCATCACCATCGCGATCTCGTCGTCGGTCAGTTGCAGCTTGTCGATGATGCCGGTGAAGAATGCGATCTTGCCGCCCGGCATGCAGAACGCATTGATGTTGGCGGAGCGGATCAGGACGACCTCCCACTTCCAATCCTTGGCGCGGGGGTTCCATTTGTGGGCGTGCGGCAGTAGATCGCGGGCAATGCGGTGCAGGCGGACACTCTGGGGATGAGTGGAGGGCACGAGGGCGCCCTTTCCGGTCGCCTCGCGCTTGAGGGCGCCGTATTGCTGTAAGGCGGCGGTTTCGAGCGTCTCGGCGGGTACGAGCCGGCGCACGAAGGACGGGTTGCCGACCTTCACGCCGTCTTTGTCGGACACGGCCGGTTGCGCTGTCTGTGCTGAGGCGCCGAAGGACCACGCCATCAGCACGACCGCGACACTGGCAACTATCGAACGTCTCGCCATCACAGCCTCTCGTGCTGATCGGAGCGCCGCGCTCCGTCGTAATGCTCGGACTGTAACGTGGAGATGGTCTTTGATCCACGCCATGCTCTCCGGATAATGTGATCGTGCGGCATCGGGAGTTCACGCGAATGACGGGCAGCGAGGCAGTGGTGCGGGTGGCCGGGGGGATGGCCGAGATCGCCGCCACCGATTGGGACCGTTGCGCGAACCCGGCGGAGCTACCTTTCGACCCGTTCATCTCGCATGCCTTCCTGAAGGCGCTCGAGGATGCCGAGACGGTCAACCGGCGCACGGGCTGGGTGCCGCAACACCTCGTGCTCGAGCAGGACGGGGCCGTGACTGGCGTCATGCCGCTCTACGTCAAGGGTCACTCCAAGGGCGAGTACATCTTCGATTACGGCTGGGCGGAAGCCTTTGAGCGGGCGGGCGGCAGCTACTATCCGAAGCTGCAGTGTGCGGTGCCGTTCACGCCGGTACCGGGGCGGCGTCTGCTGGTGGGTGCGGGGGACGGAGCGGCCGAGCGCGAGCGCATGCTGCTCGCCGCAGCCATCGAGGTCGCAAAGCGGGGCGATCTCTCGTCGCTGCACATCACGTTCTGCAGCGACGGCGAATGGACGCGCGCGGGAGAAGCGGGCTTCCTCCAGCGCACCGACAAGCAGTTCCACTGGCACAATCAGAGCTACACCACGTTCGACGACTTTCTCGCGACGCTCGCCTCGCGCAAGCGTAAGGCGATCCGCAAGGAGCGCGCGCAGGCCATCGAGAGCGGCCTGGTCATCGAGCGGATCACCGGCGCCGACATCACCGAGGCGCATTGGGACGCGTTCTTCCAGTTCTACATGGACACCGGCAACCGGAAATGGGGGCGGCCCTACCTCAACCGAAAGGTCTTCTCGCTGCTCGGCGAGACCATGCCGGATAAATGCCTGCTGATCATGGCGCGACGAGGCGACGCCTACGTCGCGGGCGCACTCAACTTGATCGGCGGCGATTGCCTCTATGGCCGCTACTGGGGCACCACCGAGCACCAGCCCTTTCTGCATTTCGAGATCTGCTACTATCAGGCGATCGAGTTCGCCATCGAGAAGCGCCTGCCGCGCGTCGAGGCCGGCGCCCAGGGCGAACACAAGCTGGCGCGCGGCTACCTGCCCACACCCACCTACTCCGTCCACTGGATCGGCGACGCCGGCTTCCGCAAAGCCGTCTCCCGCTACCTCGACGACGAGCGCCGCTACATGGAACGCGAACGCGAAGCGCTGGCGGAATACGGGCCATACAAGCGATTGAGTGCGGACGAGGTGGCGGAGTAGGGGGGAGCGGTTTCGAGAAGCTGTGGACGTTTGCTTGGCGGTCCGGACTTTCCCACAGGGCGCTGCGCTAGACGCTGTCATCCTCGCGCTTGTCGCGAGGACCCATCCGGACGCTTGCTCGATCGATGCGATTGCCCGGTAGCGCCAGCAGTGCGGGATAGAGATCGGCCCACCTCGGGTTCTCTCGCTCGATGAGGTTGATCTTCCATTGCCGCACCCAGTGTTTCAGCGTCTTCTCGCGCTGGCGACGCGGCCGAGCAGACTGTTGGTCACGCCGATGTAGAGCGTGCCGTAAGGCTTGCTGGCGAGGATATAAACCCAATAGGTGTGCTCGTTCACGGCTGAACTCCCCGTGGCCATTCGAGCTTGCTGCACCATGGGTCCTCGCGACAAGCGCGAGGATGACAATTCGACGGATGGGGCGGCCCGCGCCCCCTCACCCAATCCGATAAACCCTCTCCGCCGTGCCCCGGAACATGGCCGCCTTCTCATCCGCCGAGAAACCCTTGGCAAGGATCTTGAAACTGTTCCACAGCACCGTGGCGCTGCACGACAGCTTGTCGACCGGGAAATTGCTCTCGAACATGCAGCGTGACGGGCCGAACTTCTCGATCGTGTAATCGAAATAGCGGCGCGTCGCTGCCGCCAGCTCGGCTGACGTCGGGGGCTTCGGCTTGTGGTGCCAGTCGTAGCCGTTGACCTCCATGTTGAGGCCGCCGAGCTTGGCGTAGACGTTCGGGCACTTGGCAATCTCGTCGATCTTCGTCTTCCAGTCGGCGAACACCTCGTCGGCCTTGCCCTTGTAGGGGCCGATGCCGATCGGCCCGCCGAAGTGGTCGAGAATGATGGTCGTATCCGGGAAGGCGCGGGCGAGGCTCACCGCGTCGGGAATCTGGGGATGCGAGCACCAGACCTCGAACGACAGCTTGCGTGGCCCGAGATGCTTGAAGCCCCGGCGGAAGTCCTCGCGCAGCAGCAGGCCCTCGGGCGGCTGGGTGCGATGGTTCTCGACCTCCGGGCTCGCGTGCCAGAAGGCGCCGCGCCGGATGCCGTGGAAGCGCCCGCCGCCGGCCGCGATCTGCGCGTCGAGCACGTCTCCCGCCGCATCCCCGATGCGCAGGTCGCACGTCCCGATGATGGTGGCTGCAACTCGCGCGCGGCCGTAGCCGCCCGACGCGCTCATGGCCGCGATTCCGTTGACGAACTCCGTCTCGCCGACGCAGCGGAAATTCTCCGGCCCGTCCGCCTTGAACATGGCGCCGCACTCGATGAACACCGACGAGACGATGTTGTGGCCGCCCGACATGTCCTCGAGGATCTCGTCCAGCAGATAGCGCGGCTGCACGTAGCCTTTGCGCGCGTCCCAGAGGTGATGATGGGGGTCGCAAATGGGCAGATCGGGCTCCAGCGCCGTCTCGTGCACCTGGGCCAGCCAGCTCTGATTGTTCGATTGTACGGCCATGGCGTTCTCCCGGCGTGGATGGTGGGACGCCAGTCTAGCCAGGAAACCCGGAGCCGGTCACGCGCGGGATGAGGCGGACCGGGCCGGCGCGCCCGTGTTGGGCCGCACTCAGTTCGTCTGCACCTGGGTGCCGTCCTGCAGGGCAAGGACGTGGCCGGCGAGATAGAGCGATCCACAAATCAGCACGCGGGCCGCGCCCTTCCGGAGCGTGCGGATGCGCTTCAGCGCTGCCTCGACGGAAGGTGCCGCCTCGGCCTGGAAGCCGAGATTGCGCGCCAGCTCGGCCAATCGAGCCGGGTCGGCCGGGGCCTCGTGCGCGTCAGGGACCGGCACCGTGATGATCTGCTCGGCGAGGCCTCGGAACGCGCCGAGGAAGCCCGCCGCATCCTTCTGGCCCATCATGCCGACGACGAGCCAGAGGGGGCGGGAGCTGCGCTCCTCCAGATCCGCAAGGGTCTCGGCGAGCGCAACGCCGGCTCCGGGGTTGTGGCCGCCATCGAGCCAAAGCTCGGTGTCGGGTCCGGCCAGGTCCGGAAGCGGCCCGCCGACCAGCCACTGCATGCGCGCTGGCCAGCGCACCTCGGCGAGGCCTCGGGCGATGGCTGTCTCGTCGATGTGGAACGCTCGTGCCTCGAGTGCCGCGGCGATGGCAACGCCGGCATTGCCGATCTGGTGACGCCCGACCAGAGCCGGCAGCGGCAGGTCGAGCAGGCGGTCTTCGCGCTGGAAGACGAGGCGGCCGTTCTGGCGAAAGGCGTCGAACTCCTGGCCCATCCGAACGAGCGGCGCACCGACCTCGGCCGCCCGTGCCTCGATGACGGCGAGCACCTCGTCGGTTTGGCGCGCGACCACGGCTGGAACTCCCGGTTTCAGGATGCCTGCCTTCTCGAAGGCGATGCTCTCGAGGGTGCCACCCAGGCGCTCGGCGTGGTCGATCGATACCGGCGTGATCACGCAAACAGCGGGTTTGGCGACGACGTTGGTCGTGTCGAGCCGCCCGCCGAGGCCAACCTCGAGCAGCACTGCGTCGGCCGGCGTCTCGGCGAAGGCGAGCAGCGCCGCGGCCGTCGTGATCTCGAAGAAGGTGATCGGCGCGCCGTCATTCAGAAGCTCGAGGCGCTCGAGCAGGTCGCCAAGGGCATCATCGTCGATCGGCTTGGCGCCAGTCTGGCCAGCGATTTGGCCGGCGATCTGGATGCGCTCGTTGAAGCGCACCAGATGGGGCGAGGTGTAGACATGGACGCGACGCCCGGCCGCCTCGAGCATCGCCTTGAGGTAGGCCGTCACGGAGCCCTTGCCGTTCGTGCCAGCGATATGGATCACCGGGGGGAGACGCTGCTCGGGATGCTGGAGCGTCGCCAGGAGACGCTCGATGCGGCCGAGCGACAGATCGATCGACAAGGGATGCAGGCGCTTCAGACGCGTCAGAATGTCGTCGATGCGGGCCATTCGACCAGGCCTTTCGATTTCAACGCAAGTGATTGGCGAGGCCGGCCTGGCTCGGCGGCGGCGCAACGACCAAACGGGTATGGGACCAACGCACGGGGCTGGGGCTGGGGAGGCGGCTGCAGCGACCCGAGGCCTCAGGGCGAACCCTTGCCCCCCGGCGCGCTCTTCCCTTTTTCGGCCTCCGGCCGGGTCGTCATGCGGCCCTCTGGTTTTCTCGTCTCGAACCGCTCGTCGTCGGAGACTGGCTCGATCATGGCATTGCCCTCGCGGGCCAGTGCCTCCATGGCCTTGCCGTCGAGCGCGCTGCCGTTGAGATGTCCGTTGGCTTTCGGGCGGCCATTGGGGCGGCCCCGACTGCGCTTGCTTGTCGCCACGGCGTTGCCGGCCAGCACGGCTACGATGCGCGACAGCGTCTCGCGCAGCTTGTGGCGATGGACGACCATATCGACCATGCCGTGGGCCAGCAGGTACTCGGCGCGCTGGAAGCCCTCGGGCAATTGCTCGCGGATGGTTTGCTCGATGACACGCGGGCCGGCAAAGCAGATCAGGGCGCCCGGCTCGGCGATGTGGATGTCGCCCAGCATCGCGTAGGACGCCGTGACACCGCCCGTTGTCGGGTCGGTCAGCACGACGATATACGGCAGGCGGGCCGCCCTCAGACGGCGCACGCCGATGGTGGTGCGCGCCATTTGCATCAAGGACAGCACGCCTTCCTGCATGCGGGCGCCACCCGATGCGGCGAACAGGATGAACGGGGTCTGCTTCTCCACCGCGCGGTCCATCGCAGTCGCCACGGCCTCACCGGCGGCCATGCCGAGTGACCCGCCCATGAAGCGGAAATCCTGGGCCGCGGCCACGATGGCACGGCCGTCCAGCAGCCCCTCGCTGATCAGCACGGCATCGGCAAGCTCCGTACGGGCCTTGGCCTCCTTGAGACGATCGGTGTAGCGCTTGCCGTCCCGGAACTTCAGCGGGTCGAGCGGCACCTCGGGCGCGGGCACCACGGTGAACTCTCCGTTGTCGAAGAGTTGTTTCAGGCGTGCTCGCGCATCCACTCGATCGTGGTGGTTGCAGCAAGGGAAGACGAAGGCGTTCTGCTCGAGCGCCTTCTTGTCGGTCATTTGTCCGCAGCCGCCGCATTTCCGCCAGAAGTCGTCGGGCGGCTCCCGCCTCGTAGTGAGGAGGCTGCGGATCTTCGGAGGGACGACGTTGTTGATCCAGTTCAACTCTCTAGGCTCCTTGAACCCAGGCACTGGCGCCGGTCGCCCGGTTTGCGCGTCGCTGCGCTTTGCGACGCATTTGCGACGGCCTTTGGCGTATGGCGCGCTGTCAAGTCACACGCAAGGCCTGGCTGAGACTTTTCACCAATTCTAACACGTCGGAGACGGTCCCGGGCCCCGCTGCGTCGCCGGGACCCAGCGACTCCTTCAACTTGGTTACCAACGCGGAGCCCACAACCACTCCGTCGGCGCCGCGGGCGATCTCTCGAACCTGCTCCGGTGTCCTCACCCCGAACCCGACGGCGACAGGGAGCGAGGTGTGGCGCTTGATGCGTGCGACCTGAGCGTGCACATCCGTGGCAATGGGAGCCGCAGCCCCGGTGATGCCGGTGATCGACACGTAGTAGATGAAACCCGAGGCATTGGCGACGACCTGAGGCAATCGCTTCGCGTCCGTCGTCGGCGTTGCCAGCCGGATGAAGGCGATGCCCCGGTCGCGGGCCGGCAGACAAACCTCGTCATCGGCCTCCGGGGGCACATCGACCACGATCAGCCCATCGACGCCCGCCTCGCGAGCATCGTCGAGGAAGGTGTCGGTCGGATAGACGTAGATCGGGTTATAGTAGCCCATCAGAACGACAGGCGTCGTCTTGTCGCCCTGACGGAAGCGGCGGACCAGGGCTAGCGTCTTCCTCAGGGTCATGCCGGCGGCCAGCGCACGCTGCGATGCGGCCTGGATGGCGGGGCCGTCAGCCATGGGATCGGAAAACGGCATACCGAGCTCGATGATGTCGGCGCCGGCGGCAGGCAGGCCTTCGAGAATGCGCGCGGACGTCTCGAGATCGGGGTCGCCAGCGGTCAGGAACGTGACCAGACCGGCGCGGCCCTCCTGGCGAAGAGCGGCAAAACGCGCGTCGATGCGACTTCCGGCTGTCATATCTGCCCGACTATCCTTGCTCCCTCGTCCATCCGTGCGGACGCCCGGTGGTCCTAGGCCGGCAGGTGCGCGACGGTCAAGCGTGCCAACGGTCCCCCATTGCCACAGGCAGCCATGCCAACACCCAAGAGGCCCGCATGTTGAAACATCTCCTTGTGGTGTTGCCATGGTTGCTTGCAGCGGGCGGTCCGGTGCTCGCGCAGACGATTTATCCCCTCGATCGGGCTGAGATCCTGTTGGGCTCCCGGTTCGACTTCAAGGTCGAACTTCCGGGGGCGCCCGCCATCGACGACGTGAGCGTCACCATCAACGGCCGGCCGGCGCCCGAGGTGCTGGGTGCCCCGCTCGATTTCGTGCGCAACGAGGATGGCCAGGACCATTCCGCATATTGGGTCCGCGATGCGGCGCTTGCCACCCCCGGGCGCTATACCGTGGAAGCACGGCATGGCAACGCCAATACAATCGTGCACTGGGAGGTGTTCGGCACGCCGGCCGCGACCGCGCGGAACGTCATCCTGCTGATCGGCGATGGCATGGCGAACGCCCACCGTGTCGCGGCGCGCATGCTGGCCAAAGGCGTCAGCGAGGGCCGCTACGGGGGTGAACTCGCCATGGACGACATGCCGCACATGGCGCTCGTCTCGACGGCGGGCACGGATTCCATCATCACCGACAGCGCGAACTCGGCCTCGGCCTTCACGACCGGGCACAAGTCGTGCGTCAACGCCTTGGGCGTCTACTGCGCGCGCAACAAGGACGACGAGGCGCATCCAAAGGTCGAGACCATCTCCAGCCTGGCCCGCCGGCTCTCCGGCAAGGCGATCGGCATCGTGACGAACACCGAGGTGCAGGACGCGACGCCGGCCGCCATGGTCGCCCGCACCCGCCGACGCGCCAACTACGACCGTATTACTCAAATGCTGCTCGAGGTCGCGCCCGAAGTCATCCTCGGCGGCGGTAGTGCGGGCTTCTTGCCGGCACCAGAGGGCCGGCGGCGCGACAATGCCAACTACCTGGTGAAATTCGAGACGGCAGGCTACCGCCTCGCAGCGACCAGTCGCGACATGGGCCTCATCGCGAGTGACCCGGCAACCACAAAGCTGCTCGGCCTCTTTCACACGCGCAACATGGACGGCGCGCTCGACCGCCTCATCTTGAAGAAGGGCACCACCGCCACCTTCCCCGACCAGCCGGATCTCGTTGATCAGTTGCAGGCGGCGCTGTCGGTGCTCTCGCGCAGCGACAATGGGTTCGTGCTGATGGTCGAATCCGGCATGATCGACAAATATGCGCACGCCCTCGATTGGGAGCGGTCGGTCTACGATACCATCATGCTCGATAACGCGGTCGCAGCGGCGAAGACCTGGGCGGGTGATCGAAACGATACGCTCATCATCGTGGTCGCGGACCACGCCCATCCTGTCTCGATCGTCGGCACCTACGACGACGCGCGTCCCGGCACCACGCTGCGCGACAAGCTCGCCATCTATCAAGCGGCGGGCTTCCCGAACTATCCGCCAGCTGGTGAGACTGGCTATCCGGCGAGCATCGATGTGTCGCGACGTCTGGCATTCACGTTCTCCGCCTACCCGGACCATTGCGACGCGGGGCGACCGTTCCTGGCCAATCCGAACAAGCCGGGTGACGAGGCGGTGTGCGCGCTACCAGGTGCGGCGCGGCGTGTCGGCAACTTGCCGCTGCGGGCAACGAGCGGGGTGCACAGCGGGGAGGACGTGATCCTTACTGCCATGGGGCCTGGCGCCGAGCTGTTCCGGGGACGTATTGACAATACCCGGGTCTTCCGTGTGATGGCGACGGCGCTGGGCTTGGGCAAAGGCAACTGAGCCGGCGGCGGAGGCATAGCTCATGCCATTGTTCGGTCGCGATGGGCGATGTAATGTTATGTTGTTACATCCAGCCCCATAGGAGACCTCCCGCATGATGCGACGTGCTCTCATCTCGCTCGTTCTCGTCGGGCTCGCAGCTCCGGCGTTCGCCCAGGAAGCCCGCCGTCAACTCGATGCGCACGCGCATGGCGAGGGCCGACTGTCTATCGCCATCGACGGAGCGCGCATCGAGATGGAACTCGAGGCCCCGGCGTATGATCTCGTCGGCTTCGAGCATGCACCCAGCAACGCCAAGCAGCGCACGGCGATCGCGGACGCCAAGAAGCGGCTGGCCAAGCTCGCGGATCTACTGGTGCTCCCGAAGGAGGCCGGCTGCAAACTGGCTTCCGCGAAGGTCGAAGTGATCGGGGCAGCCGCCGGCTCGGGCAAGGGGCACAAGCACAGTCATTCCCACGGCCACAGCCATGATCATGGCCACAAGCACGGCGATGCCAAGAAGACCAACGACAAGGAACCGGCCAAGGCCGAGGCGGATCATGCCCATTCCGAGTTCAAGGCCGTCTACGCGCTCGATTGTGCGGCGCCTGCCAAGCTCGCATCGATCACCTTCGATTATTTCAAGCACTTCAAGGGCGCCGAGAAGCTGACCGTCACCGTGATCGGGCCCAAGGGGCAGTCGAGCTTCGCCGTCACGCGGGCCAAGCCCGTGCTCGATCTCGCCGGGCTGTCGTGACGCATGGCCGACCGCCCCGGCACAACCCGCCTGCTCGAGGTCGAGGCCGTTCGGTATCGCTGGCCGGGTGAGGCGGGGTTTGCGCTCGAGGTGCCGCGGCTGTCGCTGGATCGTGGCGAGCGGCTCCTCTTGATCGGCCCCTCGGGGAGCGGCAAGTCGACGCTACTGGCCCTGGTTGCGGGCATCGTTGCGCCGCTCGAGGGCCAGATCCGGGTGCTGGGCGAGGACATAGCGCGTCTCGGTGCGTCGGCTCGCGATCGGTTCCGGGCCGAGCACATGGGCGTCGTCTTCCAGATGTTCAATCTGCTGCCGTACGGCTCGGCGGTCGACAACGTGCTGCTTCCGCTGAGCTTTGCGCCCAAGCGGCGCGCCCGGGTGGGATCGCATTTGGCCCAGGAGACCGAGGCGCGGCGCTTGCTGGCGCGGCTCGGGCTCGATGCATCGGCGATCGGTCGCCGCCGGGCCGCCGATCTCAGTGTCGGTCAGCAGCAGCGGGTGGCGGCCGCTCGCGCGATGATTGGCCGTCCAGAGCTGATGATCGCCGACGAGCCGACCTCGGCACTCGACACGGAGACGCGCGACCAGTTCCTGGATCTCGTCTCAGGCGAGCTTGCCGAAAGCGACGCTGGTCTGCTCATGGTCAGTCACGACGCGGCGCTGGCGCCCCGGTTCGACCGGGTGGTGCGCCTCGCCGATATCCTGCGCGATGGGCGCAGTGTGCCGGTGCCGGTGGCGGTCCCATGATTGTCCTGCGGTTGGCACTCAAGTCGCTCGCGAACCGCTGGCTGACCGCGCTGCTGACCGTGGCTGCGATCGCGGTCAGCATCATGCTGCTGCTTGGCGTCGAGAAAGTGCGGGTCGGTGCACGCCAGAGCTTCGCCGATACGATCTCGGGCACCGATCTCATCGTCGGCGCCCGCACGGGCAGCCTGCAACTGCTGCTTTACTCGATCTTCCGTATCGGCAACGCCACCAACAACATCACCTGGGCGAGCTACGACGAGATCAGGCAGCAACCGGAAGTCGCGTGGGCTGTGCCGTTGTCGCTCGGCGACAGCCACCGCGGGTTCCGCGTGCTCGGCACGACGACCGAGTATTTCACTCGCTACCGCTACCGGCGCACCCATGCCCTCGAGCTGGTCGCCGGCAAACCCTTCGACGATCTTTTCGACGCCGTCGTCGGGGCGGAGGTCGCAGCCTCGCTCGGCTACAAGGTCGGCGACCGGATCGTCATCGCTCATGGGCTCGGCTCGGTCTCGTTCGTCGAGCACGACGACAAGCCATTCCGCGTGTCGGGCATCCTGGCTCGGACCGGCACGCCGGTCGACCGGACCGTGCACGTCAGTCTCGAGGCGATCGAGGCGATCCATGTCGACTGGCAGGGCGGTGGCCGGGTGCCCGGTCAGGCCATCTCCGCGGACGAGGTTCGCAAGATGGAGCTCAAGCCGAAGGCCGTCACGGCGGCGCTGATCGGGCTCAAGTCGAGGATCGCGACCTTTCGGCTGCAGCGGGCAATCAACGACTACCCGCGCGAGGCGCTGGTCGCGATCATTCCAGGCGCTGCGCTGCAGGAACTCTGGGGGCTGGTCGGAATCGCCGAGACGGCCCTCGCAGCGGTGTCATGGATGGTCGTCGCCACCGCACTCCTTGGGCTCGCGACCATGATTCTGACGACCCTCAACGATCGCTGGCGGGAGATGGCGATCCTGCGGTCGGTGGGCGCCAGGCCCGCCACGGTGCTCGGCCTCCTCTCGGCCGAGGCGGGCCTCCTGACCCTCGCGGGGGTGCTCCTGGGGACCGCCCTCACCTATGTCGGCCTCGTTGTCGCGCGTCCGCTCATCGACCGGCTTTACGGCTTGCATCTCGCCATCGATCCGCCGACATGGGGTGAGATCGGGACGCTGGCCGCAATCGTCCTGGCAGGTGTGATCGCGGGTTTGGTCCCGGCTTTCCGGGCCTACCGGCTTTCGCTGGCGGACGGGATGACGGTCAGGACGTAAGGGAGGCACGCATGGGCACTCTACGGAGCCGCTGCTGGACGGTGGCTGTGGCGGTGGTCGCTGTAGCCCTTGCGCTTCCGGTGGCTGCCCAGGACTCGCCACAGGCTTTGAAATGGGCGGATTTGATCCCGCCTGTCACAGCGCCGGTTGCCCCGAGGTCGTTTCTCGCCAACCGGCCGAAGGACGGCGGCAACCCGAATCACGACCCGCAGGTAACCGAAGGCCGCTGGCTGTCGCCGGGTGCATTGTCTCAACCGGGAGCCGGCCAGCCACCCGCCGTCGTCGAGGCGCTCGACGGCAAGCGCGTCAAGATCGGGGGATATGTCGTCCCGCTCGATTTCGATGCGACCAAGGTCAAGGAATTCCTGCTGGTGCCGTTCGTCGGCGCCTGCATCCACGTGCCGCCGCCGCCGGCCAACCAGCTCGTCTATGTGAGGAGCGAGGCGGGCTTCGAGGTGAAAGGGTCGTTCGACCCGGTCTGGGTCACCGGGAAAATGCAAACCAAAATCGCATTCACCGGACTGGCCGAGGCCGGCTACTCGCTCGAGGCGGAGAAAGTAGAGACGCGCGCCGAATAGGCGGAAAGGGTGTGACGAGCCCGCCGAGGTCACGTCAGTGTGAAATCTCGGCGCTTGGCGGCAGATGGCGGTTCATGGCACCACGCGTCAGTCTCTCCGTGGGCGGTGGGATCGTTTCAGTGATCAAAGGTGACCTTCATGCTGCGGCATCGGATCGGATTGGCGTTGGCCGCCTGTGCAACCATCGGCGCGGCGGCCACTAGCGCATCGGCCGAAGGGCAGCTCTGCCTCAACGAACTCGAGAAGCAGGTCGAGAGGGAGTACACGGACGTCGGCTCTCTGTTGCCGCATCAGGCGCACGATCTGCTCAAAGCCGGTGGTGATATTCTGCTGCTCGATGTGCGAGATGCGGGCGAGTTCCAGATCAGCCACCTGCCCGGCGCCGTGTGGGTCGATCCGGAAATCACCATCGACCAGTTCATGGATCGGTTCGGTCACCTGATCGCCGGCAAGCGGGTGCTGCTCTACTGCTCGGTGGGTGTGCGCAGCTCGCGCCTCGGCGAACGGATCAGGGCCGAGGCCGCCACTCGAGGCGCGACGGGCGTCTACAACATTCGCGGCGGCATCTTTGCCTGGCATAACTACGGCAAGCGGCTCGACATGGCGAAGGGGCAGACCGAGTTGGTCCACCCCTACAGCACGCGCTGGTCGCGCTATCTCGATTTCCCCAACTACACGAGCTTCGGTGCCCGCCCACGTTGGTGGTGAGCGAGCCCGTTTCGGCCACAGACCGACTCAGGCCTTGGCGCGCTCGACGTACTCGCCGTCCGTGGAGACGACAATGCGCGTGCCGCTCTCGATGTGCGGCGGCACCATCACGCGGACGCCGTTCTCGAGCTTGGCGGGCTTATAGGACGACGACGCCGTCTGCCCTTTCACCACGGGATCGGCCTCGACGATGGTCAGCGTCACGCGGGGTGGCAGCTCGATGGCGACTGGTACACCCTCGAACAGCTGCACGTCGCAGCTCATATTTTCCTGCAGCCACGCCGCGCTGTCGCCGATCAGGTCCTTCGAGATCGAGATCTGTTCGAACGTATTGGGCTCCATGAAGTTGAATCCCATATCGTCCTCATAGAGGTAATTGAACGTCTTCTGGTCGAGGAAGGCGCGCTCGACCGATTCCGTCGTACGATAACTCTTCACAATTTTCACGCCGTCAGAAATGCGGCGCATGTCGATATGCGTCGTCGGCGTGCCCTTGCCCGGACGGATGCTCTCGGCCTTCAGAACCGTGCACAAGGTGCCCTCGATGTCGAGCACGTTCCCCTTGCGCACCTCACTCGCGATGACCTTGACCACAGGCAGTACTCCGTTCTCTTGCAGGCCGCCGGCGCGATGCCAACAGCGGCCCCTCCGGTCTCGCGTGAGACGGGGGCGGATAAGCTCTCGGCGCGTTCTTAGCTGCTTTGCGACGCGCGGGGAAGGGGCGTGGCCGCGTCCGCAATTCAGCCGAGGCCTCGACCGTCAGATTGAAGTCGTCTCGAGACCGCAACCAGCGAGCGCGGCCAAAATCGCGGGCGTATCGTCCGCCGAGACGCAGTGTAATTGCCGGAAACCAAAGGGAATTGCACAAGCTTCAAGATCGCCCAAGCGGCAGGTTACGAGTTTGCCAGCGCTTTTTCCCGCCTCAGCTTCGTCGATTACGAAGTCGGAGCAGGTCGAATATTGCGACCAGAGCACCATGACAACGGTCGCCTTCGAGATCATCTCGCCCAGGCGCAGCCGGAAATGTTGTCCGCCCAGAAGATCCTGATCCCATTCGACGCGAATGCCATGAGCGCGGAGCGCCGCGACGACTTGGGCGGCTGGAGATGCATCCTCACGCGCGTATGCAACGAAGACGAAGGGTCCCCGATCAGGCGTCTCCGTCGTGGCAAGTCGCATCGAGCGAGTCGGGGCGGCGGATGAAGAGGTGGGAAGCGTCAACCGCTTCGGCTTTGCCGCCTCAAGCATGCTGTCGCGGCTGAGCTTGGCCGCGGCTTCGAGCGCTTCTGGTGATTTTCTGATGGCCATGGGCGGGCGATCCCCCGTCTTTGAACACAACAACGAGTGAGCCAACCGAATGAACGGCAGCTCAAGCTATCGGCTTGAGGCGATTGGACTCGAAAAGCAGATTGATGGCTTCGAGCCCAATCGTCTGAACGCTCTTGCGTTGGTCGTGGGCCAATCGAGCCAACTGCTCCTTGGCTTCGGGTGTCAGGTAGATCACCACGCCTTTGCGGTCTTTGCGGCTCTTGGTCGACGGGGGCTGCGCTGCCACAGGGGTGGCGATGGCGCGGACACTCGAAGCCTTCTGCATCGCCATGCGGCTCCGCTCGGCGTGGTCGGCGAGACGGACCTCGATGCTGTCTTTTGCCTTACGTTTGGGTTTGCTCATGCATTCTCCCGCTTGCGCGTCCTTTCGATGCGGCGGCTGTGCCTAACCAGATCATCCAGAAGCGTGATGACGTTTTCGGCGGCCTTGGAGTTGCGGCTCTGCTCGACGATGCCTTTGCCCTTGCCGAGCGAACTCGCCAGCGCGGCGCTGTCTGCAAGTCCCGGCGAAAGCAGCGGGGTGCCGTAGTCGCGCGCCAACCGTTCGATGCCGGTGAGCATCGCCTTGTCACCGTTCGGAGCATTCAGGACGAGAATTGTCCGGTCGAGCTTGTCGGCATCCATCAACGCCTGCAACGTGTCGCGTAAGGCATCCACGTCGAGGGTCGAGGTTCGTGTCGGGACGATGATCATGTCGGCGACGCCGCCGGCCCGCAGAGTCGTATTGTTCGTGGCTGGCGGTGTGTCGATCAGCACGAGATCGTTGTCGGCGCTGCGGGCAGCCTCGATCATCCGATCGATGTCGTGGAGCAGGGCCGGCACGATGGCTGGCGCCGCCTTCTTTACCTTGAGACGTCGGAGCGCACCCCATTTCTCGGCCGAGCGTTGCGTATCGAGATCGATGATCGACACGGCCTTGCCGCGATCGATTGCAGCCATTGCCAGGTGCAGGACCAGCGTCGTCTTCCCGCTGCCGCCCTTCTGACTGAGCACCGTCCAAACACGCATGACATCTTCCGACTGGGACAACGAGGATTGGTTCAGATTCGCTAGCAGTGCTAGCAAAAGTGCTAGCACTGCTTACACTGCGATTAAGGGGAGTTTTACGGACTATCCGAGCGGCTGACAAGGGTTCTGATTCGCATTAACCGACCTGCCTACCGCTGGCACTGGCAGAAACACGCACGATCGACTAACAACAGGTAAACAGGTTCGACGGCGATCCATCTGAAATGATCAAGAACATCAACCCCTTCTGGAACCCCGCCCGCCATGCCGACAGGCGGCCGGTGCTGTTGGCGCGCGGCCGTATCAAGGCGGCGATCCGGCGGTGGTTCGAGGACCAGGGCTTCGTCGAGGTGGAGACAGCTTGTCTACAGGTGTCGCCCGGCAACGAGGCGCATCTCCACGCGTTTGCGACGGAATGGCGAAGTGAGGCGGGGGCACGCCATCCCCTCTATCTGCACACCAGCCCCGAGTTCGCCTGCAAGAAGCTGCTGGCGGCCGGCGAAACCCGGATCTTCACCTTCGCGCCCGTGTTCCGGAACGGCGAGCGCAGCGCCTTGCATGCGCCCGAGTTCACGATGCTCGAGTGGTATCGCGCCGGCGCGCCCTACACGACGCTGATGGAGGACTGCGCCGCGTTGCTCCGTATCGCCGCCGACGTCACGGGGCGCGACCCATGGACGTTCCGCGGTCGCTCGGCGCGGCCCACGCTCGTTCCACATCGGGTCGGCGTGGACGAGCTGTTTCGCCGGCACGCAGGTATCCGCTTACTCGAGCACACGCTGCCCCGAGGTCTGCCCGATCGGGATGCGCTCGCCCGGGAGGCCAGCCGGATCGGCGTTCGGGTGGCTATCGATGACACCTGGTCGGATCTCTTCTCGCGCATCCTCGTCGAGCGGATCGAGCCTGCGCTCGGCGCCGAGCCGGATGCCGCGCCGGTCGTGGTCGATGCCTATCCGACGCACGAGGCGGCCCTGGCACGGCCGTCGCCGGCCGATCCCCGCGTCGCCGAGCGGTTCGAGCTTTATGCCTGCGGCGTCGAGCTTGCCAATGCCTTCGGCGAGTTGGTGGACCCGGTCGAGCAGCGCCGCCGCCTCGAGACGGAGATGGACGAGAAAGAGCGCATCTACGGCGAGCGCTACCCGATCGACGAGGATTTCCTGGCGGCGCTCGCGCTGATGCCGCCCGCCTCCGGTTGTGCCCTCGGCTTCGATCGACTGGTGATGCTGGCGACGGGGGCCACGCATATCGATCAGGTGCTCTGGACGCCGGCGCCTGATTTGGGCACAAGGGGCCTGTGAAAAGCGCCCCGAAACACTTGAGAACACTCGGCGATCTCGCCGACGCGGGCCTTGTCGCGCAGCCTGCCGTCGAAGCCCTGGAGGCTGTTGCGCGTCGCTACGCCATCGCGATTACGCCCGAGATGGCCGCGTTGATCGACCCCAGTGATCCCGACGACCCGATCACGCGCCAGTTCGTTCCGTCCGTGCAAGAGCTCGACGAGACACCCGGCGAGCACGCAGACCCGATCGGCGATCATGCGCACGAGAAGCTGCCGGGACTCGTGCATCGCTACCCGGACCGCGTGCTGCTCAAGGTCACCCATGCCTGCCCGGTCTACTGCCGCTTCTGTTTTCGCCGCGAGATGGTGGGGCCGGGCGGGCCGCCTCCCATGGTCGGCGAGGCGCTCGCACGGGTGATCGACTACATCCGGGCGCGACCCGAGATCTTCGAGGTGATCCTGACCGGCGGCGATCCCCTCGTTCTGGCGCCGCGCCGGATCGCCGAGATCACGGGTGCGCTGGCCGAGATCGCACATGTGAAGGTGTTGCGCTGGCACAGCCGGGTGCCGGTGGTTGATCCCGGGCGGGTCACCGAAGACATGACGAAAGCGCTGACAGCCACCGGGCAGACCGTCTACGTCGGCATTCACGCCAACTATCCCCGCGAGCTGACATCGGCCGCGCGGACGGCCATCACGCGCCTGCGGCAAGCCGGGATTGTGCTCCTCAGCCAGACCGTGCTGCTCAAGGGCATAAACGACGACGCGGCGATACTGGAGACGCTGTTCCGGGAGTTCGTCGCGCTGGGCATCCGGCCCTACTACCTGCATCATGCCGATCTCGCCCCCGGCACGGCGCATTTTCGGACAACGCTCACGGAAGGTCAGGCTCTGATGCGGGCCTTGCGCGGACGGGTGAGCGGATTGGCACAGCCGACCTATGTGCTCGATATTCCCGGCGGCCACGGCAAAGTGCCGGTCGGGCCCGCCTATGCCGACCCGGCAGCCGGCACGGTGGCCGATCCGTCAGGCCACATGCACGACTATTCCTGAGGCGACGCACCCGCTAGTCTCGGCGGCCTGACCAACCGATTGGGAGCCGACCATGCGTGCCGCCATTTTCCGCAAAGGCGAGATCGTCGTCGATACCATGGCCGAGCCGAAGCCGGGCGCCGGTCAGGTCCTGGTGAAGCCGCTCGCGTGCGGCATCTGCGGTACGGATCTGCATGCTCGGCTACACGCGCCGAAGATGGTGGAGATGTCCCAGTTCGTGCCATGGAGGAAAGCCATGGACCTGTCACGCGACGTCGTATTCGGCCACGAGTACTGCGCCGAGATCCTGGAGTTCGGTCCGGGCTGCAAGGGCACGCTCGGCAAGGGGAGCCGGGTGGTTTCGGTGCCACGTCTGATCGTCGACGGCCGGATCGAGGGGATCGGCTACTCCAACGACAACATCGGTGCCTATGCCGAGCGGATGCTTTTGTCTGAGCAACTTCTATTGCCGGTGCCGGATCACGTGTCGAACGAACTCGCTTCGCTCACGGAACCGCTTTCCATCGGTATACATGCCGTCAACAAGGCCCGGCTCAGTGGCGACGAGGTGCCACTCGTGATCGGGTGCGGGCCGATCGGTCTCGCGGTGATCGCAGCACTGAAGGGCAGGGGGCTCGGCCCGATCATCGCGTCGGACTACTCGCCCAAGCGCCGCGAGCTTGCAATCCGGCTAGGCGCCGACGTTGTCGTCGATCCTGCAGCGACGTCGCCCTTCAAGACCTGGGAGCAGCACGCGACGCTGAGCCCTGACGAGATCGCGCGCCTGCCGACCTCGATCGTTCCGTCGGCGCCGCTGAAGCCGTCGGTGATCTTCGAGTGCGTGGGCGTCCCGGGCCTGATCCAGAGCATCTTCGAGCAGGCGCCTCAAAACGCGCGGGTCGTGATCGTCGGCGTGTGCATGGAGACCGACCAGCAGAAGCCGATGTTCGCCATCTTCAAGGAGCTGAGCGTGCAATACGTGGTCGGCTGCACGCCGGACGAGTTTGCACAATCGCTGGAGCTGATCGCCAGCGGCAAAGTTGACGCTGGCGCCATGATCACTGGGACCGTCGGCCTGGACGAGGTAGCTGGTGCGTTCTCCGACTTGGCGAGCCCCAACCGCCACACCAAGATTGTCGTGCAGCCCTGGCGCTAGGGCGGAGCCGTTGTCGGCAGCGCAGCGCTACTCTCTCGGAAACTCCAGGCCCATCTCGCGGTAGTGCTCGGGATTGTTCTCCCAGCCTTCGGCAACCTTGACGTGGATGAACAGGTGCACGGGGCGCCCGAAGAGCTTGGCCAGTTCCTTGCGCGAGGTCATCGAGATCTGCTTGACCGCGCGACCGCCTTCACCGAGCACGATGCGCCTCTGACTGTCGCGCTCGACGAACACGATCTGCTCGATGCGCACGGAGCCGTCGGTCTTCTCCTCCCAGGCGGTCGTCTCGACGGTGGTCTGGTAGGGCAACTCCTCGTGCAGGTACTCGTAGATCTTCTCGCGGGTGATCTCGGCAGCGGTCGAGCGCTCCGTCGCGTCCGTGATCTCGTCCTCGGGGTAGTGCCAGGGGCCGGCGGGCAGGCTCGCGGCGAGCCAGGTCTTGAGGTCGTCGACGCCGCTTCCCTTCAGCGCGGAGATCATGAAGGTCCGCTCGAAGGCGAGCTTCTCGTTGACCGCTGCGGCGAGCCCGAGCAGCGCATCCTTCTTGATCTTGTCGACCTTGTTCAGAATCAGGATGCGGGTCGTGGCGAGCGGCTTCAGCACGGAGATCAGGCGGTCGAGGCTGTCGTCGATGCCCTTGACCGCATCGATGAGGAGTGCGGCGACATCGGCGTCAGCCGCGGCACCGGTGGCCGCACCGACCATTGCGCGGTCGAGGCGGCGGCGCGGGGCAAAGATCCCGGGGGTATCGATGAACACGATCTGGCTCTTGCCGACCATGGCGATGCCGCGCACCGGCACGCGCGTCGTCTGCACCTTGCGGCTGACGATCGAGACCTTTGTGCCGACCAAGGCGTTGAGCAACGTCGATTTTCCGGCGTTGGGCGCGCCAACCAGGGCGACGAACCCGCAGCGCCGCCCCTCCTCGTCGGGCGCGGAGGCCTCGGCGGGAGCGTCGGGAGGCAGGTCGGGGTGGTCACTCATCGGTCGGAATTCCTCGGATCACGCCCTCTCGGGCGAGCATGGCTGAGGCGGCGGCCTGCTCGGCGGCGCGCTTGTTGGCACCGCTGCCGCGCGCCGGCTTCTTGCCGTCGATCGAGACCTCGGTCGTGAAGACGGGCGCATGGTCGGGACCCTTGCGCTCGATCTCGACATAGCGCGGCAGGGGCAGCCCCTGTCCCTGTGCCCACTCCTGCAGCATTGACTTGGCGTCTGCAACCGTCTCCGGCAATCCGTCGAGCAGGGGTGACCATAGCAGGCGTATCACGTCCCGCACCACGGCGAAGCCTGCCTCGAGGAAGATTGCGGCCAAGAGCGCCTCGATCGCGTCGGCCAGGATCGTATCCTTGTCGCGGCCGCCGCTGTCGTCTTCCGCAGAGGAGAGCACCATCAAGGGCCCGAGGTTGATCGACCGCCCGACCCGGGCGCACGTCTCCTTTCGGACGAGACGGTTGAAGCGACGGGCGAGGGCGCCTTCGCTGGCTTTGGGATCGCGCTCGATAAGAAGCTCGGCGATGGCAAGTCCGAGCACACGGTCGCCCAGGAACTCCAGACGCTCGTTGTCTTCGCCTTTTGACTGGTCGCTACGTGTCGAGGCATGGGTCAGCGCCCGCTCCAGCACGGCGCGGCTCTTGAAGCGGTAGCCGAGTGTCGTCTCGAGCCCTTTGATGTTGCGCCGCGCCACGATCGGCCTCCTGCCTGCTTGGAGCGCGTGGCGCCTCCAACTGCTGTCTCCATCCGAGCCCGCATTCGACCCGTAAGGGACCGATACTAGCACAGTGCGGGTGCGGAGGAACGCACGCGGCTGCGTCAGCGCACGATGTCCAGAATCCGCGACCAGCGGACGTCGAACGGCCAAGTCCAGGGTGTCAGCAATTGAAACCGGCCGGGTTCATCCACAGCCGCCGAGAAAAAGATGATGTCCGCGCGACCCACGAGGTTCTCGAAAGGAACGAAGCCGACCCCGAAACGATGCGCGGGGACACGGCTATCGGTCGAGTTGTCGCGATTGTCGCCCATCATGAAGTAGTGGCCGGCGGGCACCTTGTAGGGTCCGACGTTGTCGTAGTCGCCGTCAGGGCGCTGATCCACGACCAGATACTTGACCCCGTTCGGCAGCGTTTCCTCGAAGCGCGGCGTGCGGCGCTCGCGTCCGTCGTCGTCGATCTGGACGAAGTCCGTAACCTTGCGGCGCTGGACCTCTTGGCCGTTGATGTAGACGACGCCGGAGCGAAGCACGATCTCGTCGCCGGGCAGACCGATGACGCGCTTGATGTAGTCGGTCGAGTTGTCACGCGGCAGCTTGAAGACGACGACGTCGCCGCGCTTCGGCTCGGTGGCCAACACGCGTCCCGAGAAGAGGTTGAGCCCGAAAGGCAAGGAGTAGCGGCTGTAGCCGTAGGACAGCTTGGACACGAAGAGATAGTCGCCGATCAACAGCGTCGACTGCATCGATCCAGAGGGTATGTTGAAGGGCTGATAGAAGAAGACGCGGACGAAAAAGGCGATGATCAGTGCGTGCAGGAAGATCTTGCCGATCTCACCCCAACTCTCCTGCTTCGCCAGCTTACCCTTGTCCGAGCCGGGTTTGGATGTCATGCAACTTTCCGCTGCTGGCGCAACCTTCCCCGACGGTCCGATCGATCGTGGGCACGTGTTTAAGGTGTTTCCTCGGGGCGTGCAAATTCGACGTGGCGTTCTTCCGTGGAGACCTCGCGGTGTCGTCTTGGCGGCCCTCGGTGGATCGTCACGGCTCTCTCATCGCGGGTCCAGCTTCAGTGGACGGGCTGAGATGATGACGATCGC
>LNDR01000384.1 GCA_001464755.1 Rhizobiales bacterium Ga0077524
ACGGCGGTAATGTCGACCTGCTCACGGATGGCGCCGTGGAGTTTCATCTGGCGCGAAAGGATGTCGATCTCGGCTTCCGGATGAAGCATGCGATCAATCCGCTCGAGCGCGGTCACTTCTGCTTTCGGACGGATGACATCGAGGCGTTCAAGCGGCGCCTGAAGGAGAAGAATATCCCGTTCTCGGACTACGGCACCTGGGCGATGGCTGGTTGGTACCAGATCTTCTTCCACGATCCGGACCGCAACATCATCGAGGTGCATCAGACCGGCAAGTGACGTACGAAAGAGGGGCGGTCGAGCGGAGCCGCGCCAGATGCAGCACGACCAACGAGCAAACGAGCGCATGAGCGGCGACGCAAAGACAGGTAAACGGACAGCGGAGGCCGAAGGGCCAGCTTATGCCGCGCCCGCGCTCGAAAAGGGGCTCGATGTATTGGAGTTGCTGTGCCTCTCGGAGGCCCCTCTTTCGCAGAAGGAGATCGCGCTCAAGCTGGGCCGCACGATCAGCGAGCTGTACCGAATGATCGCCTGCCTCGTCGATCGAGGCTATCTCACCGTTGTCGACGACAGGTACGTTCTAACGCCTAAGTTGTTCGAGTTGGCTCATCTCAATCCGCCAACCCATCGCCTCCTCACCGAGGCCATGCCAATTATGCAGCGGCTATCGGATGAACTCGATCAGTCCTGCCATCTGACCGTCTACAATCAAGGCCGGCAGGTCGTCGTCGCCAAGGTCGATTCACCGAGCGGCATGGGGTTCAGCGTGCGCGTTGGCGCCGAGCTGGACGTGCTCGTGTCCGCCTCTGGCCGGGTGCTGCTCGCGTTCCAGCCTCGCGAGATCAGATCGTTCCGGATCGAGGAATCAGTACGGCGACGCCCCAACCACGCCGATCCGCAGATCCTTGCCACCCTTGAAACAGTTCAAGCACGCGGCTTCGAGTCGAGCCCGAGTGTCCAGGTGCGTGGCCTCTATGCCGTCAGCTATCCGATCCTCGATACGCAGGGCCGGGCGATCGCTGCACTGACGGTCCCCTACGCAGAGCGCATCGACCTCGTGCATCGCAAGCCCGTCACGACCGTCGAGGACATCCTCGGGACCGCGGCTCGTAGCCTTACCGCGCGACTGGGCGGCGCCTCTCGCGCGCAATAGGTGACCAACCCCGGCTTTCGCACTTGAGCCGAGAGCGGACCACAATGGACGGGTTTCGCGGCCGTATCATTCGTTCCTACTTGGCCAATGACGACGCCTTCGTCGATGGCTGTTGTCCGGGCGCTGCGGACCTGCATCGGGGGATGTTGCCAGCGGCTCTGCTCAAGCCGCCTGACGACCCCGACCAGCTCTATCGCCACAATGAGAGGCCGACCGGGCCGGGCCGCTCCGCGGGCGCATGTGGGTACGATTTCATCCAGGCATGACGCGGGGCGCCGCCGGTGGTAGCTGTGCTGTGCTTCTCCTGTCGCGAGTGAGCGCCGCGAGGCGCGACCGCCGCGACCACCAGCCCGAGAGACGATCCGCATGACGACTCCCTTGCCCTCTGCCAGCCGCGAGCGGCTCATCGCCATCATCAAGGCGCGGTCGGTCGAGACCGGGCGCACGTTTACGCTGGCCTCGGGGCGGACGAGCGACTTTTACTGCAACCTGAAGCCGACCATGCTCGACCCCGAAGGTGCCTACCTTCTGGGTGCGCTGATCGTCGAGGCGCTGCGGACCGACAAGCCGGACCTCGTCGGCGGGCTCGAACTCGGCGCGGTGCCGTTGGCTACCTCGGCTGCGGCCGTCGGTCATGCCATGGGGGTGCCCTTACAGGCGTTCGTGGTGCGCAAGCAGACCAAGGAGCACGGCACCAAGAGCCTCGTCGAAGGCTTGATGCGCGGTGACAGCCTGAAGGGGAAGCGCGTCGTCATTCTGGAGGACGTGACCACAACCGGCGGCTCGTCGATGAAGGCCATCGAAGCCGTGCGCGGCGAAGGGGCCCAGGTGATCAAGGTGCTGACCATGGTCGATCGCCAGGAGGGCGCCGCGGAGGCCTTCGCCAAGGCCGGCATTCCATTCGCCGCGCTCGTCACCGCGACCGAGCTGCGCTGAGGCGATGCCCCCCGCCACAACCACAACAACAGCCGGCGCCTCGGCTCCCATGCAGGCCGCCGCCCGGCTCTATCACGCCTACTTCACCGGGCTGATGCTGACACTCGTCTCGCGCCGCTCGGGCGCTGACGCGGCCGAATGGATTTTCCGAGTCTTTCGACACCAGCACCACGAGAAGTTCCTGTCGAGCTTCGAGAAGCTGGGCCTGAAGGGCATGCCGGATGCGGTGGCGTGCGCGGCCTATCACTACCTCTCGAACAGCGTCGGCGGCGTGCGTGTCGAATTCATGCGCGAAAGCGATAAGAAGGCCTGGGTGCATTTCGTGCCACCCCGCTGGATCTACCCAGGGGCCGCCATCTGCGGCATCCCGAGCGAGGTGTCGCGGGCATTCCTGCGCGGCTGGTATGCGCAGAACGGCGTCAGTCTGGGCAATCCGCGTCTCGGCTTCGTGTGCACGGCGCAGACCACCGATGGTCAGCACGGCCTCGCGGGTTACTTCTGGGAGCGCGACCACGACATCGCCCCCGAGGAGCGGTTGATCTTCCGCCCCGGCGAGATGGCACCGCCCTTCGATCCCGCCGCCGCGCCAAGGCTGCCGGCTGCCGATTGGCCGCCCGAGCGCCTCGCCAAGGCCGAGCGCAACTACTGCATGGAGTACGTCCGCTCCGGCTTGCCGCGCCTCGTCGAGCAACTCGGCCCAGCGGAGGCGGCCCACATTGGGCGGGTGACAGGCCGGCTCGTCGGCGCCCAGCTCTATCAGGATACAGCGACGGCGCTCGGCGTTATCGGCGACAGCCCCGATGCGTTCGCGGACCTGATGGTCGGGCTCGCCGAAGGCGAAGGCGACACCGCCGACTGCTATGCGTCGGGAAGCGCAGCACTCGTGCGACGGACATCCTGGCGACTTATGCGCGGGCTGCCACCCCAGTCGCCGGCCGTGTTCGAGGCCTGGAATGGGCTTCTGGAGGGTCTGCTCTCGGTGCACAACCGATTCCTCGTGCTGGAAACGGTGGAGCGCCTCGACCTCGGCGATCCGTCGTTCACTTGGCGGATCAGGCGCGCTCCGGTCAGGGCTTGAGCGCGAAGAACCGTCAGTCCCGGTGCCTCTGTCCCGATCGGGTCCCGTGCAGGAGGACGCGCTCCCGGTGGAAGGCGTAGAGGCCGGCGAGGACGAGGATCGCCATGCCGACCAGTGACCACCCGTCCGGCACCTCGCGGAACAGCATGAGGCCAATCAGGATCGCCCAGACCACGCTGGCGTAGCGGAACGGTGCAACCGCCGCGACGTCTCCGATCCGGAGTGCGATGATCATCCAGAGGTGGCCGAGCGCCGTCATCGCGCCAGCAAAAACGACGAGCATCATCCCGTTCGGCGAGGGCCAGACCCAACCCTGGAACATGGCCAGTGCAAAGCCGGCAACCGCCACGGCCGCCTGCGAGACCAGGAGGATCATCAGCGTGGGTATCGCGCTGTCGAGGCGCCGGGTCGCCACGTCGCGCAAGGTTCCGCAAAGCACCGAGCCCACGGCCAGGATCGCGAAGACATTAAAAGCCGTGGTGCCCGGCTTGATCACCAGCAGCGTCCCGACGAGCCCCGCCGCAACCGCCGCCCACCGCCGCCAGCCGACGGTGGCCCCGAGAAACAACGCCGACGCGGCGGTCAGTGAGAGCGGCGTCAGCTGGAGTACCGCCATGATGTCGGCGAACGGCATGCGCGCGAGAGCCGCCTGGAACAACAGCGAGTTGCCGGCGTCGCCGAGGCACCGCCAACCCATCCAGGGAACCAGGGCACGACGGAGCGAGGACAGCACACCGGTCCAGTGGGCCGCGATCGCGACCAGCAGCACGGAGGTCAGGCTGCGCAGAAAAACCGATTGCCCGGTGGGAATGGCTCCGGATGCCAACCGCATGGCGGCGTCGCCGATGGTGAAGGCCACGGTGGATAACACCATGGCCCCGATGGCGGCGAGATTGCGCGGCGCATCAACCGAGGGGCGATCGACAGCCGGCGCTGCCCCACGGTCGTGTTCGGCCACCTTTTCCCCCACCGAGCAAGCTCAACTCGAGGCCAGCCAACCCTTAGCCGACCTCAACCCTGCGGCTCGCTGCCGATGGACGAGCGCATGATGATCGTCCAACCTCGGACGGCCTACATGTGACTCTTGAGCTCATAGATTTTCTTGAGCTGCCAGCGCTGTAGCATCTCGGCTCCGCGGCCGAAGACAGCATACCAGTGCGCCGCGACGCCGATACCCCAGCCGGCGAACGGCCACTGCACCCACCAGTGCGGATCGGTGAAGTTCAGCCCGACCAGCAACAGCATCACCGCGCCGAACGTGGCGAGATGGATGTAGAACCCGGTCATCGCTTGAACCTTGCGCTCGGCGCGGGCGATCTTCTGCGTTTCCGTCATTGCCAACTCCATCGACTATGAACTGCCCCGAGCCTTATCGCACTTCGCGACAACAGCGTGGCGAAACTCGGGATGCACGAGCAACACTCTAATTCCTTCTGCGCCGGATGTCAGGAGGCTTTGCGAATGATCGGCGCGGCGATGCTCTCGATCTGCACGTTGACGCAGGCGGGCTTGCCCGAGGCCAGCGCCCGCTCGACCGCGGGCACCAGATCCTCGATGCGCTCGACCAGCTCTCCGTGCCCACCGAGCGCTGCGACGACCTGGTCGTAGCGCGCCGGGAGCAGCTCGCAGCCGTGCATCCGGTCGGCGCCGTAGTCGCGCTTCTGGATCTGGCTCTCCGCGTTCCAGCAGGCATCGTTGCCGACAATCGCAACGAACGGCGTGCGATGGCGCACGGCGCTCTCGAACTCCGACATGTGAAAGCCGAACGTGCCGTCGCCGAGCACCGCGATGACCGGCGCCTTCTTGTCCAGCACCCGCCCTGCGATGGCGAACGGCAGCGACGCACCGATCGAGCCGGCCACCGAGTTGATCAGGCGCTTGTTGACGGGAAGAAGGCTCTGGCCCCACTGGGCGAACTCGCCGCCGTCGCAGATCAGCAGCGTCTCGGGATCGCGCTCGACGATCGGCCTGAGCGCGCGGAACACTTCGGCGGCGTGCAGCCGGCCCGCCGTCTTGCCCTTGAGCTGCGCCCAAGCCTCCGGGCGGCCGTCCATCATGGTTCGGGCCTCGCGCAGCCAAGCAAGATCGATCCTGCGGCTGGACGCTGCGGCCCGCGCCAGAAGCGCCTCGCCCGCCGGGATTGTGTCGGCGACGCAGCCGAATGCGAGGTTGGCGCCCTTCTCGCGGGCGGCGCGAGCGACGAGTTCGGCGTCCGGGTCGATCGAGATCACCTTCACGTCATCTGCGAAAGCTGGCCCGGTCGCCCACTTGATCGTGAAGTCCAGTGCCTTGCCGAGCAGAACGATCAGGTCGGACGCCTTGACCACATCGCTGAACGCGCCGAGCGTCGCATCGTTGGCGCCGCGCGGGCTCTCGATGACCGCGGCCGGAGCGCCGGTCGCCTGCTCGAGACGCTTGAGCAGATCGCGGCCTTTGCGCGAGGAAAGATGCGGGCCAGCCAGGATCACGGGGCGCTTGGCCCCTGCCATCGCCGCGAGCACCGCGTCCGCGGCGCCGTCGGTCAGCGCGATCTGCTGGGGTTTCGCCACCTTGCCGGCATCGGGCCAGCGAATGGCATTGGCCTCGACCGTCTCGTCGAGGAGATCGGACGGCAACGACAGATGCACCGGGCCTGGCCGGCCGGATTTTGCGATCCGCAACGCCTCACCCAGCTCCTCGCCGAGCGTCGCGGCCGACTTGGCCGTCCATGATGCCTTGGCGACGGGCGCCGCCATCTCGGCCTGCCGGATCTCCTGGAAACCGCCGCGTCCGAGTTCCCACGTCGCTGCATGCCCGGACAACAGGACCATCGGGCTTTCGGCAGCCAAAGCCGTGAAGAGCGCGCCAACGGCATTGGCGTGCCCCGGTCCGCCCGTGACCATCGCGATGCCCGGCTCGCCGGTCAGGCGGCCGTAGGCATCCGCCATATGGACGGCCGCCGCCTCGTGGCGCGTGTGGATCAGCTCGAGCTTGGCCTCGATCGCCGCGTCGAAGATCGACATGATGTGGTTGCCGGAGAGCGTGAAGACCGTCCGGTGTCCGAGCCGCTCCAGGCTCCGCGCGACAATGTCCGCCCCTCTCAACGCGCTGCTCATGACCCGCCTTCTCCTCATTCGGCCGAACGACTGCTTTCGGCCGGCGAGAATGGAGAGGAAGCCGGGCCCGGTCCAGCGGCTTTTGTGGCCCGGTGCTGGAGCCCCGTTGCTAGAGCACCGGGCAAGCTCGTCGCCTAGACCATCGCGCCGCCGATCGGCCTGAGGCCCAGCTTGTCGTCCACCCGCTTGACGCCAGGGGTATCCTCAACCAGGAGGCGCAGCGCGCGCCGCTGATCGGACGAGGCCGCCAAGCCACTGAGCTCCGCCACTCCATTCGTGAGGTTGATCGTCACCAGCGAGCTGTCCAGCCACGACTCACGTTGCATCCGCTCCCGGACGGCACGCGAGACGCTGGCATCGTCGCCGGCATCCACGGGCGCCTGGCCTTGTCGCGCGACAAGCGCCCTGACGAGATCACCACGCGTGATGATACCGACGAGACGGCCGTCGTCGACCACGGGGACACGCTTCAGCTTGCGCCGGTCGAGGAGGTCTGCCACATCGCCGAGATCCATGCCGGCCTCGACCGTGACCACCTTGGTCGACATGATGTCGGAAGCCTTGCGGGCATGAGAGGCGGCATACTCCCGGGCAAGCTGGTCGGAATCGACGAACGCCCCGAGCCACCATTTGCGGCGGCGCTCCGTGCCCGTCTCCGCCCGATGCAGCAAGTCGCTTTCGCTGACGATGCCGACGAGCTTGCCGCTCGCATCGACGACCGGCAGGCCGCTGATGCGACGCTGCGACATCAACTCGGCGATTTCTTTTACCGTCGTCTGCGGATTGACCGTAACGACATCCCGCGCCATCACTTCTGAGGCCTTCATGACGTTTCTCTCCAGAGCGACTGTCGCCCCAGCAGAGCCGTTTCCCGGCCAGTCAGCCTTGACCCCGGTCAAGCGCTACCCATTGCCGCCCCGGCGAGGCGCCGAGGCCGGAAGGTGGAGATGGCCGCCCGGGCATGCCATGGTGTCGCCAGCATGCCGGAAAGGTTTTACCCCTGATGACGCTTCCCCTCTCGATCCTCGACCAATCGCCCATCATCGGCAGCACCACGCCGGCCAAGGCCATCCAACACACCATCGAGCTGGCCAGGCTTGCCGATCGTCTCGGCTACACCCGCTATTGGTGCGCCGAGCACCACGCCTTGAACGGTTTGGCTGACGCGTCGCCGGAGATCCTGCTCGCGCGGCTCGGTGCCGAGACGAAGCACATTCGGCTGGGGACGGGTGGCATCATGCTGCCCTACTACGCGCCCTTCAAAATCGCCGAGCAGTTCAAGATGCTCGAGGCCATGTATCCGGGCCGCATCGACTTAGGGATGGGCCGCGCTCCCGGGGGGCATCCGCGCACCGCGCGCGTGTTGTTCGACGGGCGCCCGATCGACACGGAGGAGGGCTTCGCCAACCAGCTCGCCGAGATCTCGGCCCTGTTCCGCGATGTCGTGCCGGACGGGCACCCGCTGCACGGGCAGTTGGTGAGCCCGAACGTGCCGACGTCGCCGGAGATGTGGGTGCTGGGATCATCCACGGGAGGCGCGTCGTTCGCGGCAAGCCTCGGCATGCGGTTCGCGTTCGCGCACTTCATCAACGCCTATTCGGGGTCCGAGGTCGCCAAGGCCTATCGCGCCCACTTCAAGCCGTGGCACGAGGCGACGCCGCGCGTGGCGTTGGCCATGCTCGCCATCGTCGCCGACGACGAGGCCGAGGCGAAAGCCATCGAGAAGGCCGTATTGATGCGGTGGGCTTTGACGGCCATGGGCGCCAATCGCACCGTGCCGACCATCGAGGAGGCGGCGGCCTACGAGTTCTCACCCAGAGAGCAGCAGATCGCCGCCAACGACCGCCCGCGCCTGACGCTCGGGACAGCGAAGACGGTCGCCGCCCAGATCCGCGAAAAGGCCGAGCAGTTCGGCGCCGACGAGGTGGTGCTGGTGGCCGTGGCGCCAAGCTACGAGATCCGCGTGAGGACCTACGAGAGGTTGGCGGGGGAGTTTGGGTTGGAGGCGAGGGGGTAAGGGGGGCTCACGCGATTTCGTCCAAGATCGCCCTCAGTCGCTTGCCGCGCGCCGGATTGAGACTTTCGACCCAACCGACACGCCCTTCGAGGTGCGCCCGGAAATCCGGATAACCGCTCCGGTTCTCAGCCTCCAACCCATTGCGGCGGCAATTGTGCAAGATCGCTTTCAACGTATCGTAGCTGTCGCGCCCCAAGTTCGGTCGCGCATTGACCACGATTCCCGTGACCTGCTGGCGTTGGGAGCTCCGCAAGACCCGTGTCTTCCGCGCGTTCAATCGGTATCCCTCGTCCTCGACGATTGCCGCGACAGCCTCTATGAGCGACGGCGCCTTACGGTCGAAAGCCTGATCGCCTGAGAATGTGAGATCGTCTGCATAGCGGGTGAAGCGTGCACCGAACGTTTTCGCCAAACCGCTAAGACGCGCATCGAGACGCCATGCGACGAGGTTTGCGAGGGTCGGCGACGTTGGCGCGCCCTGCGGCAAATGGGGTTGCCTGTAACCGATCAAGGCGTCGCGCGTGTGTCGCGATGGATGTGGAATACGACTGAATACAATTGCTGGCGTCACTGTGCTGCAAAGACGCGTCAAGCTGCGCGCTGCTTCGTAAGGATAACCAAGACTGCGAAACAGCGCGTGTACGCGGCCCAGGGGCGTCGTGCGGAAAAAGTCCGCGATATCGAAACAGACGACCGTTGCTGCGCCCACATGGACCTCGGCTCCGCCGATGCATGAGCGCCCCCGCACGAACCCATGAGCCGCCTCGTGCACGGGCACGCGATCGAGAACCTCCCGAAGTATTTTTCGCTGCATCGTTTGAAGGCGAGGCTTCGGGGCTTCAATCAGACGTGGTGGGCCGAGCGACTTCTTGAGAAACGCGTACGAATAATGCTGCAGGTCAGGAATCGCCGTACGGCCATGCTGGCGACGATCGTCGCAATACCATTCCAAGTGCTCGATCGACAGCCCCAGCCACTCTGCGATGTCCCCCGGCGTCGCGAGCTGCGGGAGATCGGCATTGATCGCTGCTGTAGTCGACGCAAAACGCGGCGCCTTCAGAACCATCTTGATTGGCGGGCCGCGCCGCAACCATGGGCGCACGGCACCGTCAAAAGCTGCCGATTGCAGGACGAGTTTCGTTAGATCACCCTGCGAAGGCGGATAGTCGTACTCAACCCGATCGAGAATCTCGCCAACAAGTCGCTTCTGCGATTTCTGCGTTCCGAGGCCGAGCAGCCTCCCGAGACGCTGCTGCATCGCTCGTGAAGACCAGGATCCTGCAAGCAGAGTAGCAGCAATGTTACTCGCGATGAGGTCACGTCTTGCCGATGACATTTAGGCGTTCCGACCGAATCTAAAGCGAGCGCGCCAACCTGCCGTGTCTTGCGTGGGAGGACGGTAGGCCTGCCTACCTGCGTCCCTCGCCGCGTTCTGCCCGTGCTGAAAAGATCCCCTGGGGTAGCCCCAGAGAGCCCCGGTTTCCCAGGACGTCTTGACGCGCTCGCTGGAACATAAGTTAGCGTCGGTCGAAGGTTCTGTCACTGCACGGAATGCACTGCCGGTGAATTGTACCGGCACTGCAGCTCGAATGGGCGCCCGCGCCACTGGCTCCTTCCCGCATCCGCGCCTACACTTGCTCCAAATCCATCCTCGGGGAGCTGACCGTCATGTCATCTGCTGCAACGCCGACACTTGCTTCGCTGGTTCGTGATCTCGCGTCGGGGGGGACGACGTCGCGGAAGCTGGTGGAGGATTGTCTCGCGCGGATCGCGGATCCGAAGGGGGAGGGGGCGCGGGCGTTCGTGTCGGTGGATGCGGATGGCGCGCGCAAGGCAGCGGACGCGCAGGACATGCTCAGGAAGGCGGGTGCCGCGCCGTCGCCACTGGCCGGTATCCCGTTTGCGATCAAGGATCTGGCCGACATCGTAGGGCAGGTGACGACGGCTGGGTCGACGGCGCTCGCAGCCCGGGCGGCCGCGAAGGCCGATGCTCCGGTGGTGGCGCGGCTGAGAGCGGCCGGTCTGGTCATCGTCGGGCGCGCGAACATGGTGGAGTTCGCCTACGGTGGCATCGGCACCAACCCGCACTACGGCATGCCGGCTTCGCCCTGGGATCGCGCCAACCGGCATGTGCCCGGCGGCTCGTCGTCGGGCTCGGCGGTGGCGGTGGCGGACGGCATGGCGCATGGCGCGCTCGGCACGGACACGGGTGGATCGTGCCGGATTCCGGCGGCCTACTGTGGCGTCGTCGGCCTGAAGCCGACCGCACGGCGCGTGCCGACCGATCATGTCGTGCCGCTGTCGACGAGCCTCGATTCGATCGGCCCGATCGCGCGGACGGTCGATTGCTGCGCGCTGCTCGATAGCGTTTTCGCGGGCGAGCCGATCGCCGCCGCCGAGCCTGTGTCGATGAAGGGCCTGCGCCTGCTGGTGCCGACCAACATCGTGCTCGACGGCATGGACGCCGCGGTCGCCGCCGACTTCGAGAAGGCGCTCGCAGCGCTGGCCAAGGCCGGCGCGATGATTGTGAAGCAAGCCTTCAAGCCGTTCGACCAGATCCGCCCGATCCTGAACAAAGGCGGGCTCTCGGCGGCGGAAAGCTATGCCTGGCACAAGGACTTGTTCGCCTCGAAGCGCAACCAGTACGACCCGCGCGTCGCGATGCGGATTGCGATGGGCGAGGGGCAGACGGCGGCCGATTACATCGAGTTGCTGCAGAAGCGCGGGGCTGCGATGGCGGCCTACGCGGAAGGCCTCTCGGATTTCGATGCCATTCTCTCGCCGACGTGCCCGATTCTGCCGCCGAAAGAGGGCGATCTCGTCCGGGACGAGGACTACGCGCGCCTCAACATGCTCTCGCTGCGCAACACGCTGATGATCAACATCTTCGACGGCTGCTCGATCGCGCTGCCGATGAGCGCTGTGGGCGCGCCGCCGACCAGCCTGATGGTCTCGTGCGCCCCGATGGCCGACCGCCGCATGCTCGGGATCGCGAAGGCGGCGGAGGGAGCGATGGGGGTGAGGTGATCAGTATGGGGCAAGGCGTCTGGCTCTCGGCCAGACACCGCGCCGACTGTTTGCGAGGCTTAGCCTTTGTTCTCGGGCTCGACCAGGTCCACGAGCTGGCGCAGCGATTGCTGCCAGCCGAGATAGCAGGCCTCCAGCGGGATGACGCTCGGCACTCCCGACTGCACGATGTTGATCTCGGTGCCGACCGAGACCTCCTTGAGATCGATGGTGACGTGCATCATGCCGGGAAGGTTCGGGTCGTCGAAGCGATCCGTATAGCGGATGCGCTGGTTCGAGACGAGTTCGAGATACTCGCCGCCGAATGCATGGCCGTTGCCAGTCGTGAAATTCTTGAACGACATCTGGAACGTGCCGCCTTCTCGGGCCTCCATGCGGTCAACCTTGCACGTAAAACCGAAGGGTGGCAGCCACTTGGCCACAGCGTCAGGATCGAGGAAGGCCCGATAGACGCGCTCGGGCGGGGCGGCGAGCACGCGGTGCAACCGCACCGTATTTGCGGTCTCAGCGGGGGCCGTCTGGTCTGAGGTGGACATCTCGATACTCCCTTGTTGTCGGACATCATCGCGCGTCTGCTCCAGAGGACGTGCCAGTCAGGGCCGATCCGACATTGGCGCAACAGCTTTTTTGCTCTCCGTCAGGCGCGTCGCCGCAATCTGCCGCGTGCTCGATACCGGGAAACCGGTTGAGGTCGCGGGCAGCCCGCGCAACACTCTCCCCAACGACAACGGAGGAGACGCGCTCATGGCCCTCGGCCCCAACACGCTGCGCGAGATGCTGCACACGATGCAGACCATACGCCGCTTCGAGGAGCGGGCGTCCGACGACTACCACGCCGGAAAGATCTATGGCGTGGTGCACTGCTACATCGGCGAGGAGGCGATCGCGACGGGCGTGTGTGGTGCGCTACGCGATGGCGACCAGATCATCTCGACGCATCGCGGCCACGGCCACTGCATCGCCAAGGGCGCCGATCTCGACCGGATGATGGCCGAACTCTATGGCCGCCGGGACGGCTACTGCAAGGGCAAGGGCGGCTCGATGCACATCGCCGACTTCGAGAAGGGCATGCTCGGCGCCAACGGCATCGTTGCCGGAGGGATCTCGATCGTCACCGGCGCCGGCCTCGCGGCCAAGATGGAAGGCAAGGGCGGCGTCGCCGTCTCGTTCTTCGGCGATGGCGCCTCGGCGGCTGGCCCGTTCCACGAGTGCATGAACGTCGCCGCCGCGTGGAAGCTGCCGATGCTCTACGTCTGCGAGAACAACGGGTATGCGGCGCAGACCCCGGCTTCGACCACGCTGGCACGCGGCGGCGAGGTCGCGGTGCGTGCGGCCGCCTACGGCATTCCAGGCATCGTCGTCGACGGCAACGACCTCTTTGCGATCCACGAAGCCGCCGAGAAGGCCGTGGCCCGTGCGCGAGCCGGCGAAGGCCCGACGCTGATCGAGTGCCGCACCTATCGCTGGCGCGCCCACACCGAGCGGAAGGGCCAGCCCGACTATCGCGATCCAGCGGAGATCGCGTCGTGGAAGGCCGCCGGCAAGGACCCGATCGCGCGCCTCGTCGACCATCTGAAGGCGAAGCACGGTTTCTCCGACGTCGAGTGGCAGGAGATGGACCGACAGATTCTCGATCGCATCGAGCAGTCCTGCCGGTTCGCCGAGAAGAGCCCCTTCCCGGCACCGGAAGAAGCGCTCGACGACGTATTCGCGGCCTGAGACGGGAGTCCGGTTTCAGCATGACACGTCGCTGCAGTATGCTGGGCCGCACAATCGGAGCGGAGGATTAGAGAATGACGATCGCGCTGCCCGTAGATGCGGAAACGGATCGTCTGGCGCGTCGACTGGCCGAAGCAACCGGTAGGCCGCTGCCGACTGTCGTTCGCGAGGCTATCGCAGCGGAGGCCGCCCGTGTTGGGGTATCGATACCTCCGCGCGTGCCGCCGAGCGATTTGCGTGAACGCATGATCGAGATCACGAACGGCTTCGCCGACTTGCCGATCCTCGACAGCCGACCAGCTGACGAGATCATCGGCTACGACGAGCATGGGGTTCCCTCGTGATCGTGATCGACACTTCGGCCTTGATCGCCGTAACCAACCATGAGCCTGAGAGGCAAGCGTTCCTCGATGCCATCTCGCAAGCCGATCGATGCCTGATGTCTGCCGTGACGTTGCTCGAGACACGCATGGTTGTCTGGGGGCGGTTCGGTATCGCCGGAGTGGACCGCCTGAAAGAGTGGCTCGAGGCGTTCGATCCCGAGATCGTTGCGTTCGACGCCAGCCAGGCGGATGCTGCGTTCACGGCATTCACTGTTTACGGCAAGGGCGTTTCGTCGACGGCTCGGCTGAACTTCGGCGATTGCGCAGCTTATGCACTCGCAAAAACTCGAAACCTACCGTTGCTCTACAAGGGCAAAGATTTCGCGGCCACCGACCTGGTCGCTGCAATCCCATGAGAGGCATTGCGCTCTCGCACTCGAGTAAGCCGCGAAGCCGCGGCAATTCCGCCGTTTACCGACGACCCATGAGGTTCACATGCGCGAGATCACATACGCCCAGGCCGGGCTCGAGGCCGTTCAGGAGGAGATGCGGCGCGACGGCAAGGTCTTCTACATGTCGACCGACGCCATTCTCCCGCTGGTCAAGGAATTCGGCGAGGAACGCATGCGCGCGACGCCGATCGCCGAAAGCTGCATGACCGGCATGTCGATTGGCGCGGCCGGGTCCGGCTTCCGCCCGATCTGCGACTGGCGCCAGGTGACGTTCTGCTTCGTCGCCATGGACCAGATCGTCAATCAGGCCGCCAAGATCACCTACATGTTCGGCGGCCAGCAGAAGTTCCCGATCCTCTTTCGCGCGGCGGTGGGAGGCGGCGGCCGGCTGGCGGCGCAGCACTCGCAAAGCCCCTACTCCATGTTCATGAACATGAGCGGGCTGAAGATCATCCTGCCTTCGACCCCACGCGACCTGAAGGGCCTGCTCAAGTCGGCGATCCGCGACAACAACCCCGTCATCTCGTTCGAGGGCAACCGGATGCTCGCCATGAAGGGCGAGGTGCCGGACGCTGGTGCCGACGAGGTGATCCCGATCGGCAAGGCCGAGGTGAAGCGTCAGGGCAAGGACGTCACGGTGGTGGCGCTCGCGTGGGCGGTACACGAGACGCTTGCCGCCGCCGAGACGCTGGCCAAGGAAGGCATCTCGGTCGAGGTGGTCGACCCGCGCACCATAGCGCCGCTCGATGCCGAAACGATCCGGGCGAGTGTCAGGAAGACAGGCCGTCTGGTCATCGCCGACGAGGCGGGCCCGGTGTGCGGGGCCTCGGCCGAGATCGCGACGCTCGCCACGGAGGACCCGGCGACGTTCAAGGCGCTGAAAGCGCCGGTGAAGCGGGTGTGCGCGCTCTTCGTGCCGATCCCCTACAGCCCCGGCCTCGAGGACCATGTGTTCCCCGACCGCCACAAGATCGCCGACGGAATACGGGCGGTGGTGAAGGGGTGATGCAGCCGCGTGCAATGCCCGCGCCGCCTCACTCCGGCCACTTGGTCCGGATCGGATCTTTCCCGTCCCAATTGCGTGCGGCCGCCTCGATGGCGTCGAACTGGCGCTTCCTGACGTCGGTGTAGGCGGCGATCTCCATGCAGGTGCCGCGATGGCCGCGATCCGTTTCGAAGTAGGCGAACGGGCCGCGGTTCGACTCGCCCTGCTGGCCGATGCGGTGGCCCTTAGCCAGGGCGCGCTGGACGGTCGCGTCGTAGTCGACCGGCCAGGTGCTGACGTGCTGCAGGCCTTCCGGACCGTTCGCCAGGAAATCGCGGTACATCGACGGGGCGCTGTTGCGTTGCTGGATCAGCTCGACCTGGGTGCCGAACGAGTTGGCGATGGCGATCGACGCGTGGACGTCGGAGGGCTCGCCGCGATAGAGGAAATTCTTCACGGGAAGGCGCTCGACATAGAACCAGGGTCCGACGCCAAGCACCTCGACCCAATGGCGCATGGCGGCCTCGATGTCGTGGACGACGTAGCCGAGTTGCTTGATCTCGCCGTAGATGAGGCTCATGGGGCGTTCCTCCGAGGATGCAGGCCTGTCGAATGCAAGCATACGGTTGCCCCGGCCGCCGCACTTGGCAACCCCGGTCTCCTTGCCCCGGGTTTCACGATGTCAAAGAGCCCCGCCGGCAGCACGAGGGATGGTCACCCCGTGCCGCTGCCGGTCGTCTGCGGGAGGATAGGCGAGTTGCGGGACAGGGGGATAAGTCTGGCCGCGGCTCAGGCCCGACGCTTCTGGCTCGGCAATGTGAGACCGACCAGGACACCGCACAGGTTGGCCGCGCCGGCCAGCATGATCGCGATATGATAGCCGCCCGTGAGATCGAACAGCCGCGCCGCCACCAGCGGCAGCGTCAGCGCCGCGAGGCACCAGGCGATGTAGATGCGGCTCGCGGTCTGGCCGAACAGTGCCTTCGGCCAGTAGAAGGCGACCGCTGCCGCCGTCACACCCGAGATCAGACCATAGCCGATGCCGATCAGGCCGAGGGTCGGGATTGCCATCTCGGGTGTCGGCACCAGCGTCAGCAGGATCGCCCCGACGAGCGCGATGGCCTGGGCCGTGGCCGCGACGACCGGGACCGGCAGCCGATCGACCATCAACCCGCCGCCGAGCCGGGCCGCCGCGATGGCGGCCGTGATGCCGGTCGTCGCGGCCAACGCCGTGGCTTTGCCGACGCCGTAGGCCGCCAGGATCGCTGCCGCCTGGCTCAGCACCATCAGCCCGGCGGTGGCGGCGAACGTGAAGACGAAGAACAGCTTCCAGAACACCGAGGATTGCTGGCGTGCGGCTGCGGCATCCGTTGTGGCTGCCGCGACCCGGCTCGGACGCGACAAGCGCACGCCCGAACGTGCCATCAGCCATGTCGCCACGACACCGCTGGCCGCGACCACGACCGCCAAGGCGGCGAGCGTGGCCCTGACGCCGTATCGATCGATGCCCCAGCCGAAGGCTGGCGCTGCCAGCATGGCGCCGAGCGGAAACAGGCTGACGAGATAGCCGTTGACAAGGCCCGGCCGCGTGATGGGCGTGGCATTGACGCACTGTTGCGCGCCGACATAGGCGACCCCGCCGCCGAAAGCGAACAGCACGCCGTACCCGACAGCGAGGAGCGTGAAGCTCGGCGCCGCTGCCGCCAGCCCGACGCCTAGCGCCGATACCGCGGCCGAGAGCGCAACGAGCGCCGTCACCGGAATGAAGCCGAAGAGCCGCGGGGCCAGATTGAGCCCGATGGTGAAGAAGATCACGGAGATGCCGAACACCGAGGCGAGATCGGAGCGGCTGGCGCCGAGCAGCTCTTCCAGCGGCGCCAGGAATACGCTGAAGGCGTAGATCGACCCGAGCGGCAGGCTGAGCACCGTGGCTGCGGCAAGAGCGGCACCGGGCCGCTGCAGGAGAACCGTCTCGGTTTGGGACATGAGGGGCACGCCATCTCGAAGTTTGCACCGGGACGCGAGCACCGCATCATCACGACTTTGGGCCGAGACGAAGCCCGCGCGCAACCGGGGCCTCGCACTGCCCCCGCTTTCCCCACGTCACCCATTGCCCTTTTACTGCCGCAGTCGAGCCAAGAAGCGCCCGCAATCGATGCTTACCAAGCGTTAACGATGCCGGATTTACCATACACAGGTGTACTCCGGCTCGATCGAGCTGCAGCCATGCCCGGAAGAGGCGGCGCGGCGGGGGATGGGGGATAGCGGGTCGCGCCAGCGTCGCGATCCGAATTGGTGGGAGTCGGCCTTGGTCGTGCGTCAACGGGGGCTTCTCGCAGGGCTGGCCACGGCCGCACTGCTCATCGGCTACGGAACTCCGGCTCCGGTTGCAGCGCCCAGCGGCGAGCGATCGCTCTCGATCTACAGCATCCACACCAAAGAGACTGTCACGGCGGTCTTCAAGCGCAATGGCCGCTTCGTCGAGGACGGCCTCGCCAAGCTCAACCATGCCATGCGCGATCATCGCCGCAACGAAGCGACCAAGATGGACCCGGAGTTGATCGACCTGCTCTGGCAACTTCATGCCGAGCTCGGCTCGAAGGAACCGGTTCACCTGATCTCCGGCTATCGTTCACGCGCGACCAACGACATGCTTCGCAAGAATGTCGGGGGCCAGGCAAGCGAGAGCCGCCACATGCTCGGCAAGGCTGCCGACGTGCACTTTCCCGACGTGCCGGTGAAGCAGCTGCGCTATTCGGCCTTGATCCAGGAGCGCGGCGGCGTCGGCTACTATCCGACCTCCGCCCTGCCGTTCGTCCACCTCGACACCGACCGCGTGCGCAGCTGGCCGCGCCTGCCACGGCACGAGCTGGCGCTGCTGTTCCCGTCCGGCACGACTCGCCACGCAGCTGCCGACGGTGGATCGATCACGAAGGACGACGTGAGGGCCGCACAGGCTCGCCACAGCGAGCTGGCCCGGCAGGTCGCCATGTTCCATCAGCAGCGCACTACGGGGGGGCCGCGCGTCGCCGTTGCCGATGCCGGCCAACCGCTGGCGCCCGGACGCATTGCAGCGCTGCCGCGGCCGATCGAGCCCGCAGCCCCGACACTGGTGGAGCGGCCCCAGCTGGTCAGCGGTCTGACGCCAGCGACCATGCCGACGAGCCTGCGCGCGTCGATCGCGCCATCCGCCGGCGATCGAGCCCGTCTGGCCGAGTTGGCGAGCCTCGCCGCGACCCTGCCGCAACTCGTTCTTGGTCCGGCACCGGCACGGCGCCCCGAGCGGCCGGCCCTGCCGAGCCTGACCGGCAACACGCTGCCGGTGCCGCCGGGCACATTTGCTGCGGCTCCGTCGAGCACCGCCGAGCGTCAGATTGCATCGCTCGGCCCGACGGCGGGGCCAGTGCCTTTGATGTCCGATGCGGAGCACGCCGGATGGGGAGGCTGGAGCACGGCCCCGGCCTACGACGAGGAGCACCCCGAGGAGCTGTCGTATCGGCCGTTCCCGATTACGCCTTACCTGACCGAGACCGCGAGCCAGCCCCTGATGAGCGACATGATCGCTCATGATGTCGCGCGAACGCTCGAGATGCTCGACCAGCCTGAGAGCGGCGCCGTGCTGCGCTTCAGGCCGAGCACGCAAACGGCGATGGCTCTGTGGGCCCGGCAGTTCACGGGCGCTGCGATAAACATGGACGGCATGCGCGATGTCGCCGAGCCAGGGGGACTTGCCGGCCTGGCAAGCCGGGCCGTCACGACCAGCCGACGCTGACGAGATCCGGTCGCTCGCTGGCGCCTTATCCTCCGCTGCGTGTGTCGAGCGTCTCTGCCGAGAGCACTCGCTCGAGTTGCCGCTTCAGCGCGTCCTTGGCCGGCTCCGCCGCCTCCAGGATCTCGCGGAAGCGATGGAACTCCAGCACGCCCACGCCTTCGCTCGCCGTGTCGACGAGGATGTCGGGCCGGTGCGATCGCAGCTGTGCCCGCACGATCGAACGCTGGAGGATCTGCGAGGCCGAGAAGAGTGCCTCGAATGCGCGTGGCCCGGCATCGTCGTTCGGCTGCCGCGCCGCTCCGGAGACATCGACCGCGATAGTGATGTCGGCGCCGTCCCGGACCAGCTCGAAGGGCAACGGGTCGACGAGACCGCCGTCGAGCAGCGCCCGCCCTTCGACGATGACCGGACTGAAGATGACGGGAAGGGCGATGCTGGCTGCGATCGCACGCTTGAGAGGCCCGGTGCGCATGACCACGGCCTCCTGGGCATAGAAGTCGGTCGCGACGATTGCCAGCGGCACCTGCAGCTCCTCCATCGTCGCTGGCAAGCGCGACGGGAGCAGAAGCTCGAGCATGACCTCCGCGTCGAGGAGGGCCGAGCGCATCGGGAACAGATTGAACAGCCGGTCCACGGGCCGCGGCCGGGCCGAGAAGAGTTGCCGGATCAGCCCGTAGCGTTCCGACAAAAGCTCTTCGACATGCGCCCGCATGTAGCGCGCCGGCAGGCCGGCCGCCGCCCCAGCCCCGAAGATCGCCCCGATCGATGTGCCGGCGATCGTCACGGGCTTCAGCCCCATTTCCTCCAGCGCCTCGAGCGCGACGAGATGCGCAAGACCGCGCGCACCGCCGCCGCCGAGCGCCAGACCGATGCGTGGCTGCGGGAGCGTGGCTGGCGGTGGAGCTTGCCGTGTCGGAACCAGGCTCATTTCCTGACTATCCTCTCGAATTTCGCGTCCGAGGCAGGGCCGCTCTGAGGGATTCGTCAAACTCCGTCCTTGAGGAAGGGTAGTATCGCAGCCAGCGTATCCGCAGGCGCTTCCTCCGCGAGGAAATGGCCCGACTCGATCGGGCCACCGATCACATGCGGACACCACGGCCGCCACGTATCGAGCGGCTTGTTGACGAAGCCGCTCTTGCGCGAGGCGCCCCAGATGGCGAGCATCGGACAGCCGATCTGCCGTCCCGCCTTGCGATCTGCGGCATCGAGTTCGGGATCGCAACCCGCCCCCGCACGGTAGTCCTCGCAGCTGGCGTGGATCACCTCGGGCTTCGAGAAGCACGCCCGGTAGTCGGCCAGCGCACGCGGGTCGAAGGCAGAGACGTCCTTCGTCGCGGTCCACTGTGCCAGCAGATAATCGAGGAAATAGACCGGGTCGTGGCCAATCATGGTCTCGGGGAAAGGCGCCGGGCGGGCCAGGAACGGCCAGTGGAAGCGCCCGACGGCGTTCGCCATGTTCATGTCCGTCCAGGCGTCGAGCGTGGTCACGATGTCGAGCGTCACCAGCTTCGTGACGCGGTCGGGATGGTCCAGCGCCAGGCGATAGCCGACGCGGGCGCCGCGATCGTGGCTGACGACGGCGAAGCGCTCGTGCCCGAGCACACGCATCAGCGCCACCATGTCGGCGGCCATGGCACGCTTGGAGTAGGCGAGGTGCTTGTCGTCCGACACGGCCGGACCTCGGCTGCGTCCGTATCCCCTGAGATCCGGCGCCACCAGCGTGAAGTGACGTGCCAGATCCGGCGCGATCCGGTGCCAGCAGGCGTGTGTCTGTGGATAGCCGTGCAGAAGCAGCAACGGCGGTCCCGACCCACCGACGCGGGCATAGATCGTGGCGTCGCCCAGCGCATGCCGCTCTTCGCGAAAGCCGGGATAGAGGTCGCTCGTGGCTGTCATGTCGTTGTCTCCACGCTGACGAGAAACGGCAGAACTGCATCGAGCAATGCAGCCGGATGCTCCTCGGGAATGAAATGGCCGCAGTCAATTGCGCGCCCCGAGACAGTGAGGCACCACGGGCGCCACAATGCAACCGGGTCGGCAACGTCGGCGAGGCTGCCTGACGATCCCCACAAAACGAGTGTCGGGCACACGATGCGCCGTCCCAGACTCCGGTCTGCGCCGTCGTCCGAAAGATCGCAGCTCGCGCTCGCCCGGAAGTCCTCGCACGTCGCATGAACCCGGTCTCGATCCGAGAGGCCCTCGCCATAGCTGGCGAGCGCTTTGGGGTCGAAAGCCTCGAGCGAGCGCGCACGCGTGCCACGTTTGAGACGACCCTCCAGCCATGCGGTCGGGTCCCGACCGATCAGCGTCTCCGGAATCGGCGCAGGTTGCGCCAGGAACGCCCAATGCACGATGCGATGACGTGTTGCTTGTTGATCCGGCTGCCACTGGTCCCACGTCGTCATGATGTCGAGAACGACCAGCCGCGCCACCCGATCCGAATGATCCAGCGCCAGCCGATAGGCGACCCGCGCGCCCCGATCGTGGCCCATGACGAAATAGCTGGTGAAGCCGAGCGCGGCCATCAACCGTGCCATGTCGTCGGCCATGGTGCGCTTGGCATAGGCCCTATGATCGAGATCGTCCGGTGGACAGGAGCTGCGCCCGTAGCCCCTGAGGTCCGGGGCAACCACGGTAAATCGCTCGGCGAGCGGACCCGCAACCTTGTGCCAGACAGCGTGCGTCTGCGGATAGCCGTGCAGCAGCAGCAGCGGCGGCCCGGTCCCCCCCGTGCGAACGTGCAACTTGACCTTCCCGGTATCGATCGCGCGCGTGTCAAAACCAGGAAACAGATCGGCGGCACCGTTCATGAGACGCGGCCCTTGCCGGCAGCGCGCCAGCCGATGTCACGGCGGCAGAAACCCTCGGGCCAATCGATCAGATCCACCGCGCGATAGGCTCGCGCCTGGGCCTCGCCGATGGTTGGCGCGCGCGCGGTGACGGCGAGCACACGCCCGCCGTCGGCCAGAATACGGTCGCTCTCCCGGCGGGTGCCGGAATGAAAGATCTCGACACCCTCTACCTCGCCCGCTTGCGTGAGCCCACGGATCTCGCTGCCGCGCTGGTAGGCGCCCGGATAACCCTTCGTCGCCATCACCACCGTCAGCGCCGCGTCGTCGTGCCAGCGGACGTCGAAGCTCGCGAGCACGCCGTCGGCGACGGCCAGCAGCGCGGCGAGCAGATCCGATTTGAGGCGCACCATCAGAACCTGCGTCTCGGGATCGCCGAAGCGCGCGTTGTACTCGATGAGCTTCGGCCCTTCCGTCGTGATCATCAGGCCCGCGTAGAGCACGCCCTTGAACGGTGTCCCGCGGCGGGCCATGCCGTCGATCGTCGGCCGGATGATCTCGGCCATGGCGCGCTCGACGAGGTCCGGCGTCATGACGGGCGCGGGCGAATAGGCCCCCATGCCGCCCGTATTGGGGCCCGTATCACCGTCGCCAACGCGCTTGTGATCTTGCGCAGTCGCCAACGCCAGTGCGGATCGCCCGTCCGAAAGCGCAAAGAAGCTCGCCTCTTCACCTTCGAGAAACTCCTCGATCACGACCTCTGCCCCGGCCGCGCCGAAAGCTCCGGCAAAGCACGCATCGACGGCAGCAACGGCTTCCTCCCGCGTCATCGCAACGACGACGCCCTTGCCGGCCGCGAGACCGTCCGCCTTGACGACGATCGGCACGGGCTGGCTTGCCAGATAGGCGAGTGCCGCCGCCCGATCGGAAAACCGGCCATAGGCCGCGGTCGGAATCGAGAGCTCCCGGCACAGATCCTTGGTGAACCCCTTCGATCCTTCGAGTTGGGCCGCTGCCCGCGATGGACCGAAATGCTTGATGCCTACCGCCGACAGGTCGTCGGCCAACCCTGCCACGAGCGGAGCCTCCGGACCGATCACCACGAAATCGATCCGTTTCGCGTGACAAAAGGCGATGATGTCCGTGTGCCGGCCGACATCCAGGGCGACGCACTCGGCCACTTCGGCGATGCCGCCGTTGCCCGGTGCGCAATAGAGTTTGCCGATCAGTGGACTGGCAGCGAGCGACCAGGCGAGGGCGTGCTCACGGCCTCCGGCGCCGATCAAAAGCACGTTCATTGACCGTTCCTCCCCACGATAGATTTGGATTGCACAGGCACCAGGTCCGCGGCGCGGTGCGGCGCGACTGGTGTAACATTCGCGTGAAACGTCACAAGAAGGAACGTCGCAACTTGCCCGTGTCGTTTCGGCGCCTGCGGCCTGACGAGGTGGGAAACATCTTGGGCGAGTTGACCGGCGCCGCAATGGGGTCCAGTTGTTTCGCGAGCGTCCCTGAACGACGCACGCGTCACGCGGCCGCCTGCCAGACCAATCGGGGAGTGAGGATGACCGTCGCCGAGCCCACCCGCACCGGCCGAACCGGCGCCAACATCGCCGAGCTGACCGTCACGGAGCTTTCGTCGGCGATCAAGCGCACACTCGAGGACGGTTTCGGCTTCGTGCGCCTGCGTGGCGAGATCTCCGGCTACCGCGGGCCGCATGCCTCAGGCCACTGCTATTTTTCACTCAAGGACGACAAGTCCAAGATCGAGGCTGTGATCTGGCGCGGCAACTTCACGCGTCTGCGCTTCAAGCCCGAGGAAGGCCTCGAGGTCATCGCGCAAGGCAAGGTCACGTCGTTCCCGGGCGCCTCAAAGTATCAAATCGTCATCGAGTCGCTCGAACCAGCCGGCGTTGGCGCCTTGATGGCGCTCCTCGAGGAGCGCAAGCGCAAGCTCGGTGCCGAGGGGCTGTTCGAGGAGACCCGCAAGCGGCCGTTGCCGTTCCTGCCCCGTGTCGTCGGGATCGTCACGTCGCCGACGGGTGCCGTCATTCGCGACATGCTCGCCGGATTCACGGAGCGATTTCCGACCCGCGTTCTGATCTGGCCGGTTCGCGTCCAGGGCGAGACGTCGGCCGGCGAGGTTGCAGCGGCCATCCGCGGCTTCAACGCACTGCCTGAGAGCGGCCACGTCCCCCGCCCCGACGTGCTCATCGTCGCCCGTGGCGGCGGCAGCCTCGAGGATCTATGGGGCTTCAACGAGGAGGTCGTCGTCCGCGCCGCCGCGGAAAGCTCCATCCCTCTGATTTCGGCCGTTGGCCACGAGACGGACTGGACGTTGATCGATCTCGCCGCCGACGCACGCGCGCCGACGCCGACCAAGGCCGCCGAATGGGCCGTACCGAAACATTCCGAGCTGGTCGAGCGCACCGGCGAGCTGGGCTTGCGGCTGATGCAGCGCATGCGCCGCCGCCTCGACGAGGCACGCGTCCATTGGCGTGCTGCCGTCAGGGGGCTGCCGCGCCCCGAGGAGCTGACCGCGCTGCCGCGCCAGCGATTCGATGCCGCCGAGAAGCGCCTCTCCCGCGCGCTGATGGCCAACACCCAGGCCCACGCCAAGCGCCTTGCCCGCATTTCGCCGCGCCTGCAGCCGCGCTTGCTCGCCGTCCGTGTCGAGCGCGAGCACGCCCGGCTCGAGCGCTGCAGCTCACGGGCAGTCGAGGCCCTCTCGCGTATCGCGGCCGTTCGCCGGCTTGGCCTGACGCGGATCTCCGGGCGCCTCAGTCCTGTCGGCGTATCAACTCGCCTTTCGCGCGCCGCGGAACGGCTGGAGGGCCTGGACCGGCGCCAGCATAGTGCTTTCGAGGCCCTGCTGGCGCGTCGGCGCCAGACACTCGAGGCGCATGGCCAGATGCTGGCGTCGCTCAGCTACCATAGTGTTCTCGGTCGCGGCTTCGCGCTGGTCCGCGATGCCTCGGGCCGCGCTGTGCGCTCGATCGCCGCCCTAACGCCGGGCGCCCACGTCGACATCGAGGTCGTGGACGGGCACCGCGAGGCAATCGTCACGGGCGAAGCAAGCGCGACCGGTGGCGGAAAGACTCGCGCCGAGCCCCCAGCAGCCGACCACCCGCCTGCGACCGCGCCGCTGGATGCCGCGTTGCGGCCCTCGGCCGATTTGCACATTCGGCCAACCCAGCGCCGGCGATCCGCCGGTGGCGACAAGGGCGGGCAGGGCTCGCTTTTCTGAGACGTCGTGCGAGACGTCGTGTCTGTCACAGAAGCGCGACTGGCAACCTTGCCCCGGTTTATGTATGGTGCCCCGGCTCGGGGTGACCCGCGGCCTGTGCCCTCGGCATCTCATCAGGTTGGATTGATGAATCGGTTCGAACGCCTGTTCGGTCTCAAGGGTGAGGCCCGCGTCGCCTACATGCACGGCGAGTTTCGTGTGGAGCAACCCGGCGACTTCGTGCTTTGCGCTGTCACCGGCAAGCCCATCGCCATCGCCGACCTGCGCTACTGGAGCGTCGACCTGCAAGAGGCCTACAGCTCGCCAGACGCGTCGCTCCAGCGACATCTCCAGCTGAACAAGCGCCGGGCCCGTGGGTCAGGGGAGACGCCCCCGACCGACGGCAAGTGACGCCTCGATCAGGCCTTTGAGCCGCAAGGCGTCCCGCTCGTCGAGTTCGAGCCGGATCGGGATCGTCCGCACCTCGGCACGCAGAGTGCCCATTGCGCCATGCGAAGCCAGCCGCACCCAGTCCTTCTCCGTGGTGCACAGGGTGGCGCCGTGCCGGCGTCCCGACGCAAGGAGGTCGCGCGCCTCTTTCTCCGTGAAGGCGTGATGATCGGCAAAGACACGCCGTTCGACGATCCGCCCGCCCAGCCGTTCGACCAGCCGGAAGAAGCGCTCCGGTGCCCCGATCCCGCTGAACGCGACGAGGGGCTGGCCAAGGACCCAGCTCGTATCCCCGGCCGGTCGCGTCCACGCCCGCATGACTGGGCCGCCGAAGTGATGTCTGAGCCAATCCGGGAAGTCGCTCTCCTCGCCGGTTTCTCCAGTTGCCTCGGGTCGGTTGACGACCACGGCATCGGCCAGCGACAGCTGAAACGCGAGTGGCGCCCGGAGCGGACCTGCGGGAATGACGAGGCCATTGCCTACGCCGCGCCGGCCGTCGACCACCGCAATCGTCAGGGCTTTCGCCAAGGCGCCATTCTGCAGGCCATCATCCATGACGATTGCGCCGTGTCGCGCCGCAGCGGCGACGATAGCCCGCGCACCAGACGCCCGGTCGCAGCCGATGAGGGTCGGCGCCGTCCGCGCCAGCAACAGCGGCTCATCGCCGACGTCGGCCGCCGTATCCCGACCCGGCACGACCCAATGGGGCCCCGAGATGCGCCCGCCGTAGCCCCGCGTCAGGAAGGCCGGCCGTGCACCGAGTGCGCCAAGCTCGCCTGCGATCAACAGCGCCAGCGGCGTCTTGCCCGTGCCACCCGCCGTGAAATTGCCGACGCAGATCACCGGCACCGGACAGCGATAGGCCTCACCGTTCCGGTAGCGGCGCTCCGCAGCAGCCCCCCACAGGCGCGATACGGGCACGAGCATGCGGGCGCCCCACGTTGGCGCGGAGCGATACCACCAGCCGGGTTCCGAGACGAGCAAGCTAGCCACCAAGGGCGGCGCGCCTGCCCTCTCCCTCGGGGAGATAGGGCAAAAGTGCCGCCGCTGTGCGCTCCAGTGCACCCGATAGCCCCGCGAGCGCAAGCGTCGCATTCTCGCGCATCGCCTCGACGCGGGGCGGATCCGCGAGGAGGGCCGCAAGCACTGGCGCGATCTCGCCCGGCGCCCCCACCTGCAACGCCCCTCCGGAGGCGAGGAGCGCACCATAGGCATCCGTGAAATTATGCGTGCTCGGCCCCGTGACGACGACGGCCCCATGGCGCACCGCCTCGATCGGGTTCTGGCCGCCATGTGGAATGAGCGACCCGCCCACGAATGCAACGGGCGACGCGGCGTAGAAAGTTCCAAGCTCGCCGATAGTATCGGCGATGTAGACGTCGGTATCCGGGGCAGGCAACTCGCCGAGCGCCCGGCGCCGCACCGTCAACCCGACCCCGGCTATCGCCTCGGCCAGAGCCGCACCCCGCTCGGGGTGGCGAGGTGCTACGATCGCGATCAGACCGTCGAACTGCGAGCGGATCGCCATGTGCGCCTCAGCAATCGCAAGCTCCTCGCCCGCGTGTGTACTCGCTGCGACCACGCGAGGCCGCCCGGCCAGCGCCTCCTGCAAAGCTGCAAACGCGGCGACGCCGACAGGCGGTGGCGGCGAGTCGATCTTGAGGTTCCCGACGACCATGGCCTGCGACGCTCCGATCCGCTCGAAGCGCTGCGCCAACTCCGCGTTCTGGGCGAGTACGATATCGAAGTGCGAGAAGAGCGCCGCCGCGAGGCCCTGCCGCCTCTGCCAACGGTCGAACGAGCGATCCGACATGCGGGCATTGACGAGGGCCAGCGGAATGCCGCGTGAGGCAGCCGAGAGGACGAGATTGGGCCAAACCTCCTGCTCGGTGAAGATGCCGAGCACGGGCCGCCAATAGTCGAGGAACGCAGCCACGTACGACGGCTCGTCGAGCGGCACGTATTGATGAACAGTCGATGATCCGAGCCGGCTGGCCGCGAAATTGGCCGATGTGACCGTACCCGTGGTCAGCAACACCGTCAGGCCCGGCCGCAGCTGCTTCAGCCGCTCCATGAGCGGAAGCACCGCGCTCGTCTCTCCGACGCTGGCAGCGTGCACCCATGCCACGGGTCCGTCCGGCCGCACGATCGAGGCGCGTCCGAGGCGCTCGCCCCTTCGTTGCGGATCTTCTTTGCCCTTGCTCTCCCTGAAGCGGAGGATATAGGGCACCGCCGGCCGGGCGAGGCGCGTCAGCATGCGGTAGGCCCGCAGCTCCAGCCGATCGGTCGCCCCACTCGCTTGCCGCGGCAGTGGCCCGGTAAGACCGGTATGGAGCATCGGGCCGGCCATGTGACAATCTGGAGTTGTTTTGAGGAGCGAACGCGACCATTCGGTTGCTCGTTAACCTCTATAGGCAAGCAAGCCCGAGTTTGCCAAGCGCTTCTGTGGGTTTTCCGCCGCAGATCGCGACCAATTTTTCATCGGTTGCGCTCCACGTCGCTACGTACATCATAAGGTTGTGTGTGCGCCCTGTGGTCCTCTTGCCTTTTTCCATCGGTCTTGCGCATTGTTCGGCACGATTGCATGAAGAGGCCGATGCCCCCGAATGGGAAAGATCGCGAAGCATCAGCGGCGCGCTGTGCGCAATGTCGTCCGCACGTGGCGGCAGGGAATTGCGGAGCATTCGCCGGACTGGGCGAAGGTTTCGCTCGGTCCCGCCGTCAATTGGGCCGACATGCTGCTCGTCGATCATGGCATTTTCCGGCTCGCCTACCTCAATCTGCATCGCCTGGGCCGCCATGCATGGCGCTCGGCACAGCCGGCGCCGCATCAGATCGAGCGAGTCGCACGTCTCGGCGTCAAGACCATCGTCAACCTACGCGGCCCCCGCGTCTGCGGCAGCTACTGGCTGGAGCAGCAGGCCTGCCGCCGCCATGGCGTGCGGCTCATCGACTATCAGGTTCGTTCCCGTGCAGCTCCCACGCGCGCTGAGATTCTCGGCGCTCGCGACCTACTGCGAAGTCTCGAGCCGCCGATCCTTTTTCATTGCAAATCCGGCGCCGATCGCGCCGGGCTGATGAGCACGCTCTACCTCATCGTCGTCGAGAAGGTGCCGGTCGAGGCGGCGCGCCACCAGCTCGCACTGAAGTTCGGCCACATCCGCCAGTCCGATACGGGCGTTCTCGACTATTTCTTCGAGCGCTACCTCGAGGCCAATGCCGCGTCCCCGATCGATTTTTTCGATTGGGTCGAGCACGTCTACGACGCTGACGAACTCAAGCAGTCCTACGTGGCAAGTGGCTGGGCGAACGTCATCACCAATCGCATCCTGCGGCGCGAGTAGCGGCTCCTCGCCGACACCGTCGGCGGCTCAACCGTCCGCTGTCAGGCCACCGGGATCAGCACATAGCCGTTGCCGTCCTTGGCGATCGTCCCCGCACCGGGCATGCCCCAGTGATACCCCGTGCACACGGTCTTGCTCGCCACCACCTCGTCGAGCACCTTTCTCCGCGTCGCCTCCGCAAGCACGGCATCCTGGTCGAAGGCAATATGCCAGCCGGGATTCCTGAGATTGACGGGTGGTATACTCGTCAGATCGCCGAGCACCATCAGGCTGCCGCTTCCCGACGTCACCCGATAGCTCGTATGACCGGGCGTGTGGCCCGGTGTGGCAACAGCACGAATGCCCGGGACGGCCTCGGCGCCGTCGGCAACCTGGCGGACGGTCTTCCATTTTTGCAACGAAGCCTGGACCCGGCGTGCGATGCCGCGCCGCGCCTCTGCCAGCTTCTCGATGACCGCCGGATCGGTCCAATATCTGTACTCGGCCTCCGGCACGACGATCTCGGTCTCCCCGTAAAGCGGCTGATCGTCGTTGCCATACAGCCCGAAGATGTGGTCGGGATGGAAATGCGTGACGACGATGGCGTTGAGCCGCATCGGATCGAGCCCGGCGGCCTTCATGTTGGCATGCAGCAACCCGACGTCCGGCGAGCGGCCCGCCCCATTGCCGGCATCCAGCATGACCGTGCGGTCGCCCAGCTTGACGACGGTCACGGTGTAGCTGTTCGGCACCTTGTCGTCGGCCATGCCGGCGGACTTCAGCGATGCCTTGATCTCGTCGACGGAAGCATTCTTCACGAAACCCGGCGCATGTTCGCGCCAGATCGCTCCTTCATAGATCGTGAATACTTCCGCGTCGCCGATCTTGAACTTGTGGAACTTGAGCCCGTTCGGGTTGAGCGGCGACGCAGCAGACGCCTGTGCCAATGCCGACGGCAAGATCTCGAGCGAGCCGCTGATGCCGAAGGCCGCGCCAGCCACAGCCGCCGAAAGAACCTGACGGCGATTAAAGTGTACCATGCCGAATCTCCCGCCGGACCGCGCGTCCGCGCCCCTATGAGCCCGCGGCCACTATATTTCCATGCAGCCGCGCGTCCGCGCCGAAGTCGGTCTGATCACGACGATGTGAGACTTGGCTCACCCCTGCAACCGATCACGTATCGCGCCTTCAGACGTTGCAGGTGGGGGACCCTTTTGGTGCTTCAAGGGCTGCCTTCCTGGAAGGGCTTGAAGGGATTGCGCGCCTTGGCCTTCGGAGGCGCGCTGGTCGGCGCGGGCCGAGGCAAGGGCGATGGCTCGACTGCGGCAGGTGGCGAGGATGCGGACTGAGCTTGCGTAGCGTCAAGCTGCCCGGAGTTCGTCTGAGCCGATGCAGCAGCGCCCTGGCCAGTGGCTTCCCCAGTGGGTGGGTGCGGTGGCAAGGCCCCACTGGCAGGCTTTGACTCTGTCGGGCGCGCCTGCGGTCCACCCTGTTGGCCCTGTTGAATGGCTTCCAGCCTCTGCCGTTCAGCCAACTGCCGCTCGGCCTCCTGGCGCAGCGTCTCGTTCTTCGCACGATCTTCGTCGAGCTTGCGCAGGCGCTCCAGCTCGATCACCTCGCGTTCCACTTTCCGAACCGCCACCTCGCGCTCGAGCGCTTCCATGTCGAGCTTGGGCGTGAGCGTCGAGAATGCGGCGAGCGGTCCGGTGAAACTGACCGTCACCGCCGGCAGCTCTGGCTTCAGGGGCACTCCCGGGACCTGCGGCGAGTTGCGTGGCTCCATCCGCCATTCGCCATCGACGAGCATATGATCCAGATCGACGGCGCCACGTCCCGTCAAGCGTCCGAGCGGCAGATTGACCACCAGTGGCTGGGAGCGGAGTGCTCCGTCCGCTACCGTTATGGGAATTCGTGGCGAGCCGACGCCGATCCCTTCCGCCTGCATGGCAAGCTCCAGCTGCGCCCGAAGCGCGCCGGGCGGAATTTCGCCCTTGAGCGCCAGGACGGTCTCGGCGGCGCTCGCAACGGCCGTCGGCGTCCATCGGTTGAGCCGCGCCTGCGTCAGACGGACCTCGCCGCCACCAGCCAAGGCAACCACCAGCCCGCGTGGCGAGAGCGCCGTGCTCTGCAGTTTGAGATTGGCCGAAAGCCCGCCACTCGCGGTCGCTGCTCCCTGAACTACCTTCTCTAGCCTGAGGCCAGTAATCATCCCTTCTACGAGGGCTTGAACGCCAGCAGAAACCTTCTCCAGCGCGATGATGCCGGACACTTGTCCGCCGTGCAACTTGCCATCTGTGACCCGGACATCAAGCCCTCCCGGCCGCGCAACCAGCTCGAGACGCGCTTCGCCGATCTCGAGACCCGGTGCCAGAGCCAAGCGCGCAATCTGAAGCTGGAGACGGCTGCCGGCGATCGGATCGACGACGGACAAATCGAGCGGAGCTTCGGTCCACGGTGAGCGTCGCTCCGTTTCCCTGCGCTCCGAAGAGGTGCCCGAGGTCAGCACCGCGAACAAGCCCTGCAATGAGCCTTTGTCCAGCTTGACGTCGCCGGTCACACGATTGGCCCCGGCGGCGGCCTCAACGGCGATTTCGCCACCCGCTTCGACTCCGGCGATCCTCAACGTCGAGGTCGTGAGCTTCAAGCGGCCGCCCGTGCGCTCGATCTGCACGGTGCCGCTGACCGGACCCTCGAGGCCCGGTCGCTGAGGAATACCGCCGAGGGCGAGGCCGCGTGCCACGTCGGCAAGCGCGAGTTCGATCTCACCTTGCAGCCCGAGCGACGCCTGATCGTCGAGGAGGACCCGGCCACGGTAGGCCGCGCTCAGCCCGACGCCATCGACGGCGGCGAGCATCGCCATGCCGGTTTGCGGGCTGCCGATCCCGCGCACGGTGAGCCGCGCCCCGGAACCCGCCACACCCGCGTGTCCCGCCCCCACGGCCTTCCCGATCGCCTTCGACACGACGCGCCGAACCGCGTCCCCTTCGAGCGTCATGGCTATGTCGGTCGGACGGTCCCGCCAGCCTGCCTGCGACTTGCCGAGCCTCAAAGTGCCGGCGATACGGCTTTGCGCCAGCAACCCATCGACAGAGAGATCGTGGGTATCCGGCCCCTTGAGGCCCACCTGCAGCCGCCCGGCGAGGCGCAAAGGCGTCATAACGGCCGCATCGTCGCCGGCAGGAACGAGATCCGATGGCAGCCCCGCAAGCCGCGCCAACGCCGCCAACCCGGACGCCGTCTCCGCTGTTACCAGCCCCGTCAGGGCGCCCTTGGCCGCCGGCCGGGCCAGATCCGCGATATCGCCCCTCAGCTCGACCGCATACCCCTCCGCCGAGGCGAGCCGCAGCTGAGGCATCGATAGATTCCCGCCCGCGAGCCGCAGCTCGGTCAGCGTATCGCGGAAAACGGCCGCGCCGACGACGAGCCGATCGAGCCTCAGCTTGATGTCGGCATCCGAGGCCCCGACGGCCACATTGGTCTGTCCTTTGACGCCGGCGAGTCCCCCGATCAAGTCGCGCAGAGCCTGTGCCGGGTCGGCGCCCGCGGGAACGAGAGGCGTGAGGTCCAGCTCCGATCCCTCGAGATTGAGGCCGATCTGTTGCGGCTGCCCAGCCTTCCAGCTCGCGTCTCCGGTCAGCATGTTGCGCCCGATTTCGAGCGTCAGGTTGCGCCCTGCCACCTCTCGCGAGCCGATGGACAGATCGCCGACGACCGTGAACGGCCCGTCGCGGGCCGGAAGCGCCAACTTGCTGTCGCGCGCCAGCCAGCCGGCGAAACGGGTGACGCTCGCGCCGCGCAAATTCATCCGCCCGCTGTAGCGGAGATCTGGCGGCGTACCTTCGAAAGCGCCCGAGGTGACCAGCCGGGCGCCACCCGGGAGACCCGCAGTCAGGCTTTTGATGTTGAGCCGGCCCTGCGTATGCTCGAGCGTGGCGGCGAGGTTGCTCACCACGTCGCCGCCGAGCGTAGCTTGATCGACGGTCAATGTGGCCTCGGTTCGGCCCTCCGTCGCCAGAATGCGCGATACCGCCACCGCCACGCCTTGCGCCAGCTCCAGCGGCGAGCCTCCGGTGCCTGCGCCTGAGATCTTGTCGAGATCCAGCCAGTGCGAATTGATGTTGACCGTGACGTCCGTCCGCTCGGCCCACTGCACTTGCGCGCCACCGGTGGCGAGCTGTGGCCGCCCCTCCTGCTCGAAGGACAGCGCCAAATCCGTGAGCGTGAAGCCCTTGGTGTCGCCTTTGAGCGCGGCCCTGAGGTCGAACTCGCCGCCGGGTTTCGGTGCGCCGGCTGCTAGCACCCCTCCTGACTGTGGTTGTGCCGCCAGCGATGCCGGCAGCGGCAGGCGTGCCGTCAGGTCCCCCGCGACCTTGATGTTGCTAAGCACGTCGGTCGCATCGCCTTCGAGGCTGTAGCTGACCCCACTCTCGGGAGCGCGTACCGTGCCCTTGAAGCGCACGCTGCCGCCCTGCGCGGGTTTGGCCGTCGAGAGGCGGATCTCGCGCGGCGCGCCGCCGACCGCGAACGCCGCGGCCACGCGATATGGCCCCTCGAGCGCCTGCGCCGACAACTCACCGTTGATGTTCTGGAAGGATGTCTTGGGCACGCCGTCGGGGCCAAGGATATCAAGCGTGCCGTCGCTGATCCGCACCGCGTCGAACACCACGCGCGCCGGAATGAAGCTGCCGCGAAAACTCTCTGGCGACAGGCTCGACCAGTTGCCGCCGCCCTTGCCGTCGAGCACCAGCGTGACCGTCGGGCGCCTGACCTCGATGTCGCTCGCCTCGATTCCGCCCGACAGCAGCGCCCCAACCGACAGCCAGATGGTGAAATCGTCGGCCATGAACAGTGGCCGTCCGACGGACGCGGTCGTGTCCGCGACGCGCACCCGCTCGAAGCGCACGAAAGGCACCGGCAGCAGGCGTAGGTTGACCTCTCCGCCGACCCGCACCTCGCGGCCGAGGAAGCGCGTCGCCTCCTCCTCGAAGATGCCGCGGTAGCGATTCCAGTCGACCATGGCCGGCGCGGCGAAGAGCGTCGCGAGCAGCCCGACCAGGAGACCACCGATGGCAAGCAAGACCCGGTTCATGCGCCGTCCACGTCTTGCGGCCGCCCGCCTCGGCCGGCCCGCAGTCCACCGCATCGGCCAGTTGGTACCGACCGATTCCTACCCGCGAGTCTTATGCCACAGACGGGACGGCTTTTGGATCGGCAAATTGCCGTCGGCCGCTTTCGGCCACGGCAATCGCAGAACGTCGAACGTCAGACGACGGGGCAAAGCCCGCCGTCGACATTGATCGCCGTTCCCGTGATGTAGGAACCGGCGTCCGAGGCCAGGAACAGCGCGGCGTTGGCGAACTCCTGCGACGTGCCCAGCCGCCCCATCGGCAACGACTTGCCCATGTTGGCGTAATATTCGTCCATCGACGAGTTGGCGCCGTCAGCCGCATGCCGGCGGACCCATTGGTCGCTCTCGATGCGCCCGACGAGCAGCCCGTTGACCAGCACGTTGTGCTTGGCACCCTCGC